>DATALD010000126.1:0-5521 GCA_036261255.1 Bacteroidales bacterium
AGGCAATTCAGAAGCACTGGAACAGACAGTTGATATGTACCTTACAAAGATTCCTGCAGGTGATCCCAAGGCTGCACAAGCATCAAAAATGGCTCTTGAGTATTTCAGGGCTGCCGGTTCAAAGGCCAACCAGGCAAATCAGCTCGATGAGGCATTGGCCCAGCTCAATAAAGCTGCAAAATATGGTGAGGACAAAGACCTTTACTATTATTTTGCTGATGTATATAACAAGCAGAAAGATTTTGACAAAGGTCTTGAGGCAGCACAAAAAGGGCTGGCGCTTGAGGCAGGATCAGCAGATGCAAAGGCCAAGTTTTATTTCCAGCAGGGACTTGCCCAGGAAGGCAAGGGTCAGACAGCAGATGCTTGTGAATCATTCAGAAATGCTATGTTTGGAGCTTTTGCTGAACCCTCAAAAGCAAAAAGAACGAATCTGAAATGCCAGTAAAGGAATTACGTTTATGATATATAAGGAGCTATCCGTCGGGCGGCTCTTTTTTTTAGTCAATCTATAAACGATTGAGCTCCCTCCCCTTCGCCTAATGACAAGTCACATTGATAACACTCACAAATTGATTTTCTTCTTTTACCCCGACCCCAAGGGGAGCGAAGAACCGGCGACACGAAGTGGAGGAGCTCGACGAAGTCAAAATCAATTTACTCCCCCTGGGGCTGGGGTAAATTAATTGATTTTCGAGGGGGTCTGTCCCGAACAACCATCCCGGCTTTGAGTTTATCTCTATAATGAAACTTATGCCTGATGATTGTTAAAAGTTCTGATATAGCATTAGTAAAAGCAAAGCCTGAAACAAAATATGAGAAAAATATTCATTCTCAGATGCGCCGATGGCAAAAGCAGATGTTACGAGAGCCTTCAATTATAAGCCAGCTATCAAAGAAAATACAAACAAGAATGAACAATTGGATACCTGAAAAGATCCACAGGGTAATCACAACAACTTTGAAGCAGATGATCCGCGCGGTATTATTCGGTGCCAGTTACACAGCTGCAAAGCCACTTCCCGGAAGAACTTTTGAAGAGCGCGAAGCCGCCATACAGCAGAAGATTGAATTTTACAGGAAGACGGCAGCAGTGGAAGGCGGGATTACAGGAGCGGGTGGAATATTTACTGGTCTTGCTGATTTTCCCATACTGGTTGCAATAAAAATAAAACTGTTGTTTGATATTGCATCATTGTACGGTTTCAATATAAAAGATTACAGGGAAAGGCTTTATATACTTCACATTTTCGAACTTGCATTTTCGAGTGATGTCAACAGGAAACGGGTATACATTGAAATGGAGGACTGGGATTCAAAGAGTAAAGAGTTACCGGAAGACATAAACCAGTTTGACTGGAGAAATTTCCAGCAGGAATACCGTGATTACATAGATCTGGCCAAAATGGCCCAGTTATTACCAGGCATCGGAGCGCCTGTCGGAGTGGTTGTGAATAACAGGCTTATAAAGAAGCTTGGGATTACAGCAATGAATTCTTACAGGATGAGACTGCTTGTGTAAAAAAACGGATTCTCCTTCAGAGAGGAGAATCCGCAACTTCATATAAGTATTATTATAATACTTTCATATTCTGAGGATCCCAGTTAATGATCTTCTTTGTGAAATATGAATCATTGCAGGCGAGTGTGGGAGCTGCAGCCCTGAAGGCAAATTCCGGACCTTCAACAAGCGGTTTATTTTCGCGAACTCCATCAAAGAAATTCCTGAAATGTTCAACATGCTCGTCATAGTCAGAAGGAGCATTATAAGTATAACCTTCTTTAACAGGTCTTTTCTTCTGAGCTTCTGTATATTTCTGGTCATATTGTTTCATAAGAGTTTCCTGCATTGCCTGCGGGTACGTATGAAGAGCATCCCAGCCACCTATCCCCGGCGCTTCAGACATAATACTATTTGTAACTTTGAAACCATTATCGATCATTTCCATTACGCCCTCGCTTCCAATAAAGCGTGTTATCCCTTTATCACCCTGGCCGCTTACGAAGTTAACCCTCAGCATAAGCTGGAATTCAGGATGTTCCTTTGTTTCGGGATAATGCATTATTGCAGTCATTACATCGGGAACATCGCGACTGTCCTTCCAGTAACATAATTGCCCGGATGCAAAAATTGTTTTAGGACCTATTGAGTCTGTCATAAGATGTATACCTGACAAGAGATGTACAAAGAGATCTCCTGCAACTCCGGTTCCGAAGTCACGATAATTTCTCCACCAGAAAAACTTCTTTGGATCCCAGTCCATCTTCTGCATTCCTTCAATATACCTGTTCCAGTCAACTGTCTGCGGAGATCCGTCCGTTGGCATCGTGTATTCCCAGGCGCCAAGGGCATCCTGCCTGTCGAAAGAGGCTTCAACGCAGTTAAGCTTGCCAATGATGCCTGACTTATACATTTCTTTTGCTTTCCTGTACACGATGCTGCTTACCCGCTGGCTACCAACCTGCATCGGTCGGCCTGTTTTTTTCTGTGTTTCAATTACAGGAAGGCCTTCACTGATTTTCTGGACGACAGGCTTCTCGCAATAAACTGCTTTTCCGCTGTTCATTGCAGCCATTGCAAGCCTTGCATGCCAGTGATCGCTTGTTGCAATTATAACAGCATCAATATCCTTTCTGTCAAGTATTTCTTTATAGTTACGGGTTGTGAAGACATTACTACCGTATTTTTCCTTTGCCCTTAGTAATCTTCCGTCATAGAGATCGCAAACGGCTCCAAGTTCAACTCCGGGGATTTTGAGAGCCGAATCTGTGTCGGCATTACCCATTATACCCAAGCCTATAGTTGCGACACGGATTTTGTCATTAGGGCTGAAACGGCCGTAGGTTAACGGATTGCTATTCGTCCTTTCTGAAGCAAAGGTTCTTAGAGAACCGGCTGCAAGCAGTACAGATGCTTTACCGACATTGCCAATAAATTTCCTGCGTGTAGATTTTGTTTTCATATTGATTGTTTGAATGGTTAAAGAGAAGTTCATATAAAAATATGAAATTTATCTGGAATATGTTTGAGCAGGATTATTAAAAAGACATTGTTGTCCCTGGCTAATGAATGAAAATTAAAAAGGCTGTACCTTTCGGAACAGCCTTATAATAAAGTAAATAAAGATTACTTACCTGTTGTCTGATTCAGGACCTGATAACCTGTACCATAATGAACATCCTGAGTAATAACGTCCCCTGGTCTAACATTGAAATCAACAGTTGGATTATCCGAATTTTGACTGACGGTGGTTGTAGATCCAGTTTTTCTAAAATCATTAACATTTTGAACATATCCTTTACCAGGATTTATGATATAGATCGCATCAACTGCACCATTGGCATTAACAGTAGCTTTAGCAACAGCACCTGAACCATAACCTGCCAAAGTTGTAAGGGTTACAACCGGCGGATTGGTTCTATCATATCCGCTTCCACCATTAAAAACACTAATGCTTGAAAGTGTGCTATCAGCAACTGAAGGTGCATTAAGTACAGCCCTTTTATTATTAACTAAAGAACTTGAAAAAACAGGGGCAGATGAGAAAGTAGTAGTTGTGGCAATCGTATCACCATCATTAGCAATAGATTTTATAACCCCGTTCAGAATGCCTAAATTTTCTGACAACAGAATTGCATTACCAAAACCGAGAATATTGTTAGCATTATCATCCACATTTGAATCAATTGACTTCACTCTAATACCGGTATTCCAGTTTTCTGTTTCTACAGCAACACGTGGGAACTGGTTATAATTTGATCCTCCATTTGCCACATAAATGTTATATGTGGTACTGAAGAATAGTATAATATTGGCCGGAGTGGTTGGAGAAAAAGTATTGAGATTGAGAGTTGGAGCGGTTGAATATTGAGCTGTATTGGGAATGATCTGG
Source organism: Bacteroidales bacterium (assembly GCA_036261255.1). GTDB lineage: Bacteria > Bacteroidota > Bacteroidia > Bacteroidales > VadinHA17 > LD21. The sequence goes on from DATALD010000126.1 coordinate 3,894, forward strand.
ATTATTTCGGTAATTTTCCCATCCACGATATTAACCTCTAAATCTGCATGGTTCCCACTTGGATCATTGCTAAATGGTATTAAGGCACCAAGGAGGGTCACTCCTCCATTATAGCCTGCACCACCATTAACCAAGAAAGCAGAAGAATTGTTAAGAGGCATTCTGTTGGCTTTAACACCTAGTGAAAATCCGGTTCCTGTTGCTGCGGGAGGTGCTGCTACAGTGGCGTAAGCACTTGGTATTGAAGTTACATCTAATCCTGTACTACCACTTCTATATCTAACCAAACGTTCAATAACAGCTTTTGATCCATCCTGTTGTGTAACTGCAAGTTTCTGGTTTACTGTAAATTCAGGATAGTAAAGAGTAATACTACTATTATTACTTGATACAGGAACAGAGAGAGTATAATTACCATTGTCATCAGTTGTTGCAGTAAAGAAGGTTTCTGTCGATGAAATACTTGTATTTCTTACCTTAACAACAACTCCGGCAGCAGGTTCCCTGTCGCGGTCTGTCAAATCACTCTGTAATGTAAGTCTTCCTTTAAATGTTGCAAGTTTTTCATTTGCAAGAGAGTAGATAGTTATAGTCCCTGAAACCTGGGTCTGTCTGTAAGTGGATGGTGATGTTTCCAATGAGGTCATAACAGAAGTATATCCTTCTTTAGTCACGTTTACAGGAACATCGCCACCAATTTTAAGATTGGTAAAAACAACTGAACCACTTGCGTTTGTTGTTTTTGATACCAGAACACTGTCAACCAGGACTTTTACTGTGGCACCCTGAACAGGTATCTGAGATGTTGAACCATCAAGTACAGTTATTGCCAGATCAACTGATTGCTGTGCATCAAGTGCATCTTTTTCACTGAAATCGTCTTTCTTACATGAGAAAAGAACCATTGCAGGAACAATGATCAGTAAGAATAATTTGAGAATCCTTTTTTTCATAATCTTAAATTGAATTTAAAAAAACATCTATTTAATTTTTAAAAGCCAAAGCCAAGTGTAAAGTATAGGGAATTGGATTTCAGATCGCCCTGCGTCTGAAATATACCAAGATAGCTGTAACCAGGATAAGTATCATTAATGCTGTATCTGTATCTTACATCGAAAATAAGTGAATGAGTTCCGATTGCAGTTTGAAATCCCAGACCACCGGTTATCCCATATTGCATTGTTTTAATATTGCTCGAAATATTATTGCTTTCGTAATAATCATAGTATACAGGAAGCTCAGTAATTGAAGAAAATGACCTTGCAGAAACATCTGTTGACGCAGTTGTATTCAAATTAAAGCCAAAGGAAGGACCAAGGGTAGCAAATAAGTCAAGGCCTCCTATAGTTCTATCATATCTTACAAGCAAAGGGGCATCGATATTGTTATAGGTGACTTTATGATCCTTCACTTCCAGCAGGAAAGGTGCCGGATCCTGAAGAAATACTGAATAATCATGTACTGAAATCAGATCACCGCCCTGCTGGAAATAAGCCGGTTCGAGCTGAACAGAAAAAGCTCCTGATATCGGGTAATTTACAAATACGCCTGCAGTAAAGCCCGGTTTGTAGTTGTTATGCGGTTGCTCCGAGGAAAACCTGCTGATTGTGGTTCCCACCTTAATACCA
>DATALD010000129.1:0-6452 GCA_036261255.1 Bacteroidales bacterium
TTTTACCAATTACAATAGTAAAAAAAGTAGCCAGATAAGAGCAAATAACAATGTAGCATTGCTTTTCTATTGGCCGGAAAAGGGTCGCCAGGTTCGCATAGAAGGAACCATGGTGAAGGTTTCGCCCGAAATTTCCGATGAGTACTTCAAAACAAGGTCGAGAGACAGTCAGCTGTCTGCCTGGGCCAGCGACCAGAGCTCTGAAGTTCCAGGCAGGGATTACCTTGAGGAAAGATTTAATTTTTTTAACCGAAAGTTTGCAGGTTCATATGTCCCCCGTCCTGCACACTGGGGTGGCTACAAGGTTATCCCTGATCTGTTCGAATTCTGGGTCAATCGCGAAAACAGGTTACACGATCGGATTGAATACCTGAAAGAAGGTGATAAATGGTCGATCAGAAGACTTGCCCCTTAATTATTGGCAATATCCTTTCTTCTATCTGACTCATTTTGAATATTAGAGCACATGTATATATTAGGACTGCAATTGACTCGATGAATTATATTTGCTTCAATGTCGTGCGAGGGTAATCCGCAAATGGTGCGAACTGTAGCCTTTTTTGGGCGCGTGATGCCATGTGGAATTTTGCCAAAAAAGGCTGCAGTTGTCATTTGCGGGGCCTTTTTCTTTGCTTCATTTCTTTTTGGGCAAGCAAAAGAAATGAAGAATAAGGGCATGATTTATCAAACCTAGATAAATAATATATGAGGATAAAGTAGCTTCAGAGAAGATGTCGGATATCGAAAAACCAGATCAGTTTTACACAAGATCACAAGCTTCTGCCGGCATCCAGTGTGAGTCTTTTCCTTCCCACTTAATAGTGCAACCTATTGGGTTTGTAAGCTTTACTGAAATGTGTTCCCCCATTGTCAGCTCGGTTAATATCCTGTCAAGATCATTCACTGTTACAAGGTCCGGGTTCCTTGGGTTATCCACTCCCCTGCCTGTATAAACGAGAGTCCTGGTCTGGTCAAAGACAAAAAAGTGTGGTGTCTTCAAAGGGCCGTAAGCTTTGGCGACTTCCTGTGTCTTGTCATGCAGATAATACCAAGGAAACTTATGCGATTCCATTCTTTTTATCATATTCGGATAACTGTCTTCAGGGTAGGTATTTTCGCTGTTCGAGTTGATGGCAACAAAACCAACACCATCATTGTGGAATTTATTTGCTGTCTCCCTTGTTATCTCATCGGATCCTAATACATAGGGACAATGATTACAAGTAAAGAAGATTACAAGATATTTGAAATTACTAAAATCAGAAAGACTATAATAGTTACTATCAGTGGCCAGTAACCTGAAGTCTTTTGCCTTTTCGCCCGGTTGTAATGTAAATGCCATAGCTGAATAATTTCTGATTTTCTAAGTTAACATCTAAAAAATAGAAAAGTTAATAAATTTGGGCATTAATAAAAATCATGGGCTTTCCTATCTCTCCCCCTCATTCCCCTCTCCTAAAGAGTGAGGGGATGAACATTCTGGATATCAGGAAAATAACAATACTAATATTGCTTATTTATCTTGAACCTACTAAAGCCCTGAATGTCAGTTCGCCTTCCCCTTCAGGGGAGGGGATTTAGGGGAGAGGTCCTTGGATCACGAAATTCGCGTCCTACTACTTAACCACCTATTTCGCCAGCCTGTAAGGATAAATAGTAACCTTCTTCCATACATCACCAACAATATATGGCTCATCCTTGAGGATCTTATCAAGATCTTTTCTATCAGGGAACTCATAAACGATAGTCGATCCTATCATCTTACCATTATCATCGAGCATGGCTCCTCCGAAAATGAAGTTTCCCGATTTTTTAAGCTGTTCTATTCTTTCAAGATGCTTTTCTCTCGATTTCATCCTTCTTTCAAGAGCTCCTGCATCTTCTCCGTCATATCCAATTACAAGAAATTGCATTTTTTTTCGTTTTATGTTAACTGAATTTTTATCAGGTCCAAATTTAAGATAATACTTGATTTATATGGCTATCTTTATTGATTCATTGTAAAACTTCAACAACTCTTGTTGAAACTACAAAAAAGAAATGGTTTCTAAGAAATATAATATTGGTGTTGTACTAAGCGGTGGTGGAGCAAGGGGGTTTGCTCATCTTGGTTTCCTTGAAGCCCTGGATGAAGCAGGCATACGCCCTGATGTGATTGCCGGAACAAGTGCGGGCGCAATAGCCGGAGTTTTGTATGCTGACGGTTATTCACCACGGGAAATCCTGGCTTTAACTAACACCGGGAGCCGGCTTGATTTTATTAGGCCAACCCTGCCCCGGGAAAGTTTACTTCAAATAAGCGGGATCATCAAATTGTTGAAAACCAATCTGCGCGCTAAAACTTTTTCCGACCTGAAAATTCCTCTTTATGTTACAGTTACAGATCTGATCAATGCCAAATCGGTGTACTTTTCCGAAGGTGAGCTTATTGATGTAGTAGTGGCATCCTCAAGTATTCCGATTCTTTTCCCGCCTGTTAAGATAGGAAATCAGACTTATGTTGATGGTGGTGTCCTCGACAACTTTCCTGTAAGGATAATTGAAAACGATTGTAATATCCTTATCGGATCGTTTGTTAACCAGGTTGGTCCTATAGAAAAAATATCCGGCCTTATCAGCCTCGCGGAGAGAACTTTTATGCTTAGCATGTCAAAAGAGATCGTTGATAAAGCTAAAAAATTTGACTTGTGTATAGCTCCTCAGAAATTGAAGGATTATAAAATTCTTGATACTCTAAAAGCTGCTGAATTGTTCGAAGTAGGCTACTATGAGACCCGTGAAAAATTAAACAATTTTGATCTCAGTGCTCTTGAAAATAAAAAACTATAAATCATCTGATAATTGCCTGGAATAGCAAATAAAAACTTCCTGCAATTAGATTACTCATAAAATATTTTTAATCTTTATTAGTTCTTATTTCGGCGAACAAAAAAATAGTACTTATTGTTTATGTATTGGTTAACAGCTATTGAGGGTATAAATCAAGACTTTATTTGTTTATTCAATTCTTTCTCGGCAGAGAAACCGGCTTAACGTTTTTAGTTAATTATAGGCTAATTATTAATTTTGTTGAAATTTTTTAAAAACCAGTTTTATGGCTACCAGCGACAACTACAAAGGACCGGAATCAGGGTCAGGTAAAGCACCAATAGGTATGATTGCAACTTCAATTATCCTTGGAGTGTTGCTTATTTTCTTGATATTCATGTATTTTGATCAGCGAGGTAAAAGGATAGAAATGGAAACTGAGCTTACCCAGGAAAAAGACTCACTTGCAGGTGTTCTGAGGGGTATGGTTGCCGCCTATGATACTATGAAAACAGCTAATGATACCCTCAATGCAGGCTTGCAGAAAGAAAGAGACAGGATTGTCCAATTGCTTTCTGTTAATGCTACCAACACCCAGCTCATAAAGAGATACCGTAATGAGATCTCAACAATGAGGGAGATAATGAAAAGTTATATTGTCCAGATAGATTCTTTAAATTCAAGAAACAAGATTCTTTCAGCTGAAAATACTGAAATCAGATCGCAGATGGACGAAATGGCGAACACAAATACAGAGCTTTCGAAAGTCAGGGAAGAACTGACCTCAAAAGTTGAAACAGCTTCTGTGGTAATGGCAACAAACATTGTTGCTACTTCACTGAATAAGAATGCCAAAGAAACAAAACGACTTAACTATCTCGATAAGCTTCGTTTATGCTTTACTTTAAGAGCCAACCCTATTGCCTCATCGGGTACAAAAGATGTCTTTCTGCGTATTCTGAGGCCCGACTCTCTTGTAATCTCAAGCAGCGCCGACAACCTGTTTGAATACAAGGGTAATCAGCTGATCTATTCAGCAATGAGGCAAGTTGATTATATGAATCAGGATATCGATATGTGTATCTTCGTCGACAATAATGGTGATTTTGTTATAGGTAACTATTCTGTTGAATTGTACCTTGATAATAACATCATTGGTCAGACAACCTTTGCATTGACAAAAAAATAGAAACAGAATAAATAATATTACTCCGGCATCATGAACTCCGATATAATATTATCGGAGATCATTTTTCCCTGGCTGGTAAGAACAATATTATCAGCCTGCTGTTTCATCAAACCGTATTCCCTGAATTTTGACGACATATTTACTATATAGTCAAACCCTTCCTTACCGAATATGGTTTCAACATAACCAAGATCAATCCCCCACATTGTTCTGAGTGAGACCATTATATATTCATTTAGTCTTGTTCTCCCATCAAGTTCTTCAATTTCAAAATCGAGTACTGATGATTTTATCGATCTTAAGTAACTGTTCAGATCACTCTTGTTCCACTGTCGTGAGTATCCGTTAAATGAATGTGCCGAAGGACCTAATCCCAGGTACTTAACCTGTTTCCAGTAATTAGTATTATGCAGTGAGAAATATCCTTCCTTTCCGAAATTTGAGATCTCATAATGAATAAACCCTGCTCTTTCAGCCAATTCTTCGAGTTGATTGAACATGGCAATACTTAGATCTTCGTCTGCTTCAGAAATAAGCCCTTTCTCAAGCATCTTTCCAAAAACCGTTCCTTTTTCAAATGTCAAATGATAGGCCGATAGATGTTTAATTTCAAATGAAAATGTTTTCTCAAGGTTTGATTTCCAGGCGTCATTGCTCATTCCAGGGAGTCCGTAAATGAGATCAACAGATACATTACTAAATCCAGTGTTAAGACAATCTTTCAATGCAGCCTCTGCTTTCATAGAATCGTGTCTCCTGTTCATTAACTTTAGATCCTCATCTCTCCACGATTGGACACCAAGACTGATTCTGTTGAAACCCAGCGCATGCAAGCCTTTAAGGAAAAAAGTATCAACATCATCGGGATTAAGCTCTATAGTGATCTCACAAATTTCATCAGTTTTGAAGGTTTTTTTTATTGAGGTCATAATAATCTCAAGTTCCTTCAGTGAGAACACAGACGGTGTCCCACCCCCAAAATAAATTGTTTTAACACTTTCAGTATCAAGGTAATCGGATCTCAGTTCGGCCTCTGCTGCTATTGTTCGGGCGTACTCTGAATAATCAAACCCTCTTGCAATAACATGATAGAAATCGCAGTAATAACACAATTTTTTACAAAAAGGTATATGAATGTAGATTCCTGCCATCTCTTAATTGAAACGAACTAATTTATAATTAATATGGAAAGTTTAATAGTTATTTTTGAACCAAAATTTCATCATGCTGAAGAAAAATATTTTCTCAATACTCATTGCACTTGTAATTGCATACCTGAGCCTGGCAAATTCAGAGAACTTTGGCGCAGTAAAGATACCTATACCTCATTTTGATAAGATCGTACACATGGGTATGTATTTTGTACTGATGTCTGCTGTCATCATTGAAAACAGGAAAACACTTCATAGCGGTAGAAGGATGTTTATTGCCGCCCTCATCCCTGCCTCGTACGGAATCCTGATGGAATTTTTGCAGCAGCTTTTCACAATAACAAGAACCGCCAGCTTCCTTGATGCAGCTTTTGACATTGCAGGAATCCTGTTCTCAATTCTCTTCTTTTTGTTTCTTAAACCTGTTGATATCAGATCGAAATAAGCTTCGACTTCCCCGATCTTACAACAAGATCATGAATTGTTCTTTTTCCAAATAAGTCAATAAGCTCAGTTCTTATTTTCTCATAATCATCGTGAAGAGAGCAGTACTTTTTGTTTTTCTTCTTACCTCCGCATGGGCTGCTGTGCATAACACAGTCTCTCAGATATTCATCACCATCTATTGCCCTTACTATGTCAATAATCCTTATTTTCTTTGGCTCCTTTAGCAAAGAGAATCCTCCATGTGGCCCTTTGCTCGATAAAAGTATATTTTGTTTTACAAGCTCCTGCAGGATTTTTGCCAGGAAAGGAGTGGGAAGATCAAGATCTTCCGCTATCTGTCTTATTCCGGTCTTTACTGCATTTGATGGCTGATTGGCAAGGTATATAACCGCCCTTATGCCATACCTGCATGAGTTTGAAAGCATATTAATACATTTTTAATGAGATTTTGTCAATCCTCTTCTGGTGTCTTCCACCATCAAATGGAGTGTTAAGAAATGTTTTTACAATTAAATAAGCTTCTGACTCCGTAATAAACCTTGCTGGCAGGGCACATACATTTGCATCATTGTGCGCTCTTGCCAGCCTGCTTATCTCCTCATTCCAGCATAATGCACTTCTTACACCCTGGTGCTTGTTAGCAACCATATTAATACCATTGCCTGTACCACAAATGGATATCCCTGTATCAAACTCTCCGTCTGAAACAGACTTCGCCAACTGGTGACCAAATTCAGGATAATCAACCGGTTCTTCAGAAAAACTTCCAAGATCCTTTACTTCATACTTCTCCCCCTCCAGATAACCAAGCAGCTTCTCTTTCAAAAAAAACCCTGCATGATCTGATGCCAATGCTA
>DATALD010000011.1:0-8533 GCA_036261255.1 Bacteroidales bacterium
AATCAATTCTTTGCCTGTCCCATTCTCTCCTGTTACGAGTACGGTTGCATCTGTAGCGGCAACCTTGCTTATAAGGTTCCTCACATTTTCAATCAATAATTTGTAACAAATGTTACAATCTTGAATTCTGTTTTAATTCCTCCAGAAAATTAATCCAATCGCCGTTCTTAGCTCTCAAAGACTGGTGATCCCGCAATACAGTGACAAGATTTTGTTGTCCTTCAGTCCTTACAATGAATACAATAAATAAAAATGAATAAACATCAACTCCCATGATTTTATCGTAGTTATCTGTTAACTGATCAATTGAAGGATATGATTTCAGCTTGTCGAAATACCTTGATACAACAGTCTTGTAAAAATTATAAGAACCAAAATAACATGCCAGGCCTTCATTAAGAAAAATTGGTAGTGAAGGATCAATCTGATCGATACTCAAGTGTACATATTCATGTATAAGGAACCATAATCTTTCTTTGTAAGGAATATTTTCTATCCTGATCGGAGCTTTCGGAGATACAAGCTGTATTTTTCCATATCCCGAAATAGCCGGTGATCCTTTTAGATTTTCATTAATTATTTTCCTGTCATACTCAGCCTGGCTGGGAAAAACTTCAATAATAGTTTCAGGATGAATCTTTACATTCAGAGCTGACTCAATATCTGGTAAATTTGTCTTACAGCAACCTATCAGATCATCAATCAATTCTGAATCAACATCAGAGTATTTGAAAACTCCATAGGGAGTTGTCTTGCTGTTTTTAAGATTCTTTGAAGAGCATGAGTCCGCAAAAATCATGAATATTATGAACTGACATACTAAAGTAATCCTCATTGTGATTAGAGTTTATGATTGTGTATAGTTCCCAGTTCATAGAAAATAACCTATGTCTGTTTAGAATTAAACTCAACGAGTTTTTTCCAGTCAATTTCCCCCGATTCTTTACAGAAATTAATCAGGAATTCTTTTGTGAATTTATTTATAATTTGAGCATAAGATTTTATGAAATCATCATTTCGTTCTTTGGCCTTATAGCCAAGAGGTTCAATAATATCTGTGTAAAGATCAGTCGAACCGGAAATAAACTCCCAGAATCTTTGTCCACATAGTTTAAGGTAATCCCCTTTATCAGGGCAGTTGTCTATACCATAACAGCATCCATTTACTGCAACAACATTCAGTTTTGAATTGCTTGTCCTTAAGGCTTTTGTTGCTGTTTTAAAATCATTGATCATCTTATTTAACTGGGAACTGTTACCCCATTTTGGGCCTGACTTGATAGTAACAATATATCTCCTGTTATCATTGTCGAACTCCAGATCAATACCTGTAATGCCTGATTTTCTTCCGGCAAATACTTTAGAATTAATAAATATGGCAAGCCCTTCCAGCCAGTCCCCGAAAATTGTTTCTTCATTTGATGAAATGTGAGCATCAAGTAAGCCTTTGATTATTTCATCAGAAGTAAGGAGATATTTTGCCCTGAACAAATATGGATTCTTTCGCCTGAGAATCTGGTGTAACTTCAGCCCATCAAGGCTTTGAATCCTTTTATTATGAAAAGCTGTAATGTTATTCTCAACGTATTGTGTTACATCTGACAGATTTAACGGATTCATAGTTTTCTTTTGATTCAAGAAGATATAATTCAACTGTCTTTATTTGACTTTTTACCATATTGTAATACTCAGGTACATTGTCTATTCCAATAGAATGTCGTTTCATCCGGTTTGCAACAAATAACGTAGTACCTGATCCCATAAATGGATCAAGAACTATGTCGGTTTCTTTGGTAAACAACCGGATAAACCATTCCGGAAGTTCCTCAGGGAAGGCTGCACTGTGATTTTTGTTGCTGCATTCTGTAGCCAGATGAAGAACATTCGTTGGATATGCCTTATCTCTTGTCAGCCAGTTTGAAATATTCTTTCCAAAACCACTTCCGACTTTTGAATTGTCTCTGATCTTATCAGTATCACTCAGGTTTTTAAGTCGGCTCTTTGACCAGTCCCCCATAGGCACCATTACCTCATCCTGGTACATATTGAACTTCTTATCCTTATTAAACTGAAGTAATCTTTCCCAGGCATCTCTGAACCTGTTTGGCCATTTCCCGGGATAACAGTTTTTTTTGTGCCAGATAAATTCCTCTGTCCATAACCAACCTTGCTTTCTCATTGCCAGAATAAGCTCCATGACATAAGTGCTTCTTTCTCCCTCAACAACCTTCTCCTTAATATTCAGAATAAATGTACCAGTAGGCTTTAATACACGTAATAGTTGTTCTGAGATCGGTAAGAACCATTCAACATACTTATCATGACGAATACCGCCATAAGTACCATTTCTCTGATCAGCATAGGGAGGAGATGTGATAATCAGATCAACAGAATTATCTGATATTCCCTTCAATACGTCTTTGCTGTCTCCTAAATAAATATCTGTTCTGATCTCCATAAAGTATCTCGGAAATACTGTAAAAATACAGTAAATACTGTTAGATTCATGTAGTGTTAACAACTATACACTTATCAACACCTCATATCTTCAGATAAATTATGTTCGCTACAATTTCAATAGTCCTGGTTCATTTTATTTCCACCCTCACGCAATTTACAGTGTTAGAATCCTGAATCTCAAAACAGTCTTTAATTTCTCAGGCGACACTTTCCTGAAATCTGAAATGTAGATCTCACGATGTAATTTTGATTCTCTTTTAAAACTGTTCCGAATGCAGAAATCCTCCATTTGCCTGAAACTCTCAGGCTCATCGTCATAACTTCCGATATGCATCATCTGGATGCAATTGCTTTCTTCGATTTCTTCAAATCTGACCTTTTCGAGCAGCGGGTGGTATTTTTTCTTTTTTGTCTTTTCAATTGCTTCCAGTGCAAATTCTTCTGTAACAAAATCAGGCTGCCTTATCATAAGGGTGAATACAAGCTGTGATTTATCGAGCTGTTTTGATCCCGACTTCTTTGCCTCATCTGTCAGATCCCATACTCCTTCGAGCGGGTAGACAGAATATTCAGAATAATTATCCGGTGCAAAGCCATTTTTTTGCGACATTTTCACAGCGTATGAAAGAGAATATAAAACCCCAATATATTCCTGAAATGCCTTGTTATTGGGATCACCCTGCCCCATAACCGAAAAGAATTTAAATTGAGGTATCTTCACAATCTCAGGCTTATTTTTTGGCAGATAATATTGTTTTTCTGCTTTTTTCCACTCGTGTTTCATACGGTTGAACTTAGTGTTCAGGATTTATTTAGAATTTCAAAACCTTATCAAACCTTGAATCAATGCAGACGCTTAAGTCTGTTGTAATGAACTTCCCGTTATAAAAAAGACTGAATATTGTAGCAGGTGTCGGAGCTTTCTGCGCCTGTTCACTTGTTTCAAGCTTTATTATCTTTAATGGCAGATTCCGTTTTGCGGCCGTCTCCTTAAGTGATGTCATAACATGAAATTCGGAATAAGGACACCTGTTTGAATAATAAGCGACAAGCCCGTTTTTCACGACTTCTTTGTTATCTTTTACTGAGTCTTTGAAATGTGGATCAGGAGCTGCAGGATTTAGTTTTTTTACAAGAAGGCTGAATCCAGATGAAGTCTTTTCACAGGTTTCAAATCCATGTTTAAGAAGCCATCTTGTATCGCTCATGAAATGGTACTTTGTAGTACCGACAATTGTTACAAGGCCGCTTTTCTGCTGTGCAGCAGCATCATCAATTGCCAGCCTCAGCAATTCCTTGCCGTATCCCTGTCCTTTATATTGTCCTGATACCCAGAAACAGTTTATTAAAAGATAATCCGGAGCAACTACCGGCGCCCATCCCTTTTCAGCCGGACCATATTCGATAAATACTTTTGCCCTTGCATCGATCCTCCTGAATATGTATCCGTTATCAAATTCTTTTCTGAGCCAGTCCTTCTTTAATTCATAACTTTTACTGCATTTCTTATCTGAAAATGCACAGCAAATATGCTCCCTGTCGATATTTGATCTGTCAATCTTTATGATTCTCTCCATTCTTAAGATCGTTAGAAGGTTGATGAATAGAAACAAAGATACAATTCAAATATGAGTGTCGTTTGTTCAATTTTGCTTTCCATTTGATTTTAATTGCTAAATAAAGCATGAATGAAGTAGGAGAAAAAGAAATATGAAAATATGGAAATATGAAAATATGAAGAAAGAAAATAAAGAAATATTGAAATAAGGAAATATGAAAATATGAAAAAGGAAATAAAGAAATTATTTAAACATTCATATATTTATGTCTAAAAATAAGTCAACAAAATGTCCAGTATTTTGACATTAACTTTAAATTAATATGGAAGGCAGCCTACTCATTGTTGATGATCACAAACAGGTGCTAAAAGCCCTGATCCAGTTACTTGAGCCTGAATTCGGTAATGTTAAGGGAATTTCAAACCCAAACCAGATACCAGGACTGATCGAAAAGGAGGAGTTCGATGTCATTTTGCTCGATATGAACTTCTCTGCAGGCGTAAATACCGGCAATGAAGGCATTTACTGGCTCAACCGGATCCTTAAATCCGATCCGCTTGCTGTAGTTGTAATGATCACCGCCTATGCAGATGCAAGTCTTGCAGTAAAAGCAATTAAAGAGGGTGCTACTGATTTTGTTGTCAAACCATGGGAAAATAATAAGCTTATTGCCACCCTTCAGTCTGCATTAAAGCTCAGACACTCAAAAACAGAAAACAAGATGCTTCGGGACAGGCAAAAGCAGATAATCAGAGGAAATACGAGGCAGGACAATCCGATGATTGGAAATTCACCGGTAATGAAAAATGTAAGGAACCTTATAAGCAAGGTTGCCGCTACAGATGCAACCGTACTCGTAACAGGAGAGAATGGGACAGGCAAAGAATTGATTGTTAAAGAAATACATAACCTTTCCCGGAGATCCGCAGAAGCCCTGATTAACATTGATATCAGTACAATTACAGAATCAATTTTCGAAAGTGAAATGTTCGGCCATGTAAGAGGAGCGTTTACAGACGCAAAGGAAGATAAAGCGGGATGGTTTGAAACTGCTTCGGGAGGCACTCTCTTCCTCGATGAAATAGGCAATCTTTCATTTTCTATGCAGTCAAAGCTTCTTACGGCCATACAGAACCGGGTAATATATAAGGTAGGTTCGAAGACTCCGATCCCCTTCGACATACGATTGATCTGCGCTTCTAACAAAAACCTGAAGGATATGGTCTCAAAAAACCTTTTCCGTGAAGATTTATTATACAGGATCAATACTATTGTAATTGAAGTACCTCCGTTGCGGGATCGCGGAGAAGATATTATCCTCCTGGCTGAGTCTTTTTTAAAGGAGTATTCAGCCAAGTATGAAAAATATCAATTGAAATTCAGCAACAGAACACTTGATAAACTTACGAAATACAACTGGCCCGGAAATGTGAGAGAACTCAGGCATACTGTCGAAAAGGCCGTGATCTTATGCGATTCTGATGTTCTCACACCCGATGACTTCTTTATTTCTCATGAACCAAGGCAGACTGAATGTGATGGCAAACCGCTTACATTAACCGAAATAGAGAAAAACGCCATCTTAAATTCATTGAACAACAATGGCGGGAACATTCTGAAAGCATCAAAGGAGCTTGGACTTGCAAGGCAAACGCTTTATAATAAAATCCAGAAGTATAAAATTTAGAAATGATGGTGCTAGACAGATTCTTTATAAGTATTTGTGTCCGTGTAAGTCTTCTTGCTCTGACATGCATCCTGTTTGGAATTATATTGCAGCATGTCGAAGAAGGATACTACTTCACACTTGCAGGAACATCCGTTTTGATTGTATTTCAGATATTGATGTTAATAAAAAAGGTCAACAGAACAAATTATGACCTTGAGAAATTCCTGTCGTCGGTTCAGAACCAGGATGCATCTGTAAGATTTACTGATTCAGGCAACAGATCATTCAGCAGACTTCACGGGAGAATGAACTCCGTAAACGCAATTATACAGGATGTAAGATTCGAAAATGAAAGCACAAGAAATCTCCTGCAAACTATCGTTGATCATCTGGATGTAGGTCTGCTGGCGATCGGCAATGATGGCAGGATTGAATTCTTTAATAATGCATCGGCAGGATACCTGAAGATTCAGAAACACGGACTTCTTTCATCCGCTGAACACAATGATGCAGAATTAAACAGTATACTCAAAACAATAATTCCCGGGCAGGAAATACTTTATAAGATGAAGTCTGATGCCCATTCACAGAGCATTCTTATAAAAGCCTCTAAACTGACAATTGGAAAGAAACCTGCAAAGCTGATCACTTTTGAAAATATAACAGGCGAACTTGCAAGAAAAGAGCTCGATTCCTGGCAAAAACTCATTCGTGTGCTTACGCATGAGATTATGAATTCAATAAGTCCAATAACATCACTTACCTCTGTCATCTCAGGGTACTTTAAAAACAAGGAAGATGAATCCACAATATTGCCTGGAAAAATCACTTCTCAGGTTATTGAAAAAACCTTATCGGGCCTGAGTACAATCGGAGAGACAGGGAATGGATTGCTTGAGTTTGTTGAGAAATACAGAAGCCTCACTCTGTTGCCTGAGCCTAACCGGGCATCATTCAGAATACAGGAACTTTTCAACAGGTGCAGGCTCCTTATGGCTTCAAATGCTCCCAGGAACATAAGAATTAATGTTGATGTATTTCCTGAAGACTTACAATTAACGGCTGACTTTGGACAGGTTGAACAGATCCTCATTAATCTTGTAAAGAATGCAATCGAGGCGATCGGCAATAAAAAAAACGGCATTGTTAACCTGAAAGCATTCCAGGATGACAACCGTGTAACAATACTTGTGGAAGATAACGGACCGGGGATACCCGGGGATGTCGTCGATGACATTTTTGTGCCGTTTTTTTCAACAAAGGAGAATGGTCATGGAATAGGATTAAGCCTTGCACGACAAATAATGCAAAATCATAACGGAACAATATTCGCAAATTCAAGTTTTAACTGTGGGACGCAGTTTACTTTAAGGTTCCCTACAGAAGAGTAAGGCTGTTAAATGATAAGTCACATTTATTTTCACGCGCAAATTGATTTTGTTCTTTTACCCCTGACCTCAAGGGGAGCGAAATAAATCAATTTACTCACCTTGGGTTATCTAATCTTTATACACAATTGCGTAATTTATTGATGAATAGGGACTTTTCAGTTTAATTCTTCATTTCTTTTGCTCCTCCAAAAGCAATGAAGCAAAGAAAAAGAGTTCGGAATTGAAAACTTCAGCCTTTTTCTCCGCCCATTGCGCAAAATGCCATTTACCGCGCCACGAAAAAGGCTGCAAGTTCGCACCAATTGCCTTCGGCGAGCTCGCTCATAAATTTCGCTCGGTTCCGGATCGCCCACCAGCTACACAGAACAAACTTTATCACACAGCCCTAAATTCACGGGGAGCAAGGTTCTGGACAAAAAGATATAATCTTTAGCAAGTGCGGTGGCGAGCCCCGCCAAAAGAAAGTACATAAAAGAAAAAATGTGATTAATAGATTAACTTGGGGCTGGGGTAAAATGGATCATTTTGTTTCATCATTTTTAGTTCCCGGTTTAAAGAACGAGAAATGCCTGTAGGATTGGCCTGAAAAGACCTTTATTGTATTTATTATCATAAACAGGCCATTCACAAAGAACACAAGTATCAGAGGTATTGGCTGACCTGCCTTCCAGTAAATCCATAACCCGGCCAGTATTCCTATCCAGATCTGCAGTTGAAAGCTTATAACATCGCGATAATGTTCAGAAATGCCCTTTACTTTATTCTTCTTATAATTCCATATTAATACAGTAGGGAAGATAAGAGGAATGATGCCGCTGAAATGCAATAAACCCAGCCAGTTGATTGAATCAATCTTCTGAGTTACAAATTCATCATCGGGTTCATTCCCCACAAAAATGTTATAATCAACTTCAAGAGCTCTGGCTATCATCTGGAGAGTCTAAGCTCGCGGATCAACTTCTCCGTTTTCAATCCGTTGTATTGTTCTGGCAGTTACTTCGGTTTTTTCAGCCAGCTCTTCCTGGGTCATTCCCTTTTTGATCCTTAATTCTTTTATGAGTTTTCCTGTTTCCATTTTCTTTTTTTTATTCAAATGTCAGGCTGATCAGGGTAACTTTCCAACTACAAAAACACGACATTCACACGACATTCTGATTATCGCACCCACATTACAGGAGGTTTTAATGTTTCTCATCAGAAATAAAAACTGTGTTGGAGGAATCCTCCAACACAGTAATATACTAAAAATTAATTTTACCGGTCGGGGCAATTTTCATCAGGCAGATCCCATCCCCTGCTTTAACGCTCTTCAGAAGCTCAACATCGACATTGCATCCAAATGCTTTTTCAAAGAGAACTTTGCTGTAACCGGTTGTACACTGACACCATGTCTTGCTTTCAAGGTGTTCAACTTCAGCAAGCATCGGGCAGGGACAAAACGGGAACATTAGGAA
>DATALD010000022.1:0-50772 GCA_036261255.1 Bacteroidales bacterium
TTTTAGCAATCAAAACATTTATGTGGGTTTTGATGTGCATTTGAAAAGCTGGAAAGTAACAGTTCTAACAGAAAATGTAACAGTGAAGACTTTCTCGCAAGATCCTAGTCCAGAACTATTGTTTCAGTATTTAAAGAAACACTTTCCCGGTGGTATTTATTATTCCGCCTATGAAGCGGGTTTTTGCGGATATTGGATACATAATAAGCTGATCTCACTTGGAGTAAACTCTATTGTTGTTAATCCTGCAGACATCCCAACAACAGATAAAGAAAGAGTGCAGAAGGAGGACAAAAGAGATAGTAGAAAAATTGCCAGATCACTGCGAAATGGTGATCTTAAAGCTATTTATGTTCCAGGTATAAAAACACTTGAAGACCGAGGTCTCTTAAGGACACGTGCAACAATGGTAAAAGATCTGACTAGGTATAAGAACCGAATTAAATCATTCTTACATTTTCAGGGCATTGCCTTTCCTGAGCAATTCAGCAAACCTCAAAGTCATTGGTCCAAAAGATTTATTATCTGGCTTGAATCCATGGAATTAACGGAAGAAAGCGGAAAAATTACTCTTAATTCCTACATACATCAGAGTAAGAATCTAAGAGCAACCATTCTAGATTTAACAAAACAAGTCCAAAAATTAAGTCAGACTGAATCTTATCAAAATGATGTTAATTTATTAAAAAGTCTCCCGGGTATAGGAGTATTAACGGCCATGACAATACTGACTGAACTGGAAACCATACATAGGTTTAGCAATCTTGATAAATTGTGTTCTTATATCGGCCTGGTTCCTTCTACAAGTAGCTCTGGTGAAGAAGAAAAAATTGGTGATATTACCCCAAGAGGTCATAGCGTATTACGTAATTCAATAATTGAATCTTCTTGGACTGCTATACGCCACGATCCTGTATTATTAAAGAGTTATCTTGATTATTGCAAACGCATGGACTCCAATAAAGCAATAATAAGAATAGCAAAGAAACTACTCAGTAGAATAAAGTTTGTATTGAAAAATAAACAACCTTATGTGTTATCATGGACTAATTAATATATATCTGCAAAACAACTTTTGTGAGCCTGTTACAGCCTCTTGCAGTTCTATAAGAATCTGCCTCCTGTAGGTTACAGCTCACATCTATAAAAATTAAAGCGAGGTACTGCAGCCCAAACAGTAATAAAGGGTCTGCTGATAGAAGGTTGTTTTTGTAGATTTATTTCTTTGAATTTACTATGTATTGGTTAGGTTTTCTTAGCCATTAAGGGATATTTGCATTTTACAAAGATGGGGAAGAATTTACCTTCCCCATATGCATAAATCCGTGAAGCTTATTGCTGACAGGTTGCTCCTCAGCAGAGCCTGTTTCCTCTTAGGCTTCATATTTATAAAATTAATAAAAATTAAATGAAAAAAGTTCTTGAAAAATTTGGATTGCAACATAGAAAGAGGCTGAAATGATTGGAACACTTTAAGTACCTCATTCCGGATTGCATTTGCATCCATAGATGAAGGTGGTTCCATAGCTGTAAGACCTGCCATTTGAAGCATATGATTCTGTACCATATCTCTTAATGCCCCTGCCGAATCGTAATAGCCTCCCCTGTTCTCAACACCAATGCTTTCTGCAGAGGTAACTTCAATGCTTTCAACAAAATTCCGGTTCCACAAAGGTTCAAAAATGCCATTTGCAAACCTCGTTACAAGCAGATTTTGTACAGTTTCTTTTCCCAGGAAATGATCAATCCTGTAGATTTGGCCTTCTTCTATATGCTTATGCAACTTCCTGTTCAGATCCTTGGAAGATTCAAGGTCATAACCAAAAGGTTTCTCGATAATAAATCTTCTGAAACCTTTATCCTGCATACTGAATCCTGTTTCTGCCAGGTTCACTGCAATATGTTCATAAACACTTGGTGGTGTGGCAAAATAAAAAATGTAATTACCATTAATGGAATACAACCTGCAGATGTTATTAATTACCTCATCTAATTCCATATACCCTTGTTTGTCCTCATAATCCAACTGATGGTAGTGGACTCGCCGGGTAAAATCATGAACTTCATCTGCAGATTCATCTTTTTCTCCTGAAATTATTGCCTCTCTCATCATTGTCCTGAATTCCTCATTTGACATTTTTGTCCTCGCAATACCCAGAATAGCATAATTAGCGGGGAGCATTTTTTGTTTTTCCAATGAATAAATAGCAGGTAAAAGCTTCCGTGAGGTAAGATCTCCGGAAGCTCCGAAAATTATGAATATGAGATTATCAGGCTTCATGAATGTATCAACATTTTTTCTGTCAGGATGATTAATACTCAAAGATAATGATAATCATCTTCTGGAGAAAAAACCGTCTTACATCATTTATATCATCTATTCTAATTGATCTTCTCTATTTGAAGTAAGCTTCATATCTCTTGCTGTGTTAATCAGCCTTATTAATTCCGACCTGAATCCATCTTCATCAAAACCTCTTGATGACCTTGCAAGAGATGCAGCGTTATCGAATGTGGAGCTACCTGCAAATTCAGAATTTCTAAGCAACATACCAAATTCAGCTACAGCAGCAGCAAACTTCAGGTTGTCAGAAGCTTCGGCAGGATCCATTACATAGCCTTTAACTGATTTCTCCATGAGTTTGCTGATTTCAGTATCCGGCGTTTTATATCTGATCTTTACAGTAAGGTATTCTCCTGAATAATCATTTTTTGTTTTCTCTGTAGACTTTTGATATTTAAGAGGATCGATCGAAGGTATGTCTTCATCCGAACCAGCCGGCACTATCTCATAAAGGGCTGTTACATTATGCCCAGCCCCCATCTCGCCTGCATCTTTAGTATCATCATTGAAGTCTTCTTCATTTAATATCCTGTTCTCATAACCAACAAGCCTGTAAGATTTTACTTTGGCCGGGTTGAATTCAACTTGAAATTTTACATCCTTTGCTATTGTAAACAAAGTACCTCCAAATTCACTCACAAGGACTTTTCTTGCTTCCTGCAAATTATCTATATACGAATAGTTACCATTACCCTTATCTGCAATGATCTCCATCTTATCATCTTTTATATTTCCCATCCCAAAGCCCAAAACTGTCATATAGACTCCCAATGAGCGTTTTTCTTCAACAAGTCGTTCCATACCACCATTGCTCGATTCTCCAACATTGAAATCACCATCTGTTGCAAGAATAATCCTGTTGTTTCCTCCATCAATAAAACTTTTCTCAGCTTCATGGTAAGCGAGTTTTAGACCTTCTCCTCCTGCTGTTGAACCGCCAGCTTCAAGATTATTAATAGCTTCCAATATCTCACCTTTCCTGTTACCAGGTGTTGATTCCAGAACAAGTCCTGCAGCTCCCGCATAAACTACAATCGCAACACGGTCATTGCTTCTGAGCTCATTTACTAGCAAGGCAAACGCTGATTTAAGCAATGGAAGCTTATTAGGTGAATTCATTGAACCTGAAACATCAATAAGGAAAACAAGGTTTGCCGGTGGCAGTGATGATTTGTCAATATCTTTAGCTCTCAACCCAAGATGCAGTAATTGATGATCTCTATTCCAGGGACAAGTTGAAAGTTCGGTATAAAGCGAAAATGGATATTCCCCTGAAGGTTCTGGATAACTATACCTGAAATAATTTATCATCTCCTCAATCCTCACTGCATCTGGTGGAGGCAATTGTCCATTGTTGATGAATCTCCTGATATTTGAGTAAGATGCATTATCAACATCAATCGAAAATGTTGACAGAGGATTAGCGCTGACTGCTCTGAAACCATTTTCATTTACTGATGCATAACCTTCGGTATTAAAATTACCATTATACCTGTTTATTGGCATTGTGCTTTTAGATACACCATACCCTACAACAACAGCCGGCATTGACTGTGCTTCCATCATCATAACATCTTTCCTGGAAGTGGCAACAGGCTCTTTTGGAATAGTTACATCGATAATTGTCCGATTGCCAATTACCTCCTCGACAACAACCCTTTTCATGAATGTAAAAACAAGCTTTTTTGCCTTGTCTCCTGTTTCGATCATGTAAGAGCCATCAGCCCTGGTTACCACTGAATCATTTGTTTCGGAAGGAAAGGCTTTTACAACTACGCCGGGAAGGGGATTGCCTGATTTATCAGTAACCTTACCGGTAATCACTCTGACCATGGTAAATGATAACAAAAATATTCCAACTGTGAGGATGCTGAAGAACACTAAAAACTTTTTCATATCTCTAAATTTTGGTTCAACTTTTGTCATTATGATGCATTGAACAGAGTTTTTCCATAAATAAGACTATAATATTTTTCTTTTCACCACGGATTTACTTTAAGTTATTCCGTGAGTCTTCCGTGTTCTCCGTGTACTCCGTGGTTAAAAAAGAAGTATCAACAATACACGATGTTTTTAACAATAGAATTTTGATTATATTAGGAATACTATAAAACCAATGATCTTCAACTTAAACAGCAAAAAGAGGCTTCAACAAAGCGACGAGGAAATCCTTGATGAATTCAGGTCAACCGGTGATCTGAAGATTCTTGGTGATCTTTATACACCATATATGAATCTTGTCTATGGTGTTTGTCTTAAGTATTTAAGAGACAGGGACGAAGCCATGGATGCTGTGATGCAGATCTTTGAAAAACTCGTTATTGAAATACCGCGACACGACATTAAAAATTTCAAAAGCTGGCTTCATGTTCTAACAAAGAATTACTGCCTCATGCAGATCAGATCTGATAAATCGAAGAAAGAAAATCTTGAGGAATGGATAAATAGTACTGAATTTTTTATGGAAAATGAAGCCGGAGTGCATCCTATTGATGAAGCCGATGAAAACATGGAACTAAGACTGCTGAGATGTATTGAAAAGCTAAAGGGAGAACAGAAACAATGCATTGAACACTTCTACTTCGGAAACATGAGTTACGAAGACATTGCAGCCAGTCTTGCGGTAGATGAGAAAAAAGTAAAAAGCAGCCTTCAAAATGCAAAAAGAAATCTGAAAATTTGTCTTGAATTGAATAATGAAGAGGAAAGATAAAGATATCAAAAGAGGTTTTCGCAATATCCCGGAGTATCTCTCAAAAGATTTGAAAGGAGTTGCAAGGAATGCTTTTGAACGAATACTTCAGAAAGATGATTTTGCTTCTGAAGCAATTGAAGGATTATCTGGCTTGTCAGCAGGAGAATACAAAAACGACATAAAACTTCTTAACTCACGAATTAATAAAAGAACCAGCCTGTTCGAAGGAAGTCTTATTTACAGGATTGCCGCATCAGTTGCAGTTTTGATGATAATCTCATCTGTTTTTCTTATAGTTGAAAGAAACAGGACTTCTCTTAAGGTTGAGGAAGGTAGTGTCAGTTATCTTGAAATCACAAAAAGTAATCCTTTAACAAAAACTTACCCTGAAAAAGAGCCTGAATCAACAGAAAATGGCTTACCAGAAAATGAATTGCCAGGATACAAAGAAAAGAAAGCTGTAACTCAAAAAAGAGAAGCAGCTAATGAAGCAAAGGAGTCGATAGTTTCAGCAGCCAGTTTACAGAAGGCTGATGAAGCAGAGCCGCCAGTCGCTCAGGAACCTGAAGCGCCAGTTACAAGGAGCAAAGGCATTGAACAGGAGCAAAAAGGACTTCCTGCACCGGCTGCTATTCTTAACGAAAGCACAGCTGCCAGGATGCAGCCGCAGAAGGAGGAAACTGTTGTTGTTGGCTATGGGGAAATGAAGTCTGAATTGGTAAGAAATGCAGTGACGGGGTATTCTCCTGCAAAACCAATTATCGGCATTGATTCATTTAAAATCTACATTCGGAAGAATCTTTACATCCTGGATACTCTAACTCCTTCAATAGCAAAAATCACCACAGGTTTCAGGGTTATGAAAGACGGTACAATCGATAGTATAAGGGTTATAAAAAGCCCTGATCAGGCTTTTACAGAGAAAGTTAAAAAGCTCATAAAAGAAGGACCCGCCTGGCAGTCTGCCGAGAATAATGGGATGCCGGTTGATGATGATGTAACAATAAGTATTGATCTTAAATGATTTAAACTGGGGCATTGACGTGTGCTATCCTTTTTCTTCTTTGAATCGATTCAGAAATGTAGTCTTCAAGTTCACTCGCCCGCTGTTCACCGGTGTGATTTTCAAGAACAACCTGTCGTGCATTTTCCCCTGCCCTGGTGCGTTGATTTTCTGATGTTTTAACAAGAATTCTCAATGTATCTTCATTTGATTTTGAAATAAAGATTTCAGAATCGGGTTTAAAAATTGTATCTATCCCCTCCCACCAGTCGCTTATTACCGGTATTGCACAAGCTGCAGCTTCAAAGAGCCTGACACTTGGAGAATATCCCATTCTCACCATATCGCTGCGAGTTACATTAAGGGTAAATCGCTGGGCATTATAGAAGTCATTATGAAGTGCCGGAGGAAGATGCTCAATCCTTTTTACATTTTCGGGCCAGGTCAATGAAACAGGATACTGTGGCCCCGCGACAATAAAATTTCCTCGTGGCCATTTCCTGGCAGGCTCAACAAGAAGCTCGTTTAAAACAGGCTGTCTGTCATCGCTATAAGTGCCGAGGTATCCAAGATCCCATTTTTTCTCTGAATAAGCTGGAAAATACAGTTCGGGGTCAACCGAACAAAATAACTGCCGTGAAGCAGGTGATCCGTATTTTTTCTCAAATATTTCAAGGCAAGGGCCTCCAGAAAACGAAAGGTATATATCAAATTTAGGTATAAGCGAAGGGGAAATATAGCTGCATTTTCCTCCAGCAAGGGCAGCGAGTGTAACAGGAGTGTCTATGTCATAAAAAGCTTTTGTCCCGGAAGCGTTTGCAATAATCAATTCGCCAATCTCGATCCCGTCAGGTACATAAGAACCAAGAATAACACAATCTGCCGATTGTATTTCGTAAATGTGTTGCTTTAGTTGCTCAACAGAATTATATAAAACAATCCTGCAAAACTCAGGGTCAGGCATATCCCTGTTTGAGGCATACCAATAAACATCTCTCTCCATGAAAACAACTTCGTGACCTCTTTTATGCAGTCCCTTGCTCAGGCTTCTGTAAGTTGTGGCATGACCATTCCCCCAGGATGATGTAATTGAAAGACCAAGTATTACTATTTTCACAAGTATTTAACTATTTATGGTTAAAATCCCTATTCACGTCCGCCTCTTATAAAACCTGCAAGATCAGGCCTTGCATGGCCTGCACTAATCAATACTGATGAACCATCTTACCTGTAAGTATCTTATCAAGGATATCAGCTCGTTTTTCGTATGTATGATCGGAAAGAACTTTCTTTTTGGCAGCCAAACCTATTTCAAAAGCTTCTTCTTTCCCGATGTCATCAATAAAGTATTCCACTTCATTGCCATTATGGGCAACAAGGATTTCTTTGCCCGGAATGAAGAAATTTTCAATGCCGTTCCAATAATCAGTCAATATGCACGCACCGACACCAGCAGCTTCAAATATCCGGGTTGCTGGTGAAAAACCATTGTCAGCCATGCTCTGTCTGCTTATATTAAGCACATAAGTTGAAGAACAATTAAATGCATTGTGATCGCGGCTAAACACATGACCAACATATTTTATGTTAAAAGGTAATTTTAAATCACCCCATCCGCTTCCACCCAGCACAAATGTTTTTTCCTTCCGTTTCTCGGCAACTTTAAGGAAGAAATCCTTTACTCTCTCTTCTCTGTCGGGCAAACGGTTTCCAAGGAAAGAAAGATCGCCTGAAAAACGGGGATCCGCATTTACAGGGAAATGGGTTTCCGGATCCAAAGCGTTATATATTGGGATGCACTCCCTGGCTCCCAGCAATCTGTATTTATTGATTACAGGATCACCGCCACCATAAGTGAGGATTAAGTCGTATTGTGGAATAATGGTTTTGAAGTCTGAACCGGGATCTGAGAAAACGGAGTCGAGAGTTGCAGGAGCATCAACATCCCAGAAGATAACAGTTTGTTTTGGTCTCCTGTTTTCAAGAACAGCCTTCTCAAGATAACTGTCAAACACCCCAACCCCGCTGGCTTTAACAATGGTATCAGCATTGGCAGCGCTCTCGAGCGATTTATTAACTGCCTGCAATGAGTTCTCATAAACAACAACCCTGGCCCAATCTGGATCGGAAATGTCCCTGTTCTTCTGCCTGTTATATGCATCGGGTTCATAAAAAGTTACCTGGTAACCAAGGCGGCTAAGATATTTGATTATTCCACGATAGTATGTTGCCGCTCCATTCCAATATGCTGACACCAGGCTGGAACCAAAAAAGGCAATTACCGGTTTTGTTCTATCCCTCATGTAATAATATGTAAACGTTTACTAAATCAATCATAAGCTTAATGATCAATTATGGATAAGTTCATGTTTCTTGCTCCTGATTTCATTTACAATGCCAAGGAGCTGGTCGACCCTGTGATCACATGTGTGCTTGTTCCTTATAGTCGATAGTCCGTTTGATGCCAGCTTTAGCGCTAAAGCATCATCAGAAAGAACCAAATTCAGGCAGATCTTCATCTCATCGCCATTGTGCGCAATCAGGTAATCTTTTGCAGGGGTAAAAAGTTTCTCAGAATCATTCCATGGAGAACATACAAGGGGAATACCACACGCAAGAGCTTCAAAAGGCCTGATAGTAGGTATTCCGGGAAGTTTTTCAACATATGGCCTTCGCGGAACATGAACGGTAACCTTATGCTTCCCGAAAACTTCAGGCACCTTATAATTGGGTAACCATCCCTTGTACTTAATCTTTGCCTTTTTGAGCATTCTTATTGCTTTTGACGGATACCTGACACCATAAAAACTTGCCTGAAGGCCAAGTTCCATAACTGGCTCAATTATGAATTCCTGCAATTCATCAGTTCTTTCATCATCACCCCAGTTGCCAATCCACACAAGATCACCTTCTTTTTCTTCTGATATTACCGGATGAAAAATCCTGTCATCGGCAGCTTCATGCCATGTCCACACTCTTTTCGACCATCCTTTATTGAGGTATATATTTTTTATAACCTCCCCGAAAGCAAGAACCCCATCATAATTTTTCAGATCATATTTCTCCATTTCCTGGGGAGCAGTCACAGATCTGTGATGTGTATCATGAAACAACAATGTCATATTCCTGTTGAAGGATCTGAATTCTCCAATTCGCCTTACTATCTCGGGATTGTTCCATTCATGAACAATAACAAGGTCAGTGTTATCGAGGTAATTGCCCGGATTAAAATTGCTCTCATCGTACATAACAGGATTGTGGAAAGGGAAAAAATTTCTGAAATCATCAAAAACTGTCCTTCCCTTTTCAGAAATAAGATTCTTCAGGCTCCATCCTCCCCTGGGTTCGAAAATTAATACTTCATGGCCCCTTACTGCAAGTGAACTGATGATCCCCCTGAGAAAATGCGCATTACCATGATTCCAGTCAGATACCACCGAATGATAAAAAAGACAGATTCGCATTTATACCTCCGTTTTTAGCGCCTGTTTCGAGGCTGATTTTAAAATTCTGTTATACTCTCTGATGTAACCAGCAGTCATCTTTTCAATTGAATACATTGACCCTGCCCTTTCTTTTGCAGACTTTGCAAGTTTCGACATCATCACTTTATCGGCCATTAATGAATTAACTGTTTCAGCGAGTGCACGACTGTCATTAGGATCACAAAACATAGCCGATTCATTCCATATTTCTCTCATCGATTGGATATGCCCTGTAATAAGAGCGCATCCTGAAAGTGCAGCTTCAAGGAAAGTATATCCGAAAGGCTCATATTTTACAGGAAGGAGATATATTGATGATCTTGAAAGATAGCCCCTTACAAGCGATTGATCAAGGTATCCCAAAAAATGTACATTATCCGGAGTTTCAGCTTGACTTCCGCTATAATCTCCAGCAATGTATATTGGATAATTAATATCATTTGCAGCTTCAAGGACAAGTTTTATGTTCTTTGCTTTATCCCATAACCTTCCCATGCTGAAAATCATCTCCTCCTTTCCAACCACAAAAAAGTCAGATTGTTCAATGCCGTTATAGATGAGACTTATGCATCTTGGAGAGTACAGGCGCTTAGCTGTTTCCATCATTGCAAAGCTTGGGGCCACCAGTAAGTCAGCCGACCTGATACCCTTGCCGATTATTGAGCGATAAATATCCCATTCAGGAGGCGCTTTTTCATTTAAAACGGATTCCCACCATGAAAGAACACAAGAATGAGCAGTAATAACTACCGGCACATCCCATTGTAACGATCCAAATGTGAACGAATTAAGATGAACAATATCAGGCTTGATTATTTTCGTAATAAGGAACAACTGCCTGCCGGCTCTGTCAAGATCATCCCATGGATTGTCCATCCACTCCTGTTTTGTCAATATCAGATCGTGATTGAATGATCTGATATTATCCTCCTGCGAAGATGATAATTCAGTACCCGTAACTGCAATGAAAACCTCAATACCATAATTCCTCAACCCTTCTGCAAGGTTCAGCGTAAACGTCCAGACACCGCCAAGGTTATCGGTGGTAAGAAGTACTCTCATACCATGCAGGTTTTAATGTTGGGGCTCTCCTGTATATCCGGTCTACAACTTCAGAAGTATTATAGTATTTAAAAGCATCTTTCCTGAAATGTCTGTTTTGCTGAATATCTCTCGTCCACTGGATTAAAGCTCTGCCTCCCCAGTCGTCAGGAGGCATACTGATTATCTCTCTTTCAGTTTTTCTGCAAATAGCAGTCTCGAAATCATAAAATGAGCCACCGATGTTATAAAATAATACTGCCAATTCGGTACCATAGAATGACGCTTTAATTTCAGCATCCTGCCCGGCAGGGAGGTTCCAGCTGCAAACAAGCCGTATTAAAACACCATCTTCAGTTTCAATCTGAGCAGAGACAAAATCCTCAATCATGCTATCATTATCTTCGATTATCTTTCCTTTTGAAAACAGTACAGAAGAAATTGATCGTACCTCTGGAAAATCGAGCATCCATAAAGCCAGGTCAATAAGATGAACCCCCAGGTCGAGGAGGCAGCCTCCACCTGATATCTTCTGGTTGTAAAACCAGTCTTTATCAGGTCCGTATGCATTATTGAATACAAGGTCAATTGCATGTATTCTGCCAATATCATTGCGATATTGATTATAAAGCTTCTGCATGCCTGATGTATACCTGTAAGACATGTCAACACCCAAAAGCCTGTTTGAAACATAAGCCTCTGATATTACCTTTGCCGTTTCCTCAGCGCTACGGCCAAGCGGCTTCTGACAGAAAACAGGAATACCTCTTTGTAGAGCGCTGATACACTGATTTGCATGCAATGCATTCGGTGAAGCGATAACTATCCCATCGGGGTTTGAGTCAAGCATGTCATCAAAATCGCGGAATAATGTCGCTTCAGTGGCAAGTTTGAAAGCTCTTCCTGCATTATCAAGGTCAGGTTCAAAAATTGCAACAGGATTGCAAATACCTTCATCAACAAGAGCTTTCATCCTGTTATACCCGATCCATCCTGTACCAACAAAGGCAAGGTCGGGTTTTACTGTAGTTAAAACTTCATGGTACATATTAATATGTAATAACAGCTTTCATAAAACTCTCAGGTCTGTTTTTGAGTAATCTGAAAGCTTCGTTTATATTTTCAAAGCAGAAATAGTGAGTGATGAACTTCTCAGGTTGTAATATCTTCATCTCGGTGAGCCGTATTGCTTCTTTTAACCCATCAACATATATTTCAGGATCTCTCTCATGAGCATTGATTATGTCTATTCCTTTCCAGTTCCAAACCTGCATATTTACATTTCGCATCCCATCCTGGTGATAACCTGCAATTATCATCCTGCCTCTTACTGCAATCGCATCCGTTGCAAAATCAATTGATTGCCTGAAACCTGTTGCTTCAATAATCCTTGGCGCTCCCCCAGGTAATTGCTTTTTTACCTGTTCAAGAGCTTTATAGTAATCAGTGAAGCCAATAAGATGATCTGCACCAGCAATTCTGGCATACTCAAGTGATGTTTCCCTTCTTGACACAACTGTGACAATAGCACCTGCGTTCTTTGCAAGTTGAATGAGCATACAACCCAGATATCCGGCGCCAATTATAAGTACTTGTTGAT
This sequence comes from Bacteroidales bacterium, assembly GCA_036261255.1. GTDB lineage: Bacteria > Bacteroidota > Bacteroidia > Bacteroidales > VadinHA17 > LD21. The sequence continues at coordinate 12,169 of DATALD010000022.1, forward strand.
CCCTCAACAGGTCAGACCGTCTGAATATATTTACTGCACATGCAGCTGGTTCACCAGGGAAATGTAATTGTCCTACTTCTTCAGGTAACCGGGCAATTTCAGAGAGATGAGCTTTGTCATATTCAGCGTATGCGTGCTGAGAAATAAGGGCTACCTTATCGCCCGGGCCGACATCTCTTACAGAACTTCCGATTCTTTCAACTATGCCATAACCCTCATGCCCTGGCGCTCCGGGTTCAATGGGATACCTGAACCAGTCTCTTCCTTCCCATACAGGCAGATTTGAAGCACAAACGCCAGTACCTTTGAGTCTTACAAGTACCTCCTCTTCATTAATATCCGGCATCTCAGAATCCCGAATAACAATATTCCCCGGAGATTCAAAAACTGAAGTCTTCATAAATCGGATTAATTATTAATGGCAAGCACTTACTCCTGCAATTCTTGGAGAACTGGCTTATCTGAAAACTCATGAAAGTTTTTTAACCAGTCAAAAAGTATCCTTATTCCCTGTTTAGCCGGGATCAAAGGTTTCCATCCTGTTGCTTTGGTAAATTTTGCCGTATCAGATATGTAATATTTCTGATCTCCTCTGCGCCACTCTTCAAATCTCCTTGGAATAGGTTTTCCGAGTAAATTCTCAAGTACATCAAGAAGTTCTAAAAGGCTTAATGAGTTTTTGGGGCCGCCTCCCATATTAAATGCTTCTCCCTGGAACTCATCAATTTTTTCCCAGGCAAGTAGGAGAGCTTCAACAAGATCTTCAGCAAACAGTATGTCACGCACTTGCATTCCATCACCATAAATCACAATTTCTTCATTTCGCAGCGCCTTAAGAATAAAATGTGCCACCCAGCCCTGGTCTTCTGTTCCGAATTGGTGCTCCCCGTATATACAGCTCATCCTGAAAACAACATTTTTCAGCCCAAACGACCTGGCATAATCGAGAATGTATTGATCAGCGGCTCCCTTTGAACTGCCATAAGGACTCTGAAAATCAAGCCTTCTCATTTCATTTATCCCATTGCTATTGATCAGATTATCACCCGGAAGATACCTTGTCGTGTTTTTTAATATTTCTATATCTCCCAGGTTGCCATAAACCTTGTTCGTTGAGGTAAAAACAAGAGAAGGTTTGTGATCAGATTTGCGAATTGCTTCAAGGAGGTTTACAGTTCCCCTGACATTTACGGAATAATCGAAGGCCGGATTAAGAAGGCTTGTCGTGACTGCTACCTGCGCTGCAAGATGGTAAATATGCGAGATATGTTTAACTGCTTCTTCAACTGCATGCCGGTCTCTTATATCTGCAATAATTATGCTTACCTTATTTTTATGTTGCTGTTTCAGCCATTTCAGGTTATTCTCTACGCCTGGTCTTGAGAGATTATCAAATATATAAACCGGATATCCCAGCGAAATGAGTTTGTTTGCAAGATTTGTCCCAATAAAACCAGCGCCACCCGTTATGAGAACGGGATCATTATCATTCATTCTTCTATTCTCAGTAGAAGATGTCATCCACTGGTTTTTGATTACATATTTAATCCCTCCTGAAGACCATAACCTGTAAAGCAATTTATGTGAACCGTCTTCATTGATCATCCCAAAATGATAAAGACGATCATCAGTATAGCATCCATCTTCAGTTGCAATCTCATCCGGAATATCATATAGAGAGTACCAGTAAACTCTTTTTACAGGAGCAGTAAGAACATTTATGAATTTCTCAATTTGTTTTCTTTCATCATATCTCCATGTTGAATAACCTGTTTTTGTTATCCATATTTCTGCCTTGGATTTATATTGGATCAATGCGTTCTTTATTGAATCTATGCTCTCTTCCCAGCTTCTCCAGTGTGAATCAAAGACATCAGGAAAACCATGTATGCCAACAATATCAAAATAGTCAAGTACTTTCTTCTCGCCCATCTTCTTGATCCATCCGGGATCAATAGGGCTGATTCCGGCAAGTACAGTTTTCATGTGGAAATTATGCGCAACAATAGCTGCCCTGGTAATCATTTTGCTGAATATCTCATACGATTCATCGAGGGTAAAATCATATTCACTCCTGTTATTTGGTTCATCCCATAATTGTACATACTCAAAATGTTTGCTATGAATTTCAAGGAATCCTTGAAGGAAACCTGCAAAAGACTCAGGATCAGAAACCGGGGCGCTTATCGAAGGGAAAATGCCAGCTTCAGCTGGAGTGGAAATAAAGCATGGTATAAGGTTGAAATTTTCAGCAAGATGAGGTACAAGCCAATCGTACCATTTCTTACCTTTTTCTGTGTTGTAATCGGCCCACGAAACCCTTGTTTTCACTTCATTAATACCAAGTTTTTTCAGCCTGACGATTGCATCTTCAACGTGGTCATAATTATCCTGATGAAACCATTCAAAAATACCAATCTTCGGAACAGTAGTATTAAATTCTCCCATAGCGTAATTGTTTTCCAACCCTTCAAAATCTTTTCAAACAATCAAACCTCTCTTTTCAAGCTCTTTCCCTGCTAATTCGAAACCATCATCAGCCTTCTGCATCGTTAACCATTCTGTCAGTTCTGTAAGACCATCATCGAGATCAACTGATGGCGAGAATCCCAAAAGTCTCTGAGCTTTGCTTATATCAGAAAAGCAATGCCTTATATCGCCGGCTCTGTATGTTAGAGTAATTTTTGGATCGTATTCTGTTTTATTCATTATTTTAGCAAGCCGTTGGCTTATCTCCTTTATTGTGTAAGCCTTGCCACTGCCGATATTTATAACCTCACCATTTGCTTCATTTTTCAGGCATGCCGATAAACATGCCTGGGCAACATCCCTTACATTTACAAAATCTCTTCTCTGGTTGCCATCCTCATAAAGCAAAGGCGATCTGTTATTCAGCAATCTTGAGGCAAAAATGGCAAGGACCCCTGTGTATGGATTTGATAGCGCCTGCCGTGTCCCATAGACATTAAAAAAACGCAATGCAACAACAGGGAAATTGTAAGCCCGACCTGCAATAAGACATAAACGTTCCTGATCGTACTTTGAAAGTGCATAGACAGAGCTCAGAGCAGGTATCTTCGACTCGCTCGTTGCTACCGGGTGCATGATGTTGTTTAATTCGTCTTTCAATTCCCAACTACCTCTTCTTAGATCTTCTATTTTTCTCTCATGTCCAGGGACAGTCTCACCGTTTGTTTTCCTGTAACTACCTTCGCCATAGACACTCATACTCGAGGCCACCACAAGCTTTTCAACCGGATATTTAATTATTGCTTCGAGGATTACTGCAGTTCCAAGATTATTCACATCAGTATACTGTGAGATTTCATACATACTCTGACCTACTCCTACTCTTGCTGCAAAATGAAATACTATATCAATATCCCTAATAGCGTTATCAACCGCATCCCTGTCGCGTACATCCCCAACAATAAGTTCAACATCAGGGTCAACGTATGAAGGTCTGTGGTGGCCGATCCCATGAACCTGCTCATTAAGATTATCAAGAACTTTTACCCGGTATCCGTTTTTTAGAAGATGATCACTCAAATGTGACCCAATGAAACCCGCACCTCCTGTAATGAGTACATTTTTTCCCATTCCTGATTCTTTAGATAATCCTTGTTTTGATTTGTGGAGCAATAGAAACCGGATATTTAACAAGATGGACCTAAAAATGTTTCAGGATGTGAAACAAAAAAACAAAACCAGGAGAAATTTAGAAAAATGACAATTAAGCCTTCTTGTCCCTCATAATGCCAGCCATCATTACAAAAACTGATAGTATAATTACCTGGATAAGAAGTGAGTTATTTATAAATGAAATCTTATGCTCAGCAGTTATGGATATGAAGAGGAGTATCGTAATCAGACCTCTGGGTGAAAAAAAAGCAAGAGGATTTGGAGGAAGCCTCAGAAGTTTTATTACCAACCACCTGCCGGCATAAACGATAATTACAATCCCCACAGCCCAGGGTAGAGTTGAAAGATTCAGGAATTCTGAAGTTTCCATAAGGTAGCCGAAAAGCAGGAAAAAGAGAGAGCGAACAAGGAACGTTGCTTCAATTGTTATAGCTTTAAATTTAGTAATCTCCTTTTCAAATGTTTCTGAATTAATAGTTGCAAATACTCTTTCAATCGGGTAAAGCTTTTTTACTTCATTTATATTACCCAGGAATATTCCAAGTACCAGGATAAATATCAACCCTGACAGATCAAATGCTTTTGCCAGGAAGTAAACAAGAATAACCAGTACTATTATTGGAGTATATGTAATATGATTCTTTATCCTGCCGAGAAGGTATGACAATCCAAATACTGAAAAGATCGATATCAATACAATGAGAAGAATTTGTAATAGGAATAGCCCTGCTGATGAGAAACTGAGCGATTCATTTGCAAGCAGAAAATTGAAAAAGAGGACACCAAGGATATCTGAAAGACTGCTTTCATAAATAACAAATTCCCTGTTCCCAAATGACAGGTTCTTTGTGCTCGGAATTGCAATTGAGCTGCTTATTATTGTAAATGGCAGAGCATTTAAAAGTCCGCTGTGAAAGGGAGCTTTTGAAACCCATGCAAATACAGCTCCAATCAGTAAAGTCAACAGGAGCATTGGGATAAGCGCCGTAAAAAAAGACTGCCTTATTACAAAGGTCTTTGACTTGTTCAACCTAAGCTCGAGCGCTCCTTCAAGAACAATAAGTATCAAGCCAATGGTTCCTAGAAAAGGGAGAATAGGCTCAAGATCCGGAATGCTAAGGTTCAGACCATCAACAACAGTTCTTGTCAACCACCCAAGAAAAAGCAGGAGGATAACTGTCGGGAAACGGGTTCGAGCTGAACTTATCTCCCCAAGATATGCAAGAAGAAGCATTATACACAATGTTATAATAACACCATTCATTATTAAACCCTGATTTGATTTTCCCAGGCTAAATAAGCCAAAACTCTAAAAATACTCAAAAAAAGATGAAGCAAAAAATTTCATCGTCTCTAAAATTTTCAAGTCAAAAAAACAGACATGCTTTTTTGTATTTAACTTTGTTCTTTCCCGTTATCATATAACAATTATAATATATTTGAACTCTTAAATCAGGAGTCTTTCATGCACAAAAAACCTTTAATATCAGCTGGTATTTTCTTAATTATATTTCTCTCAACAGGCAATAAAGCATTTGGTCTGAATGAGTTTAAATTGTACCCGAGGCAAAGTTTTTATTCATTCGAGAAATCAGGGGAGTTTCTGCTTCATATTCCAGGTTCAATGCGGGGGAAAAAACTATCAGTAAAGATCGACATATCCGATAATACTGTTGCTACCTGGGATGGTAAGCAAAATGATAACATCATAAGAATTCCTTTCACTCACGGTCTTGAACCATCTGAATACGAGGTTCAGGCAGTTGTTACTTCAAGCCCTGAAAAGATGCTCCTTGCCACGCTTACATGCAAGCTGCTGATACTTGAGTACAAACCAAATGAAGTAAAAACCGACAGGTTAACAGGTGGTTTAATTGTTAATAAGCGTCCATTTTTCCCATTTGGGTTTTATACATATTCCCCTGTTGACAATACACTCCCCGAAGAAGAGATTGTCAAAGGGTTCAATATGATCTCTCCATATCAGAAAATTACACCTGAAACATTTAGTGAACGAAAGGCATACATGGACAGATGTGCCCAACTTGGCATGAAAGTTCACTATAATCTGCTTTCTGTTTCGGGAGGTGGAGGAGTTGGATCAAGTATTGAGGGATTATCTGCTGAAGAGAAGAAGGAGAGGCTGGTTAAAGAAATATCAACGTTCAGGAACCACCCTGCCCTGTTAAGCTGGTATGTTGCTGATGAGCCGAATGGACGAAAGGTTCAGCCTGCAGAACTTGAAGAAATATACAATACAATACACAATCTTGATCCCTGGCACCCTGTGTCTATTGTTTTCATGGCGCCTTTCATAAACTCCAAATACTATGAAAATGCTCTTGACATTGTTATGGCCGATCCATATCCACTACCCGACCTTCCTGTTACATTTGTCGGTAATGTAGCTGACGATCTGAAAGAACAATTCCGGGGAAAAAGACCGGTATGGATTGTACCCCAGGCTTTTGGAGGAGGTGAGTTATGGAGTCGCGAACCTACACCACAGGAAATCAGATCTATGACATGGCAATCAATTGCAAATGGCGCAACCGGTATTCAGTATTTTGTAAGACAAGGCCCAAACTACTTTCCTAAATCGCCTTCTACCTGGGCCGAATGTGGAAGGATTGCAATGGAAATTGCAGAACTTACACCATGGCTCTTGTCAGATGAGGAACCAAAACCAGTAAGCTCATCCTCTAAAAACATCCTTGTTACATCAAGGGTGCATGATGGAAAAATGATTGTCATAGCGGTGAATAAAGTTAATGAACCTGAAAGAGTTACAATCGGAATTAAAGGTTCAACAAGCGCCAAAGCACGATCGATTTTTGAAAACAGGACTATAAGGATCGAAGAAGGCAATCTGACTGACGTACTACCCCCATTTGGATCGAATGTATATCTTGTTAATACAGAAACAAACAGGGAGGTTTCAACTGCCTCTTTGAACAACCTGATTATCGATCCCGGTTTTGAAGATCTTTCTACTCCGGGCATACCATCAGCTTGTTATGCAAGACCAGGCGGAGACCGTGGTGCAACATATTTTCTCGACACAAGAGAACATTATGAAGGCGATCATTCGTTAAGACTGCAAACACCTGATTATGACAAATCAATAACGATTCGTTTCTTCCCCGTTAGCTTAAGACCAGGGGCAACATATACAGTATCTCTCTGGGCCATGTCAGATCCTGAACAGAGATTCTTAAAAACAAAGAAAACAACCTGGAGGAAGCCAGCATTAATCAATCCCCAGTATCTTGAACTCACATTGGGAGATTTCTGCAGCTTCTGGTTTGTTCCATCAAGTGAATGGAAGCAATATGCAACTAATATTACAATTCCGGATAATTACACTAAAGGAAACCTGATACTCAGAATGCCCGGACAAGGAGTTGCATGGATAGACCAGGTGAAAATCGTTGAAAAACGATAATAATTAACAGGATTGCAGTTTTTATTAACAAACAGCAGCATTTAAAGGATTTTTATGTCTCTTTATATAAAAATTCCCTTTATGCTCAAAAACCTCTTAAAAACAGCTGTCAGACACCTGATAAAACATCCAGGGTACAGTGTTCTGAATATTATCGGTTTAACCTTAGGTATTGCAAGTGCACTTTTCCTTGTGATATATGTTGCCGACGAGGCAAGCTATGACAAGTACCACAAGAACGCCGACAGGATATTCAGGATCTCATCAACTATAACTGAAACTGATGATCAGTTTACCTGGATTGTTGCACAGATACCTTTTGGTCCGCAGGCAGCTAAAGATTTCCCCGAAGTCAATTCTTTCGTAAGGGTGTTCAATATGCCTCGCGCTCTTTACAAATATGAGAGCAAAGAGTATATCGAAGAAGATTTTATTTATGCCGATTCAACACTGTTTGACATTTTTACATATAAAACGCTTAAAGGAGATCCTAAACTTGCTGTTTCAGAACCAGACAAGATTGCTCTTACTGAGAGCGCCTCTGCCAGGTACTTTGGAAAAGAGGATCCCATTGGCAAAATGATTAATTCAGGGGAAGATTCATACGAGGTTGTGGCTGTTATTGGTGATGTTCCCAGAAATTCACATTTCAGGTTTGATGCAGTATCTGCAAGGAACAACCTCCCTAAACAAATTGGTTCTTGGGGCAATTTTGGTGTTTCAACATACCTGATGCTTGCTGAAAACACCAATACCACTGATTTTACAAAAAAATTACAGCAAATAAGTGAGGATCACGTCAAGCCTGTTTTAGGGCCATACAATGTTGCTGTGGAATACTCTCTCGAACCAATAAAAAGGATACACCTTTATTCAAAAAATTCAGGTGAACCAGAACCAACAGGCAGCATTACATATATTTATATTTTCGCAATAGTTGCTGTCTTTCTTGTTCTAATTGCAGCCATGAACTATATGAACCTGTCGACTGCAAGATCGTCAAGAAGAGCAAGAGAAGTCGGATTAAGAAAAGTTGTGGGCTCACGAAGAGGAGCATTAATTGCCCAATTCCTTTCTGAATCAGTTATCTTTACAATTATCTCACTTATTCTAAGCATTGCAATTCTGTTTATCGGTTTACCCAAGCTTAATCTACTTGCCGGTAAGGCATTTGATATGAGCGTTATTTTCAGCCCGGTTGTTTTACTGACTATTCTGTTAATAATCGTAATCACCGGTATTCTGGGGGGAAGCTACCCGGCTTTCTTTCTTTCTCGTTTCAGCCCGGTTACAGTGCTCAAAGGAGAAATCACCCAGGGAACGGCAGGCAGCCTCTTCAGAAAGATACTCGTTGTGCTGCAGTTTACTGTTTCAGTTGTAATGATTATGTGTACTTTGATAGTATTCAGGCAGTTGAATTATCTGAAGAATATGGACCAGGGATTTGATCAGAAAAATGTTATTGCCCTTCAACTTGACAATAATATGACAGCAAAATACACTGTACTTAAACAATCATTGCTTGAAAATCCCGATATAAAAAATGTTACAGGCACCAATACACCAATTGGCGAGGGTTCTGGTAAAGTAATGTTCAGTATCGAAACTGACCAGGGAATGTCGGAAAGGGGCATCAATTTTGCAATCGTGGATCATGATTTCGTTGAAACTCTTGGGATAAAAATGAAAGAAGGAAGGGATTTCCAGGAAGATATGCCATCCGACACATCTTTAGCAGTTGTTGTTAATGAAACATTCGTAAACAGGATGGGATGGAAAGAGGCAGTAGGGAAAAAAGTTGAGGTTACAGGGAGCAACCTGATCAAAGCCAGGGTAGTAGGCGTTATGAATGACTACCACCAGACAGGAATGTACAATGAAGTTGAAACTTTCATGCTTGTTTACAGGAATGAACATCCCTTTATGTATTTAAAACTAGGTGATAGTAACCGGGATAAAACTCTCGGGTATATAGAATCAAAATGGAAAGAAATTTTTCCTGACCAGCCATTTAATTATGAATACCTGACAGACAGATTCAACAGACAATTTGGGGCTGATGAAAAAAGGGGATTCATTTTCACTCTTTTTACACTTTTAGCTATTCTTATTGCCAGCCTTGGGTTGTTCGGTTTGGCATCTTACACTATTGAACAGAGAACAAGAGAAATAGGTGTAAGAAAGGTCTTTGGGGCAGATGAAAAAATTATTCTCAAAATGATCTCGAGAGATTTCCTGATACTTGTTTCAATAGGCATTCTTATAGCTGTCCCGTTAGCATATTATTTTATGAGCAACTGGCTTGAGAGCTATGTTTACCGATATGCAATCGGTATAGGATTGATTCTCACAACCGCTTTACTTACAATATTGATAACATTTATTACAATTAGTTATAAAGCATACCAGGCGGCTATTATGGATCCGTCGAAATCAATCAAAACAGAGTAGGTATGCGTGTGCTGGGTGCTGTGGTACTGGTGCTAGGTGTTGAGCGCCGGGTTGATTAAAGGAGATGTTTTAATCCTCAGCCATTGTTTCTCATCCTCATCAAGATAGGGACTAAGTTTCTCATAAACTACGGTATGATAATTATTTAGCCAGTTGATTTCTGATTTTTCCAGCAGAGATATATCAACTAATGAAGTATCGATATAACATAAAGAAAGAGTATTGAATTTGAGAAAGTTTCCGAACTCAGTCACCTCATCTTCAACACACAACAACATGTTTTCTGTTCTTATCCCATGCAGTCCCTGCCTGTAAATACCAGGTTCGTCTGTCACAACCATACCGGGCTGAAGAGGATACCGGACTGTACCCGCCAGCGGGGAGATCCCATGAGGACCTTCATGCACATTCAGACAAAAACCAACTCCATGTCCTGTCCCATGACCATAGTTAAATCCATTCTCCCATAAAGCTTTCCGTGCAAGTATATCAAGCTGGTATCCGTATGTTCCGGATGGGAACTTTGCCAGAGCAAGGTTTATCATCCCCTTTAGTACCAGGGTAAAATCCTTTTTCAGCAAGTCAGTGGGTTCACCCAGGCAGATAGTTCTTGTGATGTCAGTTGTTCCTTCAAAATAGTGACTCCCCGAGTCTGTTAGCAATATTCCCACCGGGTTTATATCAGCATCAGTATCGGGTACTGCAGAATAATGTGGTAATGCAGCATGAGCATTATATGCAACTATTGAGGAAAAACTAAGACCGACAAAATTCTCCTGCTGAGCCCTGATTCTATTAAGTATTGTAGTAACAGTTATCTCAGTCAGAGGTTGTGAACCCTTAATTTTCTCAAGGTTATAAAAAAACTTTGTCAGGGCAGTTCCATCCCGCAACATACATTTTGAAAGCCCTTCTATTTCAACTTCATTCTTAACAGCTTTAAGTTTTGCCGGGATTGTCAGGTCTTCAATTAACCTTACTCCCTCAGGTATTGACCTGTATAACATAGCAGATGTCGTCGTTGGAGACACCAGCAGTGATGTATCTGTTTCAATTGCTGATAATACTGAATATATTTCTTCGTAAGGCAGTATCACTATTCCCAGCTTATCGAATTCATGAGCAATAGACAATGGGATTTTATTCTCATCAGCAAATAGCAATATCTGGTCGTCCGATAAAATTGCAAACGATAGAAGTAAAGGACTGAATTCAAGATCACCTCCTCTGATGTTTAGTAACCACATGATGTCATCAGGTGAAGCAAGTAGCTGGTAGTCTATTGCTGAATCATGCATCTCCTTTCTAACTTCATTTATCTTTGATAACCGGTCTCTCCCACTGTATTTTACCTCGTGATTAAAAGCTTTTTTATCAGGCAAAACAGGACGGTCGGTCCATAATTCTGATATAAGGTCACTTTCAAAATTAATTGTCAGATTATTCTCATTTACAAGGTTCTCAAGCCTCTTGAACTGAGATATTGACATTATTCTGCCGTCGATAGCAATCCTGTTGCCTTTCTCCAGGTTTTTGGAAAGCCATTCCATCCAACCCTGATTTTCAGATCCTGCTATATTTAATACTGATATCCCAAGTCCGCGAAGCTGGTATTCAGCTTGTATCAAATATCTTGAGTCAGTCCATAAACCATAAAAATCTTTAGTTATCACAAGGGTGCCTGCTGACCCTGTAAATCCTGATATCCATTCAATAATTCTCCAATGTGCAACCAGATTGGTTCCAAGATGGGGATCCGAATTCGGAATAATAAATGCGTCTATTTTCCTGTTCTTTAAGGCAGAACGGATTAGCGCCAGTCTTTCCTTATAATTCATAAGAAATTAAAAAATAAAGGTAAACAAAAAGAGGATATTAAATGGCTAAAGGTATTCTTTAACAAGCGAGACAAACCTATCCTTAATAAAAGGTTTGGAGATAAAACCAAGGCATCCTGATTCCATCGCTCTTATTTCATCATCTGCATAAGCGGTCTGTGCCAATATCTTTGCTTCAGGTTTCTTTTCAAGTATCTGCCTTGTTGCTTCATAGCCATCCATTATTGGCATTTTAATATCCATCAAAACCAGATCAATCCTCTCTCCCGACTTGAATGCATCTACTGCTTCAATACCATTTGACGCCCTGATTATCTTAAGATTCATGTCTGACAATAGCTCTTTCATCAGGAAGAAATTATTATCATCATCTTCTGCTATCAACACTGATTTTTTCGGATTATAACCAGTTGATTCATTATCTGATCTTTCCATTTGTTTTGAAAATTGTGGTTTATGGTTAAAATATGGCAATGTGAAATAAAATACAGATCCTTTCCCAGGTTGCGAAGACAACCATATCCTTCCTCCAAGAAATTCCACATAAGCCTTTGAAATTGCAAGACCCAGACCTGTTCCTTCATAAGCTCTCGAAGCTGTACTTTCAACCTGATAGAACCTGTCAAATATTTTAGTATGCTGATTTTGCTGAATGCCAATACCGGTATCCGACACAAAGAACTCAAGATATTCACCTGAAAGTGTATATCCGAAACTTATCTTGCCATTATTTGTAAACTTAAATGCATTACTTAACAGGTTCGTAATTACTTGTGTAAGTTTTAACCTATCTGTCTCTATTATTGCATTTCTGCCCGACAAGAATGTATGAAGACTAAAATCGATGCCCTTCTCAATAGCTTTTGGGGCATACTGATTATACAGCAGCATCAGCTGTTCATTCAGGTCAATCTCATTTACGCTGGCTTTAAGAATGCCAACTTCAATATTTGATATTTCTATTATGTCATTTACTATTGCAAGAAGCTGATCGCTACTGTCAACAATTGTTTTAAGGTATGACTTTTGTGTTTCTTCAGTAAGATCAGGCTCCATCAGCAACGCTGAAAATCCGACAATTGCATTCATTGGTGTTCTGATCTCGTGAGAAATATTATGCAAAAAAGCTGTCTTCAACTGATCGCTCTGTTCGGCTTTCTCTTTTGCCTTTATCAATTCCTCTTCGGTTCTTTTTCTCTCTGAAATATTTCTTACTATTGTCTGAATAGCAGACTCTCCAATATATGTTATGGGTATGTCGATTACCTCAACATCGATAATCTCATTTTTAAGATTAATGTATTTTGATTCTACATAACCTTGAACCTTACCGGTTTCATATATGTTTTTGATTCTTTCTCCTGCCTCATCCCTGTAATCAGGATGGATAAAAGAAGTAATATCATTATCTTTTATCTCATCGATAGTTTGCACACCGAGAAGCAATAATGCCATTGGGTTCGCAAAAAGAATCTTACCCCATGAATGAACAAGTACTGCATCAGGAACATGTTCGACAATTGACCTGTACTTTTCTTCACTTTCTTTAAGCATTTTTTACTTAGAATAACAATGCACTGGAAGTTTATCCGGTAAACAAAGTTATTCTCATATAGTTTCAGGATATTACATAAAGTTCAGGCAGTGTTATAAGATTCTCACTATTAATGCTTAAATATCTGAACTACTGTTCCATTTAGTATTGGAATAGTCTTAAAATGAAAATAAAAAAAAGCGGAGGTTATCCGCTTAATTACCAGCCTCTTATCAGATATGAATTATTAGATCAAGAATTTCTTCATCTGTTTTACCCAAGCGTTCCCTAAGTCTCCTGATTATCTCATTTTCTTTACCCAGCTTATGTTTGAGATCACTTGCTTTAACTGATGAGAATCTTTGTTGAATTTTTCCCTTTTTTATTTTCCAATCAAAAAACATTTCAAACTATTTTTTAAGGTAAAACAATAATTGTGCCACTGTTTAGTTCCGTCTTCGCGACTGTTTATTCTCAATCGTTCTTGTTTTTGATGAATCATTTGTTGCTTCATCCGACTTTCTTTCTTTCTCCATTATCCTTCGTTGTTTTTCAACAACCTGTTTGCGTTCTGATCTGTCCTTTTCAATTTGCTGGCGTTTCCTTTCTTCATCCGAGACTCGTTGATTATTAACCGGCTCAGTCTGTTGCTTCCCCTGGCGATCATTTTGTTTCTGCTCGTATTGTCTTCGGACGTCCTTCTCGCGTTGATTTTCGGCTTTTTCGCTCTTAGTCTCGCGACTTCCCTGACCAGTCTGATTCGGGGTATCGTCAGATAGTACTATTTCTCCCGGCCGTTCTTTTCTGTTTCTTTCTCTAACAGGTTTAATTTCATCAAGATTAGATATTCTTTGAGGAGCAGGACGCATACCAGCGACTTTCGAATGCACCTGGGGTTTGTACAGCTCCAATCTATCGCCTGCTATTCTTCGTCCAGGTGAGTATATTTCACTTACAGCCAGGCTGTTTATTCTTCTGCCGGTGAGCCTCTCTATTTCATTTGGATCAGGACCCTGTGAACTTGCGACATTGCGCTCACTTATGCGTGACCTCCTGAAAACTTCATCTCTTTTCCTTGTACTGATATAATGCCTGTTAATATTTCTATCCATGAAGTTTTCTTTTCGTACGAATACCCACCTGTAAATGTCATTATAAAACTCACGTGTTTCAAAGTCAGAATCAGGCCATAATGGAGCCCATCCAAAGTAATCATCTGTATATCGCCATGCAACCCATGCAGGAGCCCATTCATCACCAGGAAACCAAAACCATCCGTAGTATTGATCATAATCCCACCTCCCATAATGAAAAGGAGCCCAGCCCCAGGTAAAATCAGAAAACCACGTCCAACCATCCTGGGTCAACATCCATCGTCCATCTGAAGCATACGGAAAGAAGTTTGCACCTTCATGAGGTATCCATACATATCCATATTCGCGATTATGGACCCAGTATCCATAAGGACTTAATTCATCATAGAAAGCCTGTAGTGTAATGTCTTTACCAGAATAAACAGCAGGTTTGTATGTTAAACAGGAATTAGATGAGACCAGTATCAACGCAAATAATCCTGCTCTTAAAATTGATTTCATAGAATGTAATTAATCAACAAATAATACGTTCATTCTATTTCTTCTGACACAAGAGTCAGCAAAAAAGCAGTGTCCTCTACAGCATCAAAGCTATACCTGACTTTTTCATTAATCGTAATCATTTCTCCTTCACCAAGCGCTATTTTTTCTTCTTTTAAGTGAAGTAATAGCGAGCCTTCAATAATCTGCAGAGTTATTGAGTCATTTGCCTGATATGTAATTACTTCTGAACCTTCATGCAATACCGTCAGAAGAACCTTATATGAAGAACTGTTTACAAGTATTACAGAATTCAACTCTCCATCAGTCCATTTCTTTTCAGCCTTAAGGTTTGAAATGATTTTTTTAAGCTTTTCTGTATCAGCCTTATAGGTTTTCTTATTAAAGAGCCAGTCTTCACCGGTCTGAGTTTTTACACTAAAACCATTTATACCCATCTTTTTTATATGGTTTGCTTTAATTGTTTCAGAAGAATCCGGTTCAAATCAAAAGGATTACAAGTAGAATTATAACCAGGAGAGTTCCAGCGCCAATATATATATAACCACCGTCAGCTCTGACAGTCTCCTTAATTACCTTCAATTCCTTCCTAAGTTCACGCTTTTCGGCATTTGTAAGTTCAGTTTTATCCATGTCCCTGATTTCTTCAACCCTGTTCTTAAGCTTACTTAATTCTTCTTCTGAGAGTTTGTTTTCAGAGTTTTCAGGTTTAGCTTCATCTTTACTGCTTTTTTTCTCAGGATCAGCTGCAAAACCTGTAGATATACAGAATGTTAATAACACCATGTATACAAAAACAATATTCCTTTTCATTTTTTATGTTTTATTGTATGTAAAAAAAGGTAAAAAGCATTCTATTCTCTATATTTTCAGATTTTTGTAATAATATCATAAAGTTCATGTTTTGACTTGCCCATTTTTTCCTGAAGTCTCGATAACATCTCTTCCAACTTCCCCTTTTCAAAATTTAGATCCCTGTCAGTAATCGTAGCGAACTTCCTCTTAAGCTTAGCAGTTTGTTCGCTCCAGATTATTGTTGCTCTTGGCTTTACGCTGGATTTTGACATATACTTTGATATTAAATAGTTCAGATAATAATGTTTTTCAAAGATCAAGATGATTAACTTGATGTCTATTACAAAACTTTTGGAAAAAGTTATATTTTTCACACACTGGTGAACAAAATGCAACTTTTTAAAAAGCAGGCTACTGATAAAAAAAACAACAACTTATTCATTTTTTTATTATATTGCTTATCAGTTTGTTAAAGCTAAAAATGTGAAAAAAGTTCTGATTGCTCTTGATTATGACCCGGGTGCAAAAAAAGTAGCTGAAGCGGGTTACAAGCTGGCAAAAACAATGAATGCCGGTATTGTAATTCTAAACGTTGTTTCAGATGAAGTATACTATTCAAGCCTTGAGTACTCTCCAATAACTGAATTCAGCGGTTTCAGCAATGCTGACTTTTCAATAATGATTAATAATGAAGGCATAACGAAAGCATCCGAATTCTTTGTTAATTCAATCAAAACATACCTGAATGACGATTCCATTGAAGTATTAATTGAAAAGGGTGATTTTTCAGGTACAATACTTATGGTAGCGGAGACTATAAATGCGGATGTAATAGTAATGGGTTCACACGGAAGAAGAGGACTGGACCATATTTTGATGGGTAGTGTGACAGAAAAGGTATTGCATCACACGACAATTCCTCTGTTCATAGTCCCTGTTAAAGGAGAAACCAAGGATCTTCCTTAAGATGGCATTTTCATAGGAATTAGCCCGGTTTCCTGATCCAGCAACTTTGCTTTTACTTTTGACCAATACTCGATTGTTTTAACCCCCGAACCATTCCACCGCTTGGCAATAAGTTCATAATCTGCACCAATTCTAATGGCATAGTATAAAAAAACTTCCCGTGAAATACTCATGCGATAACAATCTTCCATAACATATTTTTTTCCTGTTCGAATGTTATAGTCGGTTAACCTGATAGGACGTATCTGAAAAGGACCATAAGCTTCTTCCAAAGCATTAAAAGCCAATGTATCTCCTCCGCTCTCAACCTGTAATATTGCCATCATTAATCTTTCATAAACATCTACTGGGGATGTTTCAACTACCATCAGGCTTTTCACATCAGGAGCAATAACTCTTTGATTAATTATAAGAAACAATAATACCACGCAAAACCTCATAATATATTTATATTAAGTTTATCAGCTTTAACAAAACCTATTTAAACACTGGTATTATTATGTTGATAGTATGAGGAATATCTTTGGCAGTCTTTCTCTGCCACGATACCTTATGGGTTTATTTTTAATGCTTTTTCAATTTTGGCTTTTCAAACCTCAGTTGCTTGTCTTTATATTTTTTATATAATTTTATAAAATTCAGGGCTATCTGTTCTTCATCCTTACCCATTGCTAAAATTATTTTTCACAAGCAAAGATGCAGCTAAGTTGCTATTTTTTGGTTATATAACTTTTCTGAAATGTTATATAATTCTCACATAAACTAACACAAAATAACCATATATCATTGATATTCTGTGATTTAAACAATCATATCTGTAAATATCAAATAATTTAAATGTGTGAATCTTATAAAAAAATGTAAAAGTTGTGTAACTCAATTAATTAAGGGATTAAAGATTTTTACAGTGTGGAAAATCAATGATTGGAATGTGGTGTAAAATGGGGCAGGAATTAAGTCTAAAAAAAATTGATCTATGGAAAGCTATAATACAGATTATGTGTCAGTAATAAACAGCATATTGCTTATGCTTGATTACCAGGAGAAGAAGCTGAATGAGGTAAGATCTTCTGAAAAATCTGAAATAGTAAATGCAGCAGTATCTTCTGCCAAAGCTGCGTCAATCCTTAATGTACCTATTATTCTCACATCTGCCGGGAGTGAATATGGACAGTACCTGAATGAACTCACTGAACTTTTTCCTTCGAAGGATATTATTAAACGGACTTCGCAAAATAGTGATGCGCTCGATGATGAAAGGATTTTGAGACTTTTAAAAAAATACGGAAGATCTAAGCTCATAATCTCCGGACTCTGGACAAGTGAAAGCCTTATTGAGACTGCAGTTCATGCAATAAAAGAAGGTTATGATGTCTTCGGACTTATTGACGGTTGCGGTGATATTTCGCACGACAGGCATAACTTCGGCGTTCACAGGATGTTAAAAATTGGGGTTACACCAATTACATGGATATCTCTTGCATCAGAGTGGATGAATGGCTGGTCGGATCCTTCTGAAAATGAAGTACCTGAAGAACTATTTGGCAAGTACAATATTATGTTATCATACCTTGCAAGGCATTAATTAAGTCTTAATCCAATCTTAATCCAATCTTCACGGTTTCTTAACCACTTGTAAGCAGTTGAAGAATACATTTGATCAGAAAAGAGAAAACAAAACCATTTACCATTTTTTAAGAATAACTGTTATCAACCTGTTCAATGTCAGATAAAAAAATGAGTACCATGACAATCTACATTAAGAATATGGCCTGCCTGCATTGTAAGGATATAGTTAAAACAGAACTTGATAAACTAGGATTAAAGAATACAGTTATTAACCAGGGTGAGGTTAAGATTCTGGAAGAGGTTTCTCCTTTTAAAAAGGAAATGCTCAATATCGCCCTGAAGAGATCCGGATTCGAAATAATGGATCCACAAAAAGCAGCTATTGTAAAAAAAATAAAAGCTATAATAGATGATATGGTCTATTATTCAGAAGATCAGATGAAGGAGCTTCTTCCTGATTATCTAAGCAGAAAATTCAACGTTAATTACAATGACCTCGTAAATATGTTTTCAGAAGTATATAATACAACTATAGAAAAATATTTCCTGATTACTAAAATTGAAAGAGTAAAGGAATTACTTGTTTACTACAGGTTGAATCTCACAGAAATCTCATACCAACTGAACTACAACAATATAGCTCATCTATCAAATCAATTTAAGGAAGTCACAGGCATCTCTCCTTCCAAGTTTCTAAAAATCAAATACATAAGACAGTCGGCCCAGCAGAATGTGTGAATGATATAAGTTTAAGTAATTTTAATATAACACTTGCTGGATTAAAGCTTGGCATATTTGTACAGTTATTCCTTCATCACTGAAAAGATGGAAATAAGGATACTGTATACTTTATAATTCACCCTTGAATTCAATGGAATTATGGAAGAAAATGAGAGAATAAAAGTACCTGTTTCAGAGAGTACTTCAATCACAAGTAACAATTCAGCAATTTTAAAGTCAAATTCAACAAATAAATTACAAGCTACAGGTTACCGTGTTTATTGGGAGTATCTCGATTGGTTAGGGCTGTCAGGCGATCCGAACCTGATTATTCTTTCTCCATCCCAGCATTACTACTATGATTTTGAGGATATGCAGGATATAACAACTGTCCTTAATCTTAAACAACTGAACTATATAAGTGATCTGAAAGAATTTCTCAAAACCGTCAACTATATGCTTACGGAGAAAGCATTCTTTGTTGGCAGCTTTATAGATAGAAGACATCAATTAAACTTCTTCTCACACCCGATTTACCCCGATTATAATTCGCGGGGAGTCGATTATATCGAAAATGGGATCACATCAAGAATCCCATTGCTCAACCTGATCTATGATTTTCTTGATTCGCGGACAAACAACCGGAATATGACCAGGAAATCGATAACATCATTATTTGAGGAGACAGGATTCAGAATTCTTGACATGACTGAAATTAACGGGTTTACTTGTTTTTGTATTCAGAAAACCGGAGAATAAATCATGGCAGAGTTTTTTTCCGCATTATATCAATATAACATAATTCCCTTTTTGAAAAAATGGAGATTATTGAATATTATTCTTGGTGGAATAGATGTTTTTTCAATAGCGCTTGCATTCCAGTTTGCCTACATGTTAAATAATTTTGAGGGCGGCTTTTTTTTCTTTTCGAATAATTTTGTATTAACCCACTTTCTTATACTCCTGCCAATCTGGATCTTGTTATTATACTTACTTAAAGTAGCTGAAATTCCAAGAACTAAACGTTACCGTGTTCTCTTCTTTGAATATCTTCAATCGGCAATCGTTTTGTTCCTCATATTCACATTTGTATATTTTGCATTTAATCTTTATCCTATACCAAGGTTATTCATCATTGAAGTTATCCTCTCCGGCCTTTTTCTGCTTTTTTCGGTAAGGTTGTTTGAATATAAAGTTTTTAAAATCTACAGGTCAAAAGGTTACAATACAATAAATGTTGTACTTATAGCAGATGATACTTCAGAGCAAATCATAAAAAAACTTATTGAGCGTAAGGAATGGGGATACAAAATCTTTACAATTTTCACGGAATCGCAGGCTTTGCAGGAAAAATATGAAAAAACAATTATCCTCCTGCCCGGAAAGTACATGAAAGTTCTAAATGATCTAATGGATGGTGACCTTGTGGATGAAGTATTATATATCAAGAATAAGGTAGTTCCGTCAGAGGTAAGAGAAATCATCAGTTCATGCGAAGAAGTCGGGGTTACATTCAAGTTAAGAATAAAAGAACCGATGATAAAACTTACAAATGCTTTTAAGTCGGAACTTGCAAATGAGGTCTTCCTTACTTTCACTAACATCCCCCACAATCCTTATCAGTTAGCAATAAAAAAAGTAATGGATGTTCTATTATCTCTAATCCTTATAATTGTTCTTTCACCAGTATTTATCCTCATAGCTTTGCTGATAAGAATAACATCAAAAGGACCAGTAATATTCAGGCAGGCCAGGGTTGGTTTAAGAGGCCGTCCTTTCGATCTTTATAAGTTCAGAACTATGGTTGAGAATGCTGAAGACATGAAAAAAGAGCTTCATGGATTAAACGAAGTTGATGGCCCTGTTTTTAAAATAAAAGACGATCCAAGGGTGACCGCTGTGGGAAAAATACTTCGAAGGACAGGTTTGGATGAATTTCCCCAGCTCTTCAATGTCCTTAAAGGTGAAATGTCGCTTATAGGCCCCAGGCCTCCATTACAAAGTGAGACGCTTCTCTATAAAAGATGGCAGCTTAGAAGACTTTCTGTAAAACCAGGCCTCTCCTGTTTCTGGCAGATCAAACCCGAGCGCAATAGTATAAAGTTTGACAAATGGATGGAACTTGATCTTGCATACATCGATAATTGGTCAATAAGACTCGACCTGTTAATTCTGTTAAAAACCGTGGGGACTGTTTTTAAAAGGACAGGTTTGTAGCTTAATCCAGTCTTAAGATAAACTTAATTTATACTTAACACAAAAGGGGTATTTTCCTCCTATGTTTAAAAATTAAATATAACAACCTAAGACAAACAAACTCACTTTCTAAATAACTGATAACTAGAATTTTCAAATTCCAGGTTTTCGGTTCAATTTTACTTAAACAAAGGGGTAATATGCAAAAAAAAATGCTTCATTTTTCAATAGTACTGGGACTCCTAACAAGCCTTTTTATGTACTCCTGTGTTCCGGCAAAAAAGCTTAGTTATTTCAATAATATCGACAGGATGCAGAATCCCACAATTAATCCACGGACACAGAAAACAATAATGCCATTTGATAAACTATACATAAAGGTACTTAGCACAGATCCTTTAACAAGAGAGATGTTCAGCTCCAACGAAGAGATGAGAATGGATAATGCAGGAGCTATCCTGGGTTACATTGTTGATGAAAAAGGAAATATCAACTTTCCATTTGTTGGTATCATCCAGGTTGTATCACTGACAACTGCACAGGCAGCTGACAAAATAAAGGTAGCATTGAATGATTACGTGCCTGAGACAACAGTTATGGTAAAATATATTGACAACCAGGTAACAGTAATGGGTGAAGTTCAGAGACAAGGTGTCTATAATTTCTCACAGGACAAGATCAGCATATATGAAGCAATCGGATTGGGGGGTGGAATTACAAGATATGGAGACAGGAAGAATATTATTCTTACACGGAATATCGGAGAAAAAATCGTCCATTACCGGTTGAACCTTTCTGATTCAAGGATTGCTTCAAAAGAATATTATTACATACAACCTAACGATATCATCGTTGTTGAGCCCTTGAATGCAATTTCATCAAGTTATTCAAATATAACTTATACAACAGTTTTAAGCTCAATTACAACCCTTATTGCAATATTGTTATTCACTGGGGTAAATTTCTAACCTGAAAAAGATGTCTTATAATAATATAACCTCAAACGCGTATGTAATCAAGGATTTTCTTTCACAGATATTCTCGATTAAGTTTTATTATATCCTGAGTTTTATTGTGCTTGCAGGCCTGGCATTCATGCTCAACAGGTACTCCCCTGTTGTATATGAGGTGAATTCGATTATTGGACCGATTGAAGATCAGAGACCTGCCCTGCTTGGTTCCAATGATCTGTTCAGGGGACTGGTATCGTACGAACAGGCGCGAAATCTTGAGAATGATATAAATAATATCAACTCTTTTACTCTTGTTTCTAATACACTGTCAAAAATGAACCTTGAAGTAGGGTATTTTGTAAGGAAGAAGAATATACTCGACCACGATGTTCAACTTTATCCCGATCCACCCTTCCACGTTAGCATAGATAAATCGCACAATCAGCCAATAAATGCGCAGTTCGATCTTTCAATCATCGACAATTCATACTACAAGATTAAACTGGAAGGTGAAGAAGTAGCTCTTTACAATTACGTTGACAATGCTGTTATCAGCGATAAGAACATTATAAGTATTGATACAATCTGTAAGTTTAACGAACCTGTATCAAATAAGTATTTCAGGTTTGTTGTTTCACTAACTGACAACTCTATAGTTAAAAGAGCCACGGAGCAGTCGAATCAATACTATTTCATATTGTATAATACTGACGACCTGGCAAGGAGTTTTCTCGAAAGAATTAAAGTTGAACCTGTATCGGTCAGGTCATCACTTATAAATATTACAGTTCACGGGCAAAACCTTGATCTGACAACTGACTTTCTGAATGCGTATGTTCAGAATTTCCTCGATAATAACCTGTCAAAGAAAAACAAGATGTCGGCTAATGCTGTGAGTTTTATTGACCAGCAGATATCTGGCATATCAGATTCGCTTGATGTATCAGAAAACAAACTGAGGAATTACAGGTCAGCTAACCAGGTTATGGATCTTAGTTACCAGGGGCAACGCGCTTTCGAGCAAATCAGCCAGGTTGAATCAGATAAGATGAACCTTGAGATACAAAAGCGATATTATAATTCTTTACTCCAGTATTTCGAGAAAAACAGCGACATATCAGGTATAGCTCCTCCAACCGCAGCAAACATAAACGATCCGATAATAAACAGGCTTATACTCGATCTTCATGAGCTTAACACTCAGCGGACAAATGTAATGAGCAAGAGTGAAGAAAAAAATCTTTTCCTCGGGCAGATAGATAATAAAATACGACTTCAGAAGCAGGCAATTATTGAAAATGTGAGGAACAATCTGAATACACTCGAGATGACCGGGAATGAGCTGGATTATCGGTCGCAGAAGCTTTCGCAGGAGATATCAAGGCTTCCAAGGACCGAACTTAACATGGTAAGCATGCAAAGAAAATTTGATGTAAGCGACGCCATTTATACGTTCCTCCTTCAGAAAAGAACAGAGGCGGCAATCACTATGGCATCAAATCATCCTGATTATGAAATACTTGAACCGGCAAGGAAAATGACAAGGACAATCATTGCACCTAAGCCAATGGTGAACTATCTGTTTGCTATATTCTTTGCACTTCTATTGCCTACAGGATTCCTGCTTCTTAAAAATTTCTTTAATGAGAACATTACCCGGTTCAATGAAGCTGAATATATTTTAAAAAGGCCTGTTCTTAGTATAATATACTCAAATCCCCATAAAACAGAAGCCGTTGTCACAGAAGCGCCATCGTCTCCCGTGGCAGAGTCGTTCAGAAATCTTCGCAGCAGGCTCTTTTTGAAATTTAAAGCTAAAGAGCTTAAAACGATAATGATTACTTCTTCGCAGCCCAAAGATGGAAAGAGCTTTGTTTCATATAATCTCGCAGCTTCAATTGCCGGGGTAGGCCATAAAACTGTACTTGTCGACTGTGATCTTCGAAGGCCGGCGCTACATCATATTATTAAGACAAAGAATGAACTGGGTATTACAAACTACCTTGCTGATAATGTGTCAAAGGAAAGAATAATTCATGACACAAATACGGAGAATCTTTACTTTATCCCGGCGGGGCCTGCGCTTGCAAACTCATCGGAGATGATTGAAGCCGGCTCGCTTGACGACCTCATATTATGGCTCAAAAACAACTTCTCTTATGTTATCATCGATTCACCCCCAATGGGAATTGTTGCCGAAGCAACACAGCTTGTTAAATACTCATCTCACATACTTCTTGTATGCCGGAACAATTACACGAGGAAAGATGTTTATACCGATGTTCTTAACATATTCCGCACAAATAAAATAGAAAATTTTGATGTTGTTTTCAATGATATGAGCATAGACAGAAGCAAATATGGTCATTATCGTGACTATTACTATAAGAATGTTGACTAGTTCTCCACAAACCTATTTAAATCATGAGAAGTAAAACAATGACATCAATCACCGACAAGATAAGAACATACGTCCTTGATGAAACTTTTGCCGATGGTGGAAAGATAAATAATGAAACGCTGGTATTCAAGGAAGGATATTTCGATTCTATGGGTTTTGTACGCCTGATATCTTTTCTCGAAAATGAATTTGGAATAAGAATTTCTGACGGGGATCTGATTGAAAGAAATTTTGAGTCGATAAACGCTATAAGCAATTTTGTCAGAAACAGGCTAAACTAAACATTATGTGCGGAATAGCAGGGATAATTGATTACAGGAGACTGACTGACAGCAGAAAGATAACCGAGCAAATGCTAAGGTCTATCTCATACAGGGGACCTGATGAAAGGGGTATTTATTGTTCCCCTGTTGCAACCCTTGGGAGTGTAAGGCTTAGCATTATAGACATTGAAGGAGGCCAGCAGCCACTTACTGATCAGACTTCGCGATACTGGATTGTTTTCAATGGAGAGATCTTCAATTATAAAGAGCTACGGCAGGATCTTGAGAAAAAAGGAGCAGTCTTCAGTACCCATTCCGATACTGAAGTGCTATTACAGCTTTACATAAGATACAAGCATAAATGTCTTGACATGCTGAACGGCCAGTTTGCCTTTGCTGTGTGGGATAAAAGTGAAGAGGAGCTATTCATAGCAAGGGACAGAATGGGCATACGGCCGTTCTTTTATAATATTCATAACGAGGTATTTACTTTTGCATCAGAGATCAAAGCAATTTTCAGGCATGGCAGTATACCAAGAGAGTTTAATCCACAGAGCTTGTCGCAGATATTTACCTTTTGGACTGCAATAACACCTGATACTGCTTTTAAAGGGATCTATGAGCTTCCCCCGGGTCATTTTGGATATTATAACAGGACAGGCCTTAGAACAGGCTCATACTGGGATCTTAGCTTCAGCAAAAAGCTGGATTCAATTAAATTTTGTGATGCAATTGATGGTTTCAATGAACTGTTCTCAGATGCTGTAAAGATTAGGCTTCGGGCTGATGTTGAAGTTGGAGCATACCTGAGCGGAGGTATTGATTCGAGTGCAACAGTTGCCTATATAAAAGATGCAGAACCCGGAATATTGAATACTTTTTCAATTGGCTTCAGCAATAAAGACTATGATGAGAGTCAATATCAGGTTGAAGCAGTAAAATACTTCAACACAAGACATAAATCTTATTTATGTACCCCAGCGGAGATTGCGACAGCCTTCCCTGAGGTCGTCTGGCATTCTGAGATACCTCTGATGAGGACAGCCCCCACTCCAATGTACCTGCTTTCAAAACTTGTTAGGGCGAATAATATTAAGGTAGTAGTGACGGGCGAAGGTTCGGATGAATTTCTTGCAGGATATGACATTTTCAAAGAAACTATTATCCGGAGGTTCTGGTCAAGGCAACCAGAATCAATGTTCAGGCCAATGCTTCTCAAAAGACTTTACAGGTATATTCCACAGATTGCTGACGCAAATCTTCAGACAATAAAGATGTTTTTCAGGTATAACCTGGAAGATGTAAATAATCCGTTCTATTCTCATATTCTCAGATGGAACAACTCGAATCATGTAAAAAAACACTTTTCCGATACTCTCAGAAACGATCTTCAGGCATTTTCTCCTTTTGAGCATCTTTCACGCAAGCTTCCCGTTGATTTTAACAAATGGGGTACTTTGGAGAAAGCCCAATGGCTTGAGGCAACAATTTTCATGTCGGGTTACCTTCTCTCATCACAGGGCGACAGGATGGCAATGGCTAACTCGGTAGAAGGCCGGTATCCATTTCTTGATTACAGGATCATTGAATACTGTAACAGCCTGCCATCGGGTTTCAAACTTAAAGGTCTTAATGAAAAATACCTGCTTAAACAACTCCTGAAGAACAAGATTCCGGAGTCAATCCTGAAAAGGGTAAAACAACCCTACAGAGCTCCTGTAAGCAATGTTTTCATAAATGAGAAAGCTCCCGACTATGTACAAACAATGCTTTCTGAAGAACAGACAGTTAAAGCCGGTGTATTCGACTTTAAATCAATAAACCAGGTATTAAACCGGATAAGGAAAACAGGAAGCACGTCAGAGATTGATGATATGATGATAACATCCGTCATCTCAACTCACCTTCTCTTTGATCAGTTTATAGAAAATGCCAGGGATAGTACAGGCCAGGAGGCAGCAGATATAAGAACTGTCTTCGATCCTGTTAATGAATTGGTTTGAATAGACATAAAAAACAAATATTAAAATCATCATGAACCAGAAGAAACCGTTTTCAAAAGATATCCTCCTACTGGATAACGTTGAGGCTGTTGTAGATAATATCTGTAAAAAGATGCAGGAAGATGTTCAAGTGATCCTTCAGAGAAAGGGATGTGTTGTAGGTATGAGTGGGGGAATTGATTCATCAGTTTGCACAGCTTTAGCTACAAGGGCCTTTGGACCAGATAAAGTTGTTGGGATAATGATACCGGAGAAAGACTCAAGCTCCGATAGCGAAGAACTGGCAATGATTCTTAGTAAGAAGCTGGGTATCCAGGCTATTAAAGAAATTATTACTCCTGCCCTCGAAGGATACCATTGTTATGAAAGGAGAGATAAAGCAGTGAGAAAAGTGTTCCCTGAATATGATCCTTCTACACACAAAATGAAAATCGGAATAAGACAGAGCGGCCTGTTCACCTCACTCCCTCCTATTTTCACAGTTACAATAGTTGATAATGAAGGTAAGCAAAAGGAACAATTATTACCAGCTGATGAATATCTGCAGATTGTAGCAGCTTCAAACTTAAAGCAGAGAACAAGGATGTCAATACTGTACTTTCATGCAGAAGCGAGACATTACGTAGTTGTTGGTACCCCGAACAGGCAGGAACAGGACCAGGGTTTCTTTGTGAAATATGGAGATGGAGGAGCAGATATAATGCCAATAAGCAATCTTTATAAAACCCAGGTATACCAGATTGCAAAGTATTTAGGTGTTCCCCAGGCAATAATTGAAAGGACTCCTACAACAGATACTTATTCTGCTTACCAGACACAGGAAGAGTTCTTCTACCAGCTTCCGGTGGAGCAGATGGACTTGTATTGGTTTGGGTTTGAAAATGATTATTCACCTGCTGAAGTTGCGAGGGTAATGGGAGAAACACCCGAGAGAGTGGAAGCTCTTTTCGCAAATTTTAAAAGAAAAAGAAGAACCACAGATTACCTGCGCCTTGCCCCTATACGCGACTATTACGGGCCTACAGCTTATGAGGATAATAATCTGATAACAAGCAGCAGTGAGCTTGCCACAAGCAATTAAAAAATAATAATCAGTTATCTAATAACATGAATGCATTTGATTATTTTTTTGAAAAGACATCGGAAAGCGATAACAAATTCCTGGTGGGAAACGAAGAAATCTCATTCAGAGATCTCTATAACTCAACTTTAGTGATATCTGCATGGCTTAAGCAAAGGGCAGGAACAAGGAAAAACATAGTAATCCTATCCGTCAACAATCTTTTCTTCCTCAAAGCATATCTGGCTGTACTCAAATCCGGAAATGTTTGCATTCCGCTTGATCCAAATATTGAAAAGGATAACCTGAATTATATACTTGAGTTAACAAGACCAGCAGCAGTCTTCATTACTAATGAAATTGCCAATCGCCTGAAGATTAGCGATTATGTCAGCATCTTACCTGAATCTCTTCCTGATAGAGATAGTATGGTAGCAAACAACCATTTCCCCGGGAATGATGGAAAGGAAGCAGATGATAATTGCGCTGAGATAATTTTCACTTCCGGATCAACAGGAATGCCTAAAGGAGTAATGATCTCGCACCGTAATATTATCTCAAATACTTCGTCAATACTCGAATATCTCGAACTTACCTCATCAGACAGAATTCTTGTAGTTCTTCCACTTTACTATTGCTATGGATTATCTTTAATTCATACACATCTGAGGGCAGGAGGATCAATTGTATTCAACAACTCATTTATCTTCCTTGGTACCGTAATCAGTAACCTTATAAAGTACAATTGTACCGGTTTTGCAGGAGTCCCAAGTCACTTCCAGATACTGATGAGAATGTCAGATACTTTTAAAAAGACACAATTCCCGGACCTAAGGTATGTGACCCAGGCAGGAGGGAAACTGGCCACTGTGTTCATTGACGAATTCCGCGAAGCATTCCCTTTGGTTAAATTTTTCGTTATGTATGGTCAGACAGAAGCTACTGCCCGGCTATCATACCTGCCTCCTGAGATGTATGAGAAGAAAAAAGGTTCAATGGGGAAAGGAATACCTGGTGTTGAACTGAGAGTAGTTAACAGCTTTGGTGAAAGTGTAAAACCTGGTGAAACCGGTGAGGTGATTGCCAGAGGAGAAAACATAATGATTGGATATTACCATGATATTGAGAGTACACTGAGATCTTTAAGAGATGGATGGTTATGGACCGGCGATCTGGGAGAGGTTGATGAAGAAGGGTATATCTATCTTACAGCAAGAAAAAATGAGATAATAAAAGTAAGGGGGAAACGTATCAGTCCCAAAGAAATAGAAGCAGTAATACTTCAACTTCCTGAGGTTGTAGATTGTTCCATTGAAGGAGTTGAAGACATGATTGAAGGAGAAACATTAAAAGCGACAATTGTTCTTAAAGAGGGAGCGACTGATTCAGTTAATTCTGAATATATCAAAAGACATTGTGCTCAACATTTGGCACAGTATAAGATCCCATCCGTTTTTGAGTTCAGGAAAAATCTTAGTATGAGCCCGACAGGCAAAAAAGTTAAGAGGGTAGAATTGAAAGGGTCTTAAAAGGAAAGATAAATAATTAGCGATGGATTTCAGAGATATATTTCAACGCATTCATATTGCCATCCTTAAGAGATCGAAAGATGATAAAAAGGTAAAGTACCTTCGTAAACAAGGAATGAAGATAGGCGAAAATTGCCATTTCAATACAATGTCATTTTCGACAGAGCCATACCTTATTGAATTGGGAGATAATGTAGCAATTTCTGCAGGTTGCGACCTTGTCACACACGATGGGGCAATAAGATGCTTCAGGAGGGAACTTAACAATGCTGATATTTTTGGAAAGATTATAATCGGCAATAATGTTTTTATTGGCATTAACTGTACAATTCTCCCAAATACTTTCATTGGTGATAATTGTATTATCGGCGCCGGTAGTGTTGTTCGTGGCAAGTTTCCTGAGAACTCAGTCATAATTGGCAATCCGGCAAAGACAGTAATGAAAATGAGTTTTCAGAAATTCCTTTATCTGCAGAATCCGGGATTGATAAAAACACACAACCTGACAGACAGGCAGAAAGCTAAAATTGTAAAAGAACATTTCAGACAGATACCTCCCGCTTCAAGGTAAGCTGAAGTTAATCTGAACTTCATTCTTTCTTAATATTATCTTCATTTTGAGAGTCTTGGTTTTTAATACTTTCATCTTAATAAAATCACGAGATATATGAATAGCAGAATTGCAGCATTGTTGGCGGTGTTTGTTTTCACCGCCTCTTTTATGGGTGGTTGTAAAAACGGGGATCCACCAACTTTAAATACTTATCCTGTTACAAATGTAACATTGACATCGGCAGAGTCGGGAGGCAGCATCACAGACGATGGTGGCTCAGGAATCACTTCACGAGGGGTCTGCTGGAGTGATACACAGGAACCTACAACAGATGATAACGTCACATCAGATGGTACCGGCAGTGGTGATTTTGTCAGCGCTATAACAGGATTAACAGATAATACCACTTACTATCTGAGGGCTTATGCAGTAAACAGCGAAGGTACGGCTTACGGTGAACTTCAAACCTTCCAGACACTTGCTGCCGGGATGGCAACTGTAACAACAGCTGCAATCCAATCAATTACACCAACATCATTTTCCTCCGGCGGTAATGTTGTTAGTGACGGAGGGAAAGAAGTTACTGAAAGAGGAATATGCTGGAGCACTTCTATAAATCCGACTGTTGATAACAATAAGGTACCAGGCGGGACAGGACCGGGTGAGTTCACATGTAATATAACAGACCTCACAAACGGGACAGTTTATTATGTCCGTTCTTATGCTACAAACAGCCTGGGAACATCATACGGGAATGAAATTAGCTTCATAACACCCGTGGCAGATGTAGAAGGCAATATTTATAAAACAGTAAAAATAGGCAACCAGGTGTGGACGGCTGATAACCTCAGAACTGTTCATCTTAATGATAATACTGTAATTCCCGAAGTAAGAGACAGCCTGCAATGGGTAATCCTTACTACCCCTGCGTATGTATGGAACAGGAACAATCCTGCCAACAAGGATGTCCATGGGGCCTTGTATAACTGGTATACAGTTTCAACAGGGAGGCTCTGTCCTGATGGCTGGCATATCCCCACTAATGCCGAATTTGAGACTCTTGAAAGAACTATTGGTGTACCTGCCGACAGTATTGCATTCTGGGGATGGCGGGGACAAGGAACAAGTGCAAAGCTGAAGGATTCAATAGGCTGGCTTACGGGAGCCGGTAATAACTCCTCCGGCTTCTCCGCTAAAGGCTCAGGATACCGTGCCTGGACAAATGGTCAGTTCAGAGCCTTGGGTGAGATAACATACTTCTGGACTGCAACAGACGACAGCCCCAATAACAAACCAACAGTAGCCTGGTACCGGAGACTCGACGCTTCAAACCAATACATCTACAAAGCCACAACCGAGAAAGAAGGTGGTAAAAGCATACGATGTGTGAAAAATCAATGAGTGAATTAGTGAATGACTGAATGACTGAATAGCTCCCGCTAAACATTCAGTCATTCAGTCATTCAATTTGAAATCAATGAATGAATGAGTGAATTAGTGAATGAATGAATATATGTCTACCGATAAACATTCAGTCATTCAATCATTCAATCATTCAATCATTCAATCATTCAATTATAAATCAATGAATGAATGAGTGAATTAGCGAATGAATGAATATGTCTACCGCTAAACATTCAGTCATTCAGTCATTCACTCATTCACTCATTCACTCATTCACTCATTCACTCATTATTTCCCCGACAGCCATTTTTCAATCCACTGTCCGGCAAAAAAACCGGCCCCGGTAAAGACTGCCGTTTTGCCGGCTTTCTTTAAATTAGAATCCTGGGGTTGAAAAGCTTTATGGGCAAGAAAAAAACCCAATAAAGCGCCAATAATTCCGCCTTTATGCGGGTTCCTGTCCCAATATTGCCTGAAACGATTATTCATATCGATCGATTATTCCTGTAAAGATAGGAACTTATCGGGAATTTGGAGTTTTAAAGAACTCAACAAAAAAGGCTGCACCTCATTTGCAGCCTTTTTTGTCAATAATATCCTTTCTCAGAACAATCCTGCCTTTTCATCAGTGTCAATCAGTTCGATATTCATCCCATACCTGGCTAGCAGAAATGCAACATTGTTATTGTTAAATGCTTCACCTGGCTCCGGTGATACCAAAACCCTCAGTCCCGATTTTTTAAGCTCATCGATTTTTTGATCTATATCGTTGGTTCTGAAACAAATATGATGAAACCCTCCTTCGCTGGCAACAAATCGTTTCAGTGAATTATTATCGTCTAAAGGCTCTATTAACTTAACTGTCAGGCTTCCCTCCTTCTTAAGGAAAGTAACTTTTACTTTCTGGTTTACATTGATTACTGTTTTTGTCATCTGAACATAACCAAATACTTTGTTCCAGTAATCAATTGCCTCGCTTGTATTCTTTACAGCGAAGCATAAATGATCAATTATCATTTTCAGGAATTTTTGATATTTGATTTATTCTCTTTTTACCAAGAAACCTTTCCCTGATAACAAGATAAATAAACGTACTATTTCCAATAAGATAACGCTTCCACATGCGCCCGGGTTCCTGTGTAAGGCGGACAAACCATTCCAACCCCATTTTTTGAAGCCATTTTGGAGCTCTTCTTGTAATGCCTGCCACTATGTCAAAGGACCCTCCTACTCCCATTGTGAAATTTACATTCCTAAGCACATCTTCATAATTGTAAAGGAACTTCTCCTTCTTAGGTGATGTTATTGCCACAAAAAGCATGTTTGCACCACTTTCGCTTATCTGCTTTGCAATTAGTGGCTCTTCAGCTTCGTTGAAATAGCCATTCCGGTAACCTGCAATAATCTGTGGCCCAAACTCTTCTGTATATCTTTTTACAACCATGGTTACAACTTCTTCCCTGGCTCCGAAAAAGAAACATTTATATCCTTTTAAAGCTGCAAGCTTTATCAATTCCTGCATAAGGTCGACACCCGCAACCCTGCCAGGTAATCTGTTTCCAAGGAATCTTGCCGCCCATACTATGCTCTGCCCGTCGGCATTTATTATATCGCATGAAAGAACACTGTTGAACAACTCCTTATCCTTCATCATCGACACAACCTTCCCCGCATTTATGACAACATGATGAATGTGTTCTCCTGATATAATGGCCTCATCAATCCTTGCAATTGTTTCTTCCATAGTATGAGAATCTACGGGGATTCCCATAAAATCAATCTTCATACTGATATTTTATGTTCTTTCGAAACTTCAACTATTGTCCTCACAATTCTTCCTGCTGTATTGCCATCCCATAGTTCGGGTCTGCATGGAACCCTATTCAACGAAAGAGTCTTCCTGTACTCTTCCCGTATTCTCAATAGATTATTTCCGACAAGAACGCTTACCCCGCCATGTTCGCGCAGTGTAACAGGACGCTCGGTATTCCACCGCATTGTAAGACAGGGTGTTCCCAGCACACAACATTCTTCCTGGAGTCCTCCTGAATCGGTAAAGACTATCCTTGCTCCCATATTCAACCGGAGCATCTCGTGATAGTCAACAGGCTCAAGCAGGATCAGGGAACTGTGCGAAAGCACTTTATTCCATAGATTCATCACTTTGAGCTGTTTCATTGCTCTTGGGTGAATAGGCCAGATTAATGAGATGTCTTCAGACACCTCAGATAAAAGAAATTCAACTAGTGGTTTAAAAGTGTCTTCAGAGTCAACATTCGACGGCCTGTGAAGTGTTATTACTCCATAATTACCATCTTTTAATCCGGGGTGAGTTCCATTTACCCCTTTAATAAAGTTCTTTCCGATTATGGAGCTAAGAACCATATTTCCAGCAATTTCCCTGTTAGCCTCAAGGGTATCGATCATTATATTGCCTACAAAATGGATCTTTGAAGCAGGTGTTCCTTCTTTAATTAAATTATCTGACGAAATTCTGTCGGGTGTAAGGAGAAGATCTGATAACCTGTCTGTGACAAGCCTGTTTATCTCCTCCGGCATTGTCATATCACCTGACCGCAACCCTGCTTCAATATGACAAACCTTTAAAGAGAGTCTTTTTGCAATTACAGAACATGAAAGAGTTGCATTTACATCTCCCACAACAACAACCCAGTCAGGCTTCTGAGCCATAAAAACCTTCTCAACAGCAATCATGGTATTACCAAGCTGTTCAGCATGTGTACCAGAACCTATCTCAAGATTAATGTCAGGATCAGGTATTGATAGTCCTCTGAAAAATGCCTCCGACATTCTAATATCGTAATGCTGACCGGTATGGACAAGAACATGTTCTATCTTATCATCGTTTATCAAATTGTGTTTTTCAATCGCTTTTATAAACGGAGCGATTTTCATAAAATTAGGACGCGCGCCTACTACTGATAATATTTTCATTATTAATAATTTACTCAATAAACAAGCAAGGAGGTCATTACCGTAAAGGTAAACAGATAAAATCTCATAACAAATGTGTAAAAATTAACCATCCTTTCCAATGTCAAGGATGTATAAACTAAAGGCATAAAACATCCAGGCCTGAGCCCATCGCATATATGGAATTCTTATAGTATAGTATTTATTCTTCTGAAACAAAAAATAACCTTCGTTGGATTGAAGATTATCAATAGTCCATCGGATAAGCTTATCTGTTTTTTCATTTCGGATGGTAAAACCGTTCTTTATACTGGTTACAATAAGTTGTGCTGCAGAATGGATGTCAATTGGATAGACTGAATTGTTATAATATTTAGGTACTCCATTATTTGTTATGAAATTTGTTAAGTAATAATCCAAACCTTTATTCAAATTCTCTTCAAATGTTTTGTCTCCGGTGAATTTGATATAATCAGAAATACATTCAAGATTAAAACCTGTGTGAAAGTTGTCAATCCAGCGATGAAAATCGTACTTACCATAAGGCCATGACCCATCATCATGTTGATGCGAACAACAATAAATCATGCTTAGACGGCTATTCCGAGATAATTCATCTTCGTGTGTGTAGCTGTAAACCCTTGATAACAACCTGCTTCCAAGCAAAGAGGCATTATAAACAATGCTTTTATCAACAGGTGAATATGAGAATGCATAGCTCCCATCATCAGCATAACTCCGGTTTAAATCCCTCAGTATAAAATCGCAGGCGCTTCGCGAATGATCAAGGTACAATTTTGTATTTGTTACGTCATAAGCATCGGCAAGAGCACATCCTGCAAAGGTTGTAGCCACAACAGTAGGCATGTTTTTGGGCTGAAAAAATGCGCGTGCCTGCCAGTCAAAATTATAGCCCCACGACGAGCCACTCCATGATGTATTCCTTAGCTCTATAAGTTTTTCAGCGAAGAAGTTCACCTTTTCAAGATATTCAGGCCTTTTGTCAGCCCGGTATATATTACAGAATGCCGACAGGAACAGGCTTATTGCCTTTGAATTATATCCCTTTTCAACTCCGGTTAAAGATCTGAGATTCACCGGTGATCTTTTAAAAAGCTGTATCCATGCAAGCTTTGCAAACCTGTTCTTTGACACAAAAGGTATTGACCTGAATAAAGCGCTATTCAGACCATCGTACGGATCATAACCTTTGTAGCCTTCCTTTTCACACCAGAAAGCAAGCCTTCTGAATGAATCAAGTACTTTTTCTGTTGTCTTCAAATTCAGGGTTATTTTATTAGCAATGGGATTTTACCAATTGGTGTCCTGAATGGCTCGTTCACGTGCTCAAAAATGACGTCCATCTCAAGATTCGAGGAATCAAACAGTTCTGCCGGGTTTTCGAGTGGGACAAAACTTGAGTAATAGACTACGATTCTCCCTGGCGATGGCTGTTTTACCTGGATAAAATTGGCTTTATCGAAAAGCCTGTGGTGTCTTCCAAAAATCAAACCTGTAAGTGAAATTTTCTTATTCTTTTTGTCAAGGACAAACTCGCCAAGACGACCTTCCGCGATTCTAAAGCTTAAAAGAATACCATTTCTATCGAAAACAGGATCAATCAGATCCTCTGTATCGTATCTTATGAATGGTGAAGCATAGTTATAAAGGCTTGTTCCGACAAGATGGTAATAATCATTGATCTTAACAGCCTCGGTATATCCATACGATAAAAAAGGGACGTATATATTCTTTTCAAATAGTTCGGCTGCCATAATAACTCCTTCAGTGTGCCCGTAAAAGGAAACTGTATTGGGGGTCAGAATATCTTCAATATATTTCCTTATATGGGTTGTTGGAAACTCTGAAGAGAACATTATTCCTTTAATTGATTTTCGAAGGAAATCAAGGAGAATGGGAGCATTAATTGTTATCTCCTTCAAAAAGTTATAGATAGCGCTCGGATAACCATGGAGGTATTCAGTATTATACTTCCTGAAGACATTCAAAAGTTCAACATAATCCCTCGATGTAAATGAAT
Source organism: Bacteroidales bacterium (assembly GCA_036261255.1). Lineage (GTDB taxonomy): Bacteria > Bacteroidota > Bacteroidia > Bacteroidales > VadinHA17 > LD21. The sequence continues at coordinate 48,061 of DATALD010000022.1, forward strand.
GATATGCATTTATCATGAACTCATTCTGGTTGAACCTGTATTGATAGATGCCATCAATACTTCTTCCCCTGATAGTGATCTTGGTTTTTGCAGGAGTGTACCCCAGGTTTTTCCACATATAATGTACATGAGCCCATTCACGGGCATAAAATCCTTTTTCCAGGAAAAATGAAAGCGGAGATCCCGAAGTTCCTCCCGTATTTGATTGCTTATAGGAGAAATCCTTCAGGGTTCGTTGATCTATTGGTATTTTCCTTAAAGCGGCTTTATTTATCAATGGTACTTTTGAGAGCTCAGACAAATTTCCAATATTCCCGACACTGCAATTATTCTGAATTAGATAATCATGGTAAAAAGCGCTATTACTCCTGAAATACTCGAAGAGGCTTCCAAATTTTGAAATAACATAATCCCGGCGCGTATCAGGATCAGCTTTCTGAATAACAACAGCAAGTCGTGAGAAGTCTGTGTATTTTTTCCCCAGTCTTATGCTGAAAGGCAGATAATTTAGCACAACACCTGCCGAAGGTGGAATTTTGTCTGCCAGTGATTTGTTCCAATCTTTCCTGATTTCCATCAATATAAAAATTAGTGTTGTAAAGCAGGTGAAATACCCATTTTTCTCCGTAAACCACCCAGCATATTCTGGACACTGTCAAAACCGTAAAAGATATTGAATTCAAGTATCTTAATACCATTATCTGTAACAGCAATATCCCAGGCCAGGTCAGGAAACTCAGGAACTTTCTGTGCAAGTGAAACCAACTCTTGTCTTATATGTTTCCAATTTCTTATCCTGAAACCTTCAAAAACGAAACCTGTTTCAGGATGCTTTTTGAAGAATCCTATTCTATTACTATCTGATGCCGCCGGGAAAAAAGCTCCTGTTTGTGTGTCGATCATCAGATCAAGGCCTCCTGAAGAGACGTTATCAACAAAGCTTCCTCTTCTCCCCATCCTGAGCACAGCTGCAGTTACTCTTATATCGCCATTAAGATTCTGAGTCATCAGCCTACTGTGTTAACTGACTTAGGATATATCTGCATTAAATCCTCTCTTTGGGTAATTCCTTCCTGGATAAGGAAGCTTTTATTTTTTGTAATTGATTTCAATAGCTTCTCGTCGAGAACTACATTCTTTACATAAAACCTGCCAAGTTTTCTTTCGAGTTTATAAATTCCCTTGCCCCCATTTCCCCGGTCAGGTTTCATGAAAAATGATGAACATTTACACTCATCTAAAACATTCAATAACTCTCTGAAATCTATTTTTTTATTCTGATTGTCATAAGGAATTCCTTTTAAAATTGTAGCAATTTTTTGTGGAGCCGGAATGCCCCTTGAGATGAAAATTTCACTTTGTCTGATCTTACTGATACCAATATCTATTATCTCCATTTGGTAGATGTGTGGAATGTAAACGTTATAAAAAAAATACGGAGGTATATAGTCGAGCAGCTCTTCTGGAGAAATGTTTTTTTCATATAACCTGTATTTGAAATATAGTAGGGGATCACATTTCCAGTATTTCTGAATAAATCTCATTTCTTCCCAGACAGTCTTAAGAGGCTTGACATCTTTGTGTCTGAAATAATCTATCAGGTTCACCATGTATGACCTGTCATTTAATTTAATGTAAGTTGAATAAAGAAAATTATTCATCTTCAATGAGTTTCTAAGATTTTGCAAAAGCATGTTAGTTATAGTTATTTAAATCTATTTTGTATGATTATCTTACAGACTCTGAAAATGGCTTTACATTAAGCTTTCTTCTCATGCCACCGATACATCGCTGGAGACTGTCTATACCATAATTAAGATTTAGTTCAATTGCCATTGTTCCTTTATCGGTAACGGTAACATCCCAGGCTATGTCTGGCAATTCAGGTGCACTTGAGGCCATTTTGATTATGCTCTCTTTAATTTTGTCCCAACCCTCGATTTTGTAGCCATCAAACCGGAATCCTGTATCGGGATGAGCTTCAAATTTTCTCTTATCAAGCCAGCCCTGGGCCAATGGTGAAAGCAAGCCTGTCTCATGATCAACTAATACAAAAATTCCTCCTGAAGAAATATTATCAACAAATAATCCTTTGCGACCCATCCTGAGTACAACTGCAATAATTCTTGTACAGTTATTAAAGTTCTGGGTTACTGTTCGCAGGGTATTTACCGAATATGAATAAATCTCCATAAAATCTTTCCTCTGGATAATACCTTCCTGGATAATCAGGTTCTTGTTTTTAATAATTGACAAAAACATCTTCCTTGTAAGAACATGGCTGTTAATAAACAGTTTCCCACTCTTTTTTTCAATTCTGAAGATCCCCTGCCCCCCGCGGCCATCATCAGGTTTCATGAAAAATACTCTTGAATCAGAGTTGTTTATATCAAGCACCAGTTTCTCGAAATCTGATTGTCCGTTTTTGTTATCATAAAGCTTACCTGATATTACATACGCAATTCTTACAGGAGTATTAATCTGTTTTGAATTAAAGAAATCATGCTGCTTATTTTTGCTTGAAGCAAGCTCAAATGCTTTTCCGTCACTGTATATTGAAGGCAGGTATTTATTATAAAAAAAGTAAGGCGGAATATAGTCAAGCAGTTCTTCTTCGGAGAGAGTCCTATCAAATAACCTGTACATATAATAAATCATCGGATCGCAGTCCCAATAATTCCTTATTAATGATAACTCCTTCTTTCGTAAAGC
>DATALD010000025.1:0-4858 GCA_036261255.1 Bacteroidales bacterium
ACCCACATAAATGTTTTGATTGCTAAAATCATTTCTGTTACTTTGTGTTTCCATAAGTTTCAGGTTTTTATTGATTTAGACGGCAAATCCAAAATTAATAACTTCCTGAAACTTTTTCTTATGCAAACATAGGGCCTACTGCTTCTACAGCCTTTACAGCTTTTCTTTGTAACTTTGCGGCCATGTTAAGGCCTGGTGATACTATATGTGCTCCGGCTACCGGCAAGGGTGGCGCTATTTCGATTATAAGAGTGAGCGGACCGGATTGTTTTTCTATATGTAAGAAGATTTTTTTCCCTGTTGACAGGAACGCAGACGTTCTTTCATTAAAGGGTTATTCAATTGTTTATGGAGAAATAAAAGCAGGTGATGAAATCATTGATGATGTTCTTGTGAGCATATTCAGGGCGCCTCACTCCTATACTGGTGAAGATTCTGTTGAGATTTCATGTCATGCATCTCAATATATAATCCAGAAAATAATGGAGCTTCTTATTAACAATGGAGCCACTTCAGCTTACCCAGGTGAATTTACCCAGCGGGCTTTTGCAAACGGCAAAATGGATCTTTCGCAAGCTGAAGCCGTTGCCGACATTATTTCTTCAACTTCGAGGGCTGCACATAAAATAGCGGTTAACCAGATGCGCGGAGGGTTTTCAGCAGAGATAAGTAAGTTAAGAGCAGAGTTACTTCATTTTGCCTCTCTTATAGAGCTCGAACTTGACTTTGGTGAGGAAGATGTTGAACTAGCAGACAGGAATGATCTCAAGGCAATAGTTTTAAAAGTGAAGACAGTTGCTGATAAGCTCGCTTCATCCTTTAAAACCGGCAATGCAATAAGGAATGGGATACCGGTTGTAATTGTGGGAAAACCTAACTCTGGAAAGTCAACCCTTCTGAATGCACTATTAAGTGAAGATAGAGCGATAGTCTCTGAAATTCCCGGAACAACCCGTGATACAATTGAGGATACAATGAGCATTGACGGAATCATGTTCAGGTTCATTGACACAGCAGGCTTGCGTGAGACAACAGATGTTATTGAATCACTCGGTATAAACAGGACATATGAGAAAGTTAAACAGGCAGCTGTAATCCTGCTGCTTGATGAAATAACTGATGCTCCTGATGAGATAAATGACCGGGCAGATTCAATAAGAAAACTGATCGATGAAGATCAGCGTTTGATAGTCATAATTAATAAAATCGACAAAGGTTCTTCAGAATTGAAAGAACTTGAAAGAAAGATCAGGATTTCGGAATCTGAGGCGAAAATATTTATTTCAGCAAAGAACAGGACCGGCATTGATGAACTTAAGAAGATTATTGTTGACACATCGATTCAAGAAAAACTTGGTTCAGATGATGTTATAATAAATAACATACGTCATTTTGAAGCCCTGAAAAATGTATCGGCAAGTCTTGGCAGAGTAATTGAAGGACTTGATAACAGTGTCCCCGACGATCTCATAGCAATAGATATTCGTCATGCTATGCACTACCTCGGTGAGATAACCGGGGAAATAACTTCTGATGAGATACTGGGGAATATATTTAAGAATTTCTGTATCGGAAAGTGAGTGAGGCCTGGCTTCTATGAGTCGACAGGTTTGTTCATAAACACCTTCACCCCCCTTACCATTACAGAAGAAATAGCGCCACGGGGTAATCGTTACCCTAAATACCTCAATAAAACTGCATCTTTTTACGAAACACCTGAATACAAATGAAATCAAGGAGTTCATACCCTTAAAACTTCACCGGTTTTATTTATGTTAACCCTGCACGGAGCACTTCGTCAGGAAAAAAGTTGCACAACTCCTTTTTCAGTATTATTAAATTTAGTTACTTTACCAGTCTTGTACGGTGCAATGAAAATGTTTAAGATCCCAGTATATTTGTTGACCATTCATTAATCAATTCCCCATGAAGATTTTGACTAAATGCTTTGCAATTGCGGTTGCACTCGTTCCTTTTAGCCTGGATATCAGTGCCCGGGAACCCACTGAAGTAAGAATAGGAAAGTACCTCTGGATGACTTCAAATCTCGATGTCAGCACATTCAGTAACGGAGACACGATATTGCAGGTAAAAACGGCAGAACAGTGGGTGAAGGCCGTCGAAGAAGGCAAGCCTGCCTGGTGTTACAGGTTTGATAACAATGAGGACTGGACTGATCTGTGGCTGGAAGATAAATACAGGGGGTACGGATTACTGTACAACTGGCATGCCGTCCATGACAAGCGCGGCCTGCTCCCTCAAGGATACAGGACCGAGGTCTTTCAATGGGAGGACCTGGTTACTTTTCTTGGTGGAACGGAGGAAGCCGGGAAGAAACTGAGGAACGAGACAAGATGGAATCTCAATCCGGGCACAAATGAATCCGGCTTCAACGCCCTCCCGGCAGGAATGGTAACCGGAGACGGCAGTGCCATCTCTTCAGGATATTCAGGAGTCTGGTGGACAAATCCGACCTATGAGAGCATTTTTACAATCAGGGCCAAAGCCGACTTGAAGAATGATTCCTGTGTTCTTGGCACCAGCAATAAAATCTCACTCGGGAAATACGGCTTCGCCGTCCGCTGTGTCAGGGAAGATGAGTATATCAACATCTCATGGGGCGCAATGAAGCATTACCTGTTGAAAGTTATACCCGACAACAGGAATGAAATCTGGACTTCAGATCAGAACGGCAATATAACAATGTATGACTTTGGAAGCAAGAAACTCAGCACCTTCTGGGGTGACGTACTGAAAACAAATGTCATTCATGATATTGACATTGATGACAATGATATTGTCTGGGCAGGCACTTCCAAGGGGCTTGCTTCCTTTGACGGCAAGACATGGACGAGATACAAGAAAACTGAAAAACAGGAGATCTACTATGTGGCAGCAGGCACCGGGGGTATCGTACACTATTCCACCGAAGATGGATTCTATACATTTGACGGAAGGGAATCTCGTAAGATTACAAGCGAGTATGACTCCGGGGTGGCAAGGAGGCCGATTGCAACGGATAAAGACGGAACACCTTGGATATTAGGGGATTCAGAAAGATTGTATTACTACAACGGTCAGCAGATGCTTTACACTACCGGCCCGCAGGAGAGCCTGGAATACCCAAAGATCAGTGTCGATAAAAATGACAACCTCTGGATTACCAGCCACACAAGTTCAGCAAAATTCGGATTGCACAAGTATACCGGAAGAGGGCGTGCCGACGCCAGTGCATGGCATCATTATCTCGAAGGTGAGAATGTCACCTCGGTGTTTGTGGACCACTTGGATAACGTCTGGGTTTCAACCGGTACAGGAATCTACAAGAACTTCAAAAAGCGCACTGACATCTGCAAGGACGGAATAATCTTTCAGGACAGGAATCTCAGTATATGGCATATCGATGCGTGGAGCGGTGAGATGAAGCTGCTTGAAGTGTATGGGAAAAAGTGAAAATTAGCAAAGTTAGCTACAAGATTCTTTCAGGAAGTTGAGTTATCATAGCCAGGCCTGTTAATTTTAACTCTAACAGGCCTGACAGTATTCCAGAGCAGAAATTAATTCAAATTAATTGGATGCCAGCAAGCTATTACATTCCAACTCTATCAGCCTGACCCTGAATTCAAGCAGATTCAAACTTTCAATTGCTGAGGCAGCAATATTGTTACTTATCCATAGCTCTTCCCATGGTATCTCATCGTTATCGGAATACAGAGTAAAGGCTTCTTCCACATACCTGTAAACACAGCTGTCAGAGCCATATTGTTCTTTAATAGCTGATTTGAATTTGACAATAGTCTTTTTGAGAGCTGGAAAGTATTGCATAACTGCAATTGGTTTAACATCAGAGTAAACAGCAGGCTTTAGGTTTGCCGATTGATTCTGATAATCTTGCTGTTTTATCAATTGTCTGATCTCATTTATTTTAGAGTACAGATTATCTGCCTCCTGATTAATTGGATTCAGTAATGACTTATTGTCCTGGACCGGTTCAGACAATTCTTTCAATGCCTCTGCTTTTGACTCAATAATTCCGGCCAGTCTGGAATAATCTTCAACTATACTTTTGGACACTCCCAATGCAAGTATGCTTGATATTGCCGCAAAGTATCCAAAGAAGAACATAACAGCCAGGATATTTTTACAATTAAGCTCATTAACAGCTCCGTTTGAGAATACCCAAACAGGTAACAAAACAACAAACGGAAGAGGGATAGCAATCATCATGATAACACCTGCACCAGGCCAATGCATTATTTTAAACAAGGCTCCTATAAAATTAATAGCCATAACGATGGCAGTCATGATGTAAAAAATCTTAAGTTTCCTGTCGTTCTCCAGTTTGACAATGTTTCCAATAGCAACAGGAAGGAAAACCAACGACAGAAATAATAATCCAATTGTTAATAATATTCCTGCAAAAGGCCAGTACATGATCTTAATAATGCAGCCAGATGCAGTTACTATTCCGGAAAATATCCCGAGATAATATAATTTGTTTTTCATTTTTTTAGGATTTTATTGGTTAATTGCCTGAATTGACTGGTTCCTCTTCTGCAACTGCAGTAAAGCGGTTTGTTCAGCTACCCTGATATTCATTTGAAGAAATATAAAATGATTCAGAAGCAAATCAGGATTATCAAATGGCTGATTTTCTAAACCTGAAGGTTCATCAAGTGTACAGCTAATAACTGAACGGTATTTTTCATCATTTCCTAATGACATCAATTGACCTTCATATTCATTTACCCGGTTAATCAATTGAATCATTTCATCACTGTCAGGCATTTCAAAATTATGTATTTGCCCAGGGCAGGAGTTATTTTGATGACAGGATGTGTTTTGCTTGTAATCATTA
>DATALD010000042.1:0-21004 GCA_036261255.1 Bacteroidales bacterium
GAAATACTCGCTGCTGCCCGTTTTGCTTATGAAAATAAGTATGGATCTATTGCACTCCAGTCGGGCGAGCTGGAGGCTGAAGCATTTTCGGGAAGAATCGAAAATCTTCTTTATAGAATAAAAGAATTATCTCATGGCGAATTAGGTGTGACACTCTCTGTCGGTGAACAGGAGCCTGAAGTTTATAAAAGATGGTACGATGCCGGCGCCCACAGGTATTTGCTGAGGGTGGAAGCCACAAATGAGGCATTATACAGAAAAATACATCCGAATGATTCAAGGCACGATTTCAAAAGAAGGCTCAACTGCCTTAAATCATTGCAGGATATCGGTTACCAGACAGGCACCGGTGTTATGATAGGCCTTCCCTTCCAAACACCTGATGATCTTGCAGGTGATCTTCTTTTCTTTCGTGATTTTAATATTGATATGTGCGGAATGGGCCCCTATATTGAACATGCCGACACTCCGCTGATCGAACATGCATCAACGCTTCTGCCTCTCAAAGAACGCTTTGATCTAACTCTGAAGATGATAGCCATACTGAGGATAATGATGAAGGATATAAATATTGTTGCTGCAACAGCTCTTCAGGCTATAGATCCGATTGGCAGGGAAAAAGCTGTAAAAATCGGAGCAAATATAATAATGCCAAATATTACCCCGGGACAATACCGTGACAGCTATAAACTATATGATAACAAGCCTTGCACAGATGATTCGGCAGAGGATTGCCAGAGCTGCCTCGAGGCACGTGTGAGCCTTGCCGATGCTGAAGTAGTATACGGTGAATGGGGTGACTCACAGCATTATGCAAAGAGAAGAGAGATGAAGTATTAGAATTCGGATCTCATACAACTTTAGTCACGCGTCACTTTAGTCACTTTAGTCACTTTAGTCACTTTCATGATCCTCTCTCATGAAAAAATATTATCATTGTGTACAATCAATTCTTAACACAATGAAGCGGTTCTTTTCCCTTTTTTTTACATTCTTTATTCTTTTCCCGGCATATAGCCAGGTCACAATAAATTATTTTCTTCCAAACGACGTTTCATACAATCCTTCAATACCCACGCCAAAGGAAATTATAGGTCACGAAGTCGGTGAATGGCATCTGACACATGATAAGCTTTTGTATTATATGCTTAAGCTTGCTGACGTTTCGGACCGTGCAATCTGGGAAGAATATGCAAGAAGCTATGAGGGCAGGCCGCTTGGTCAGTTAATAATAAGCTCTCCTGACAATATAAAGAATATCGAACAGATAAGGCTAAAGCATCTTCAGCTTTGCGATCCTTCCGTATCAGGCAATCTCGATATAAAGAACATGCCACTGTTTGTTAAGCTGGGCTATGGAGTCCATGGGAATGAATCAAGCGCTCAGAATGCCTCGGTTCTTGTTGCATATTATCTTACTGCAGCTACTGGGGAAAAAATCGATGAGCTTCTTAAAAACACTGTAATACTGATTGATCCGTCACTTAATCCTGATGGAATGCAACGACATTCCTCATGGGTGAATTCTACAAAAAGCCTTAATAATAATCCTGACGCCAATTCCTGGGAATTCAATGAAACCTGGCCCGGCGGAAGAACAAATCACTACTGGTTTGATCTTAACAGGGATTACATTCTTCTTCAGCATCCTGAATCGATCGGCAGAGTTGCAGCTTTCTACAGGTGGAGACCGAATATTAATACTGATCATCATGAGATGGGAGCCGATGCAACATTCTTTTTTCAGCCGGGGGTTCAGAGCCGCAATAATCCATTGACTCCGGCAGACAACCAGGGATTGACAGCCGAAATTGGAAAATATCATGAAAAGTACCTCGATGCAATCGGCAGCCTTTATTACACTGAGGAGAGTTATGATGATTTTTATGTCGGTAAAGGTTCATCATATCCGGATATTCACGGTTCAGTCGGCATTCTGTTTGAGCAGGCAGGAGTCAAAGGCCATCTCAGGGAAACACCAGCTGGCGTTCTCTCTTTCCCTTTTGCAATAAGGAATCAATTCGAAGTCTCAATGTCATCTCTCGAAGCAGGTATGAATATGCGTGAAAAACTGCTTGACAGCCAAAGAAGCTTTTACAAAGATGCTGTCCAGCAAGCTGATAAATACCCTGTAAAAGCTTTCATCTTCAGCGAACATGAGGACAATTACAGAGTTAATCAATTCATAAGTAATTTATTACAGCATCAGATAAAGATTTATAAGGCAGGAAAAGATATTACAAGTAACGGAATCATTTACAAAAACGAAAACAGTTATGTCGTTCCGCTCAGGCAAAATGAATACAGGTTTATCAGGTGTCTGTTCGAACCTGTGAAAGATTTCACAGACAGCGTATTTTATGATATCTCTACATGGGTATTGCCAATGTCATTCAATATCAGCTTTTCAGCTATCACTGCGCAAAAAGAGGTGGATGGTCTCATTGGAGCTGAAATCACAACAGCTCCCGCTTGTGAAGGAAAGTTAATTGTAGGAGAAAATCCCTATGCTTATATCTTTGAATGGAATGAATACCTTGCACCAAAAGCTCTTTATATGCTGCAGAGCGCCGGAGTGAGCACACGGGTGTCGACAGACAGGTTCACTGTTAAGGAAGGCAGTCTGAACAAGGATTTCGGTTTTGGTACAATAATGATACCCGTTGCTGCTCAGGAAATGTCTCAGACAGAACTTCGGAACCTTATAGAAAAAACATCAAACGAATGCGGAATAACTTTTTATGGCGTCGGAACAGGCCTTACTCCTTCAGGAATAGATCTCGGAAGCAGCAAATTCAGTATCCTGAAAAGACCGTCAGTGATAATGTTTGCCGGTGAAGGAGCGAACAGCAGTGATGCCGGAGAGATCTGGCACATGCTTGATACACGTTTCAGGATTCCTGTTACAATGGTTACATCACAACGATTTAATAATATCAACCTTGATAGTTACAATGTTCTTATTATTGATGGTTCACCAAACCTGAACAGCGCTGTGATAGACAAGATCAGGGAATGGAATCATAACGGCGGAACCATTATCGGCTATAAATCAGGTAATAACTGGCTCTCGAAAAACAAGCTTGCTAATATCGAATTCATTCCTGAAGCTGTCTCCTCATTAAAAATCGGGGTTTATGCAAACAGGGATGGAGACAGGCAGGTTAACCAGATACCTGGTTCAATATTTGAGGCGAGACTCGATCTTACACATCCCTTATGCTATGGTTACACACGTGACAGGATTCCTGTTTTTAAATCAGACGAGAGTGTAGCTTCAAAGGATGCGGATATTTACAGCAATCCTGCTGTTTATACTGCGGAACCATTGCTTAGCGGATATTGTTCAAAGGCGAATATTGAAAGGATTAAAGGTGCAGCATTTGTAAGCGTTCATGGCAGACGAATCATCTCAATTTATGACAATACAAACTTCAGGGCTATAACTTACGGTACAAACAAGATATTCATCAATTCAATATTCTTCGGACAGATGCTCTGAGCCAGACTGCGTACAACTCTATTATACTTTATTTTCTTTTTTTGTTTTTTTGTGCAAATTCAGAGGGGCTTATCTCGAATTGCTTTGAAAAGGAACGGCTAAAATAAGATTGTGAACTGAACCCTGTTTTCTCTGAGATCTCATATAAGCTTAATTTACCTTCCAATATCATTTCAGCAGCCTTTTTTAAACGGCATATCCTGATCAGGTCATTAGGGGTGAGATCGGATATTGCCTTTATCTTACGATAAAGTGTTGGGCGGCTGAGATTCATTTTGTCTGCAATCATGTCCACATCGAGCCTTGTATTCGAGATATTCATAAGGATAATTTCGTTCAATTCTTCTAAAAAGCTCTCATCGGCTTTAGTGTGAGCCATTGATTTCAGGCTTGTAATAGGAGAATTAAGATAGTAATTGCGGATATTATCCCTGTTGTTCAGCAGATTATTGATCTGAGCCAGGAGGATATCAACTGAAAAAGGTTTATCGATATATGCGTCGGCCCCAGCCTCAAGACCTTCGAGTCTTGATTGAATTGTCTTTTTTGCTGTCAGTAAAATTACAGGAATGTGACTGTACTCAAGCTCGGTTTTAAGCTTTTTCAATAATGTAATTCCATCCAGTACAGGCATCATTATATCTGAAATAACAAGCTGAACACTGAATTCATTCAGAATCTTTAAGGCTTCAGCACCATTAGTTGCGGTTAATACATTATAATTCAGGTTGATTTCATGCCCGATAAAGCTTTTCATCTCTTCATTATCCTCCACTATCAATATTGTTTGCCTCGATGCGTCTAATGTATATTCATGCTTAATAATCGGGACATCTTTTGCCTTCCCTGGTATATCATTCTGCAGATTAAATACATCAGCCTGGCTAACAGGTAACGATAGTCTGAAAGTAATGAGCTCATCCTCCCTTTCCAGCAGCACAAGTGTGCCTTTATGCATTTCAGCTAAAGATCTGGCAAGAGGCAAACCTAGTCCTGTTCCAGATTTGTATTCTGCATTGCTTCCCCTGAAAAAAGGCTCGAATATCTTTTCACGTATAGCTTTTGGTATTTTCTGGCCATCATTAGTTACGTCTATAGTAAAAAAATCATCACTTTCATTATAAAGGAAACTAAGCTGAATTCTTGTTTTTGCATATTTTATTGCATTTAATAATAAATTGCTGAGAATCTTTATGAATGCATCTTCATCAATGAAAATATTGAGAAGCTTGGTGTCAGTTGTTATCTCATAGCTCAGATTGCTTTGTTCCGCAGTGTCTTTGAACCTGTTGAAATTCTCATAAAGCAGAGAAATTATCTCCCGCTTCTCGAAATTAAGCCTGTATCCCTGAAGTTCTGTTTTCCTGAAATCAAGTAATTGGTCCACCAATTCAAGTAATCTTCTTGAATTTTTATCTATTACAGAAATATAATCTTCCGCATCGGATGGTAGCGATTTGCTGTGAATTAGTTTCTGAACAGGTCCGATAATCAGTGTTAACGGGGTCCTTATTTCATGAGCGATATTGGTGAAGAAATTAATCTTTGCTTCATGAAGCTCCTTTTCCTTCTTATACTCAAAATTCTTAATACTCTGGTTGAATTTCCTAATGTTCTTCATCCGTGTCATCCTGATAATCAATGCAAGTACAAATGCAAAAATCAGTAAATACACAGCAAGTGCGGTATATGACAGCCACCAGGGAGGAAGTACTGTTATTTTTAATGTGGCAGGTGTTTCATTCCAGGCGCCGGTTAAATCAGAACCTTTTACTTTAAATATATAATCACCGGCCGGCACTTTAGTAAAATATGCAGTTCGTGAATTGTCTATATAAATCCAGTTATCATTCAAACCCTCCATTATGTATTTGTACTTTGTAATCGAAGGCACTATAAAGCTCAGTGATGAAAAGTCTATACTAAAGGTCGACTGCGTGCTCCCCAGTGTAATATGATTTGAGAAGGAAACAGGAATAATCGTGTTTTTAGCACCGGCCGGATTATCATATACAGTGATATTTGTAAGATAAATCTCTACATTGGTTTTAAATTCCCTGACTTCTTTCGGGTAAAAACCTGTCATCCCTTTCACCATTCCGAAATACATTTTTCCTGTTTTGTCTTTCCAGGAAGAGTTGTAGTTGAATTGATTTGTAATCAATCCATGCTCTTTCCTGTAAACGTCAATCTCACTTGTTGCGGGATTTAACCATACTAACCCGTTAGTTGTACTTATCCAAAGGTTGTTTGACTCATCCGGGAGTATCCGGAAGGTAATGTTGGAAGGTAATCCGTTTTTAATTGTAAAACTTTTAACTTCTTTTGAATTGAGATTAATTTTCTTCACTCCATCCTGTGTAGCGAGCCAAAGATTATTATCAGAATCCTCGTAGATATCATTAATTGTGTTGTTGCTACTTAAGAGTATTGTATCATACTGATATTTACCATGTGCATCATTGTCAGGATTATAAAAGTATAATCCATTCCTGAATGTGCCGGCCCAGATGATACCGTCTTTACCCTCAAGAATACTTTGAATTTTTATATTCGAAGGAAACTGAGGAACAGATTCAAAAATCTCATTCGCTTTGTTATAAGCATACATCCCGTTTGATGTTCCAACAAGAATTCTTCCACCCGGTGTCTTTTTCATTATTACAATCGTCTTACCGGAACTGATATCGTAATGTTTAATAACCTTGTCACCCGGTATGTCTATCTGATCAATCCCCATTATTGAACCAACCCATAGTTTATTATCGTCGGCGACCAGCCCATGTAAGTTTTTATGTGAAATGCTGTGTCTGCCTGATTGTGGCTTATAGTGAGTATATCTTCCGGATTGAATTTCAAGCTTGTTTAAACCTGCATCCTCGGTAGCGATCCATAAATTATCATATTTGTCAGTCACAATATCATGAACTATGTCTCCTTCAAGGGCATTTTCTCCCGGATATGCATAGTATTTCTGAAAAGGTTGATATGGCGTATAATAGTTTATTCCACCATTGTATGAACCGATCCATATCCCATTTTCCTTGTCTTTACAGAGGGTAAACAAAGAATTCGTCGATAACGAATATGGATCAAGCTGCCTTTTGTTTATAAGAATGTATGATTCATCAGATAAATCATAAATATACAGCCCATTTTCAGAAGCTATCCATACTTTGTCGGGCGAAGCCTGGATGAAATCGTTTACACATATTTCCACCTGCTCAATCTCCTTAAGCATTATATCACTATAGCTATGTAACTGAATATCAAATATTTTAGCGCCGTTTGTAGTTGTTCCGACAAATAATTTCTCACCCGACATTGTGGAGTAAACTGTCGTAAGATCCCCGAGCTTGTTTTTTGAAGAATGGGAATACAGATCAAAACCGCTGAATTCGCCGGTTGGGTAATTAAAACTATAAAGCATTCCATTTGAAAGAGTAAGCCATATAATACCTGTCGGAGTAAAGCAAAATGATCTCAGGAATCCGTTATCCGGTATTGTATATGTTTGATAAGTATCCAGTTGCTCATTATATTTTACAAGCTTACCATCGAGAATACACCAAAGATTACCCTCGTCATCGAAAGTAAGGTTGTCTGCTTTAAGACCTTCGCAGAATTTTATAGTTGTGAAGCTCTGTTCCTTCTCGATATATTTATATATGCCCCTGAATGTCCCGATCCACAGTGACCCGTCATTATCAAGTGCCAGGCTTGTTATCCAGTTATTCCGGATAGGATTAATATTCTCGTCTGTTTCACGGAAAACATGAAAAGAATATCCATCGAAACGGTTCAATCCGTCCCGGGTTCCGATCCAGATGAACCCATGCTTATCCTGGATAATGCTTGTTACATTGTTATTGCTTAATCCGTTCTCAACCTGGTACTGCCTGAAATAATGATTTTCAGCCGATGATAAAGAGCATAGCAAACTCAGAATAAAACAAAAAGGTAGTGCACGTTTTTTCATAGATTCCCGCCAGTTTCAGGCTCGAAAAATACTTCTATTTTCCCAACTTTTGTTTTAATAATTGTCTCATCGTTTTGTAAAATCCTTCTAAGACTCCCATAGATTATTAAATATAACAGTATGGTATCCTGATTCTTAATTGGTATTTGAATAGAAGTCCATTATGATGCAGGCACTGGTTTTTTCAAATCCTCTCAGGTTTTTTTACTATCAGATCATCTGGCATGGAAGGGATGTAAAATGAGATAAAATGTAAAAAGAACGATAATACAATATAAATCTCCTTTTAACACCAGGACTAAATTTGATTCAATTGAAAATAACAACCTGGCAAGCCCCATTAACCCTGTTATTATTCGTTTAAATAAATTCTGATCATTGAGAAATGCCTTTAAAATTGCTAACAGTAAATCAGTTCAGCAAATGTTTGAGATGTTTTAATAATAACTACCCTAACAATTAATTCTATGAAAAAACCACACAAACTAAATCCGCAGGGAGATTTCTTCTCCAGCAAAGGAAGACCATTACAAAGAATATGCAAGATTGGAATTCTGTCACTCTTATCTTTGATTCTTGGTTACACACCAGTCAAAGCAGAAGAAAACGGTTTAAAAACCTCAACAACAGTCTCACAACAGACTTTCTCTATTTCGGGAAAAGTAACTGATAAGTCAGGTACTCCTGTTCCCGGTGTAACTGTTACCCTCAAAGGCACTACAACAGGAGCCATGACGGATGCAGATGGTAAATATACGATCACCGGCGTTTCCAACGGCTCAATTATTGTATTCTCTTTCATGGGTCTGAAATCGCAGGAGGTAACAGTGAGTGGAAGTTCGAACCTCAACATTGAAATGGAAGAGGATTCAATAGCATTACAGGAAGTTGTTGTAGTGGGCTATGGATCAATGACTAAGAAAGAAATCTCCAGCTCAATTGTGAGCGTTAATAAGGAAGATTTTCAAAAAGGAGCTGTTTCCGATCCTATGGAATTGCTCGTTGGAAAAGTCGCCGGTCTGAACATTGACAACTCATCGGCTTCACCCCATTCTTCATCGAGCTTCCAGATTCGTGGCGCCACATCCATAACCGGTGGAAACACGCCGCTTGTAGTAATTGATGGTATTGCAGGCGGAAATCTTAATACTGTTGCAACACAGGACATTGAGTCGATAGTTATTCTTAAGGACGCAGCTTCAGCGGCCATCTACGGCACACGTGGTGCAAACGGGGTTATAATAATTACAACCAAAATGGGGGCCGATGGCGGTAAAGGTGCATTTGATGTTACTTACAACAGCTACTTTTCTAACAATCTCATGCATAAACTTCCGGAATCACTTGGACACGATGAATTTGTAGAAAGAGCCAGGGGCATAGATTACGGATACAATGACGACTGGCTCGGTCAATTAAAACGTAAATTCTCTTATGACAATAACCAATACCTTTCAGTTTCCGGGTCGACTGAAAAAAGCAGGTACAATATCTCATTCAATTATGTGAACAATACAGGCCTCGATAAAGCTAATGAGAGTACACGCTATGGGGTAAGGATTTCGCATTTACAGAAAACACTTAAAGATCTTGTAGAGATCGGGACCACAATAAACCTGAGGGCTACAGATGCTCTTACAGGCCCCAGCGGGATTACAAATACTGTGTTTATGAACCCTACACAGCCGATCTGGAATGATGATGGCACTTACAATCATCCAACTACAAGCACCAACGCAACAAATCCTGTTGAGGAAGCAAATATTGTAACCGATGAGAATAACACTGTATTTGCAACCGGAACGATCGAGGCTAAAATTCAGCTTATCAATTCAGGTGCACATTCATTGAGCACATCAGCCAACAACACGATTGACTACAATAATAATAAGAACCAGTACTACTATCCATCAACAGGCGCAACATCCTCATGGAACGGATATAAAGGCAGGGCTACACTTGGCAATACACGAAACTGGACGAACCAGTTTGAATGGACAACAAATTATACTTACAAGACAAGCACACACCTTTTAAGAGGAGTTGCGGGATACTCGTTCACTGAGAATTTCAGCGATAATATGTCAATGACGAATTACAACTTCGATTTTGATCAGTTCCTGTATAATGATATTGGCTCCGGAACGTACCTGGCAGCAGGAAGAGCCACCATGGCTTCAGGCAAGAATTCATCGCGGCTTGTTGGAGTCTTTGGAAGAGTGAATTATTCCTGGAAGGAACTCCTTACCGCTACGGCATCTCTCAGATATGAAGGCAGTTCAAGGTTTGGCGTAAATAACAAGTGGGGATATTTTCCGGCAGTTTCAGCATCATGGGAGATAACAAAAATGCCATTTATGGCTGCCACAAAGGATATCATTAATGGATTAAAGCTACGTGCTTCTTATGGCGTCACAGGGCGTCAGGCCGGATCTGATTATGCTTCTCTTCAGACATATAATTCAAAGAGCACTTATTACTATATGGATGGCGCCTGGGTTGCAGCTTATGGTCCAAGCAAAAATGCTAATCCAAATCTTGCATGGGAGCTCGGTATATCAAGTGACATAGGTATAGATTTTGAAATCTACAGGAGATTTAGGGGATCAATTGAGTATTTTGACCGCCGTTCAGAAGACTTACTCTCATCTTACTCTGCACCCCAGCCACCTTTTATTTTTAACAGTATCCTTGTGAACCTGGGATCAACAAAGAATACAGGGATGGAAGTTTCATTGGATGGTGATATAATTAAAAAATCTGACTTTTCATGGGGCATGAATCTGACATACTCTTATGGCACTACGATTCTTACAAAGCTTTCAAATGATGTATATAAGGCATCATATATTGATCTTATGCAAAGAGGCGGTCTGGGCACTTCAGAATATTATTTCAGGCTGGTAGAAGGTGGAAAGATTGGTGAGGTATATGGCTATAAACATGCAGGTGTTGATGAAAACGGCGAATTACTTGTATTGAGCAAAGAAGGTGAAGCTATTCCAAAAACAGCAGCTGATAACTCCGATAAACAGTATATAGGGAACACAGCGCCGAAGCACTTTTTCTCATTAACAAATTCTGTCAGATATAAAAATTGGGATCTTAGCATATTCACGAGAGGAGCAGCCGGAATGAAGATGTGGAACGGACAGCTCATGAATAACGGGTTGAAAGGCTCTGCTGCACAGAATGTTCTGAGAACCGCCTATACAAAATACGATTATATTACTTCTGACGGGTCAATTCTTTCTTCATTCTACCTTGAAAATGGCGCGTGGTTCAAAATTGAGAAAATCTCTTTTGGATATACAGTACCATTCAGGAACACTAACCTGGTAAAAAGCATGTACTGGTACATTTCTGCAGACAACCTTGCCACATTTACAGGCTTCACAGGTATTGATCCGTCAACTGCAACATCAATCGGACTGACCCCAGGAATTACAGGAAGTACCGCACTTGTTACGACTCAGCTCACATTAGGTACAACCATTAAGTTTTAAATGAAGATAATCCCACTAATATGAAAAAGATAATTTTATTCTGCAGCATTATACTATCCAGTATACTGTTTAATGGCTGCTTCGACCTTGAAGAAAAGCCATTTAACCAACTTTCACCGGATATATTCTATTCAGACGAGACTTCTGTTAAATCAGCAATTTCAGCAATCTATGCCCAGGAAATGACCGACCTGGCGGAATTCTACTGGTACCTTGCAGAGCTTTCAGCCGACCAGATAACCTGGAGAACCTGGAATGGCGGTGCATGGGGTTGGGATGAAGCTTATAAGTTCGTACTGTCATCTCATACATGGGACTCACAATCCACAGTCATAAGAGTAACCTGGGAAAAAGGCTGGGGTGCAATAGGTATGTGTAACAGCATTCTTGCCGATCTGCAAAAGCTAAATGCAGCAGATCTTAAAATGACAGAAGCTGAAAAAGAATCATACATTGCTGAAATCAGAACATTCAGGGCATACTGCTACTATTGTATCTATGAAGTGTGGGGTGGCGTTCTTCCTCTTAATACAAGCGTCTCAACGACAACAATTCCGGGAAGCGTATCCGATAATTTCGATGAGGGTTGTAAGATCATTTACGACTTCATTATGAAAGAGCTTGATGAGACTGTCAGCTTACTTCCTATGAACAGCGTTAATCGAATGAACCAGGCTACAAACCGCATGATTAAAATGAGAATGCTGCTCAATTCAGAAGTATTCATCGGGGTGAAAAAATTCGACGAATGTGCAGCTTTATGCGACCAGATTATTGCAGGAACTTATGGTAGCTATCAGATAGCAAATACCTACCAGGAAATTTTTGGCCCGAATAATCAGAGCTGCCAGGAGGTAATTTTTGCGTTTGCAAGCGATGCGGCTCACAGGAATACAGGCTGGATCCGTAATATGGCATTTCTTCCTTATGTGATTAAGGATTATCTTAACTATACACCGCCTAACTCCGGATGGAATTGTACATGCCTGACTCCATCATTTGATAACTCTGCAAATTTTAATACAGGAGCTACTGAACAACAGGCCAGGTGCTTTCTCGATGCACCATACAATGACAAGCTTGGAGCAGTGTACCAGCGTTTCAATCCCCGTGACATACGTCGCCAGAATTACACTTCAGATGCGGCAGGACATTATGTCGGTCAGTTCCTGAAGGGCCCCATGAGGGCGAACTTCGGTACAGGAGCGCCACTGTTGGCAGATGCTGACAGGAACAAGCAACCGCTTGTTTATGTTGATCAGGTTGGTACATTCCAGAATAAAGGACGTGCCCTTGAGACTGTTATGTCTCCCAGATGGGGTGAAACCAACTCCGGCATCAGATTCATTAAATATCCGTTCTTTCCCACTGCAGCAGCAATCGATTTTCGTGAAGCTGATAATGTTGAATTCCGTCTTGCTGAGGTCTATTACACTCTTGCTGAATGTAAACTCAGGGCAGGTGATGTTGAAGGTGCAAAAAGCTTGGTCAATAAGATTCGCGTCAGATACTTCTCCCCGGAAGACTGGGTAACAGCAAAGGATGAATTAAGCCGCGGCTTCACAAACTATGACCTCGACTGGATGCTGAGTGAATGGGGTATTGAATTTCTTGATGAGGGCCGCCGCCGCAGAACCGACCTCAGGCGTTTTGATAAATTTACCCAGGGACAATGGTGGTTTTTCGGCCGCACAACTGAGCCAGGTTTAACCTTGCCTGCAAAACGTGACAGGAAATATGAGTGGTTCCCTCTTCCTGAAAGAGCTCTGAGCGTTAATCCGGGATTAAAACAAAATCCAAATTATTAATAATTCAGTTTAGGTTAAAAAGATTGGTTAGAGGGTGAAGAGTTGATACCTTTTCAAGTTTGATCCGATTAGAATTGGTGATCCCCCGGAAATTGGGCGGGGGTATCACCATTCTTTTTATTAAATAGTATCATGCTCACAAGTATGAGTTCCTCAACCATCCGGATAACTTTTAAGTTATTTAAAACAACTGAAAATGAAATTATCAATTTTAAGAAAAATCTGTTCAAAACATTCCCTGCTGCTTGTTTCGGCTATCATGATATTCAATGCCGGAATCTCCGCACTTGAAATAAAACGCATCGAGCCATCATTCTGGTGGACAGGAATGAAAAATCCGGAATTGCAGATAATGATCTATGGCCAGGATATTGCAAAATCAAAGATCAATATAAGCTATCCCGGAGTTACTGTTAAGGAAATAACAAAGGTCGTGAATCCCAATTACATCTTCCTTTATCTAAATATTGCCGGCACGGCAAAACCCGGAACAATGAATATTGAATTCATTGTGGATGGGGATAAAATAATTAAACCTTATGAACTTAAGGCCAGGAATAAGAAACAAGGCGCTTTGGGATTTAATTCTGCCGATGTACTGTATCTGATAACTCCCGACCGTTTTTCGAACGGAGATCCGTCAAATGATAATGCAGACGGTGCAACAGTAAACAGGGAACGTTCCGGCAGCCGGCACGGGGGCGATATCCGGGGAATCATCAATAATCTCGGTTACCTTAATAATCTTGGGATAACAACAATATGGCTTAACCCCGTTCAAAAAAACAGCGCGAACTCTTACCATGGTTATGCAATAACAGACTTTTACGAGACAGATCCCCGTTTTGGGACAAACGATGAATATATCGAGTTGATCGACAAGTCCCATTCACTTGGAATGAAAGTAGTTATGGACATGATCTTTAATCATAGCGGAAGCAGTCACTTCTGGATGACTGACAAGCCTTCAGCAGACTGGTTCAATAACAACAGCACTTATGTTCAGACTAATCATAATAAATGGAGCGTGACGGACATCCATGCCGCCGAATCGGAAAAGAGCCAGTTCGTCAATGGCTGGTTCACGCGGGGCATGCCCGACCTTAATCAAAGAAACAGGCATCTTGCAACTTACCTTATTCAGAACAGCATCTGGTGGATCGAATACGCAAGAATCGACGGAATCCGCCAGGATACTCATCCGTATGCCGATTATGATTTCATGGCAAGATGGTGTAAAGAGGTAACAGATGAATATCCTGACTTTAATATAGTAGGCGAATCCTGGTACCCGAGTGGCCCCGGTTTCACAGCCTGGTGGCAGCGTGGGTCAAGGTTAAACAGCTCGGATTCATATCTTAAAACAGTTATGGACTTTAACCTTACATTTATCTGTCAGCAGGCTTTTACTGATGAGAATATATCAAGTGACGGAAAATCAAAGGGCCTGTTTAAAATTTACGAGTCGCTGGCCCAGGATTTCCTGTATCCTGACCCGGATAACATACTTGTGTTTCTTGATAATCATGATCTTGGCCGTTTCAATTTAAAAAGTGACAGCGATCTCAGAAAATACAAACAGGGTATCGCATTCCTCCTTACAACCAGAGGTATACCCCAGGTTTATTATGGTACAGAAATCCTTATGACGGGCACAAAGGACGAAGGAGACGGTAGTATACGGAAGGATTTTCCCGGTGGCTGGGCAACTGATACAGTTAATGCATTCTCTTCAACTGGCCGTTCACCTGTTCAAAATGAAGCCTGGGATTATATGCAGAAATTATTAAAATGGAGGAAGGCGAACAAAGCTGTAACCGAAGGCAGGTTGGTCCATTATGCTCCCGACAGGAATAGTTGTTATGTATATGCAAGAATTAAGGACGATAACAGGACTGTTATTATACTAAACGGCAGCAATAAAGATTGTCCGCTGAATATGGATCGTTATGCTGAGGTATTAGGCTCACATATTACCGGAGTTGATGTAATAACAGGAAAGGAATTAAATGTCACGGCTCAGATAAATGTTCCTGCACGTGGAGTGTTTATACTGGATCTTAAGTAATGACAACAATCTAGTTTTTAAATATTCAATTCATAAAATTATGAGAATCAGAATTCAAGGTTATATCCTTACACTGGCATTTTTGCTATCGCTCAATAGCACAAATGCCCAGCAAAAACAAACAGTCAGTAAATGGCCAAGAGGTATTACTTATGAAATATTTGTCCAGTCCTTTGCCGATTCAAATGGTGACGGAATAGGCGATATAAAAGGCATGACTTCAAAACTTGACTATTTGCGGGATCTGGGTATCGAAGGTATCTGGCTGATGCCGGTGAATCCATCACCATCTTACCATAAATATGATGTTTCCGATTATTATGATATTCATCCTGATTATGGAACTCTCGAAGACTTTAAGAACTTTGTGAAAGAAGCTCATGCAAGGAATATTAAGGTAATTATGGATATGGTTCTAAACCATTCGGGAAACCAGAATCAATGGTTTAAAGAGGCGCTTAAGGATGAACAAGGCAAATACTGGGATTATTATGTCTGGGCTCACAAAGATGATCCTAAGGTTCAACCGGCAGTCATTACTGCTGCAGACGGAACACAAAGAAGAGTCAGGAATAACTGGAATGCTGTTGAAAACAGCGATTACCTGTATTTTGCACATTTCGGGAGAAACATGCCTGATCTGAATTATGATAACCCAAGGCTTCAGCAGGAAGTAATTAAAATCGGAAAATTCTGGTTGAAAGATGTGGGTGTTGACGGATTCAGACTAGATGCCGCAAGACACATATTCCCGGATGAAAGAGCAACTGATAATCATAAATGGTGGGAGTATTTTCTAAAAGAAATGCAGACAGTAAATAAGGACGTGTACATTGTTGGGGAAGTATGGGCTTCTGCCGACATAGTTGGCCCATATCTGAAAGGAATACCTGCATTGTTCGATTTCGACATGGGCGGTGAAATAATAAAAGCCGTAAATCAAGAAAATGCAACAGGGCTTGTTGAGAAACATAAAGGAATAGAAGACTCTTATAAGAAAATAAATCCTTCATACATAGATGCTACATTCCTGACAAATCATGATCAGGATCGTGTATTGAGCAGCGTCAGTAACAATGCAGACAAAATGAAAATGGCGGCAGCCTTGCTGTTTACGCTTCCCGGATCACCTTATTTGTATTACGGTGAAGAAATTGGAATGCAGGGGAAAAAACCGGATCAGAATATTCGCGAACCATTTATTTGGGATAAGAAGGAAAATGATAAAATAAGAGCCTCATGGATAAAGCCGCGGTTTTCAACTGATTCAACTGTTGTGTCTGCCAATCAGCAATTGACTGATAATTCTTCACTCCTTAATTATTATAAGAAGCTAATCAGTCTCAGGAATTCAAGCTATGCACTTACTTACGGGGAATTATTGCCTGTTGAACAGCCCAATCAATCGATTTGTGCTTTCATAAGGGCTGATCAGCAGGAAACACTCCTTGTTCTTCATAATTTATCGTCCGTGAACCAGACGCTCAGATTGCAGCCCGGAATGACTCAATTCAAAGAATTGTATTTCAGCAATAAGGATGCGCATCTGAACGACAGTCAGGTTATTATTCCGGCATATTCGACAGTAATCTTAAAGAAATAATTCTTTAAACCTAGATATTTGAGTATATGACAAAGAAAATATTAATATTCCCACTGTTAGCAGCATATTTTGTAATTCTCTCATGCAATCTTCCTGAGGAACAGAAATCAACTGCTACTGAACACCAGAAGATTGTTCAGTATGGCACGCCTTACAATAAAGTTCCGGACCCCCGTGACGCTTCAATCTATCAGATCAATATTCGCGCATTCAGCGATGAAGGTAATTTTAAAGGGATAATCCCAAGACTTGATTCAATAAAGGATCTGGGAGTAAATCTGATCTACCTTATGCCAATCTACCCTGTAGGAAAGTTTAAATCCGTAAACTCGCCATACTGCATAAGTGACTATTTATCTGTTAACCCGGAATTTGGGACACTGGATGATTTACGGGAACTAGTAAACGGTGCTCATGAAAGAGGGATGGCAGTTATTCTCGACTGGGTTGCTAATCATACATCATGGGACAATCTGTGGATGAAAGACAAATCCTGGTATCTGCAGGATTCAAATGGGAACATTATAAGTCCTCCCGGGCATAACTGGAATGATGTGGCCCAGCTTGATTTTAAGAATAACACAATGCGGCAGGCAATGATAAATGCGATGAAATACTGGGTGCTGACTGCAAATGTGGATGGCTTCCGCTGTGACTATTCCGACGGTCCGCCTTTCGACTTCTGGAAGCAGGCAATAGACACATTGAGAAATAATACGGGTCACAAGTTGATTATGTTGTCGGAAGGTTCACGAAATGATCATTTTGCTGCCGGCTTTGATTACAACTTTGGGTTCAGGACATTTGAAACACTTAAGAGAATTTACAAAAGCAACCGTCCGGTGAGTCTTATCGACAGTTTAAATGTTTCGGAATACAGGGGCGCCTCTGATATGCAGAGAGTAGTAAGATATACAAGCAATCATGATGTCAATGGATCAGATGGAACACCACTTGAGCTGTTTGGCGGGGAAAGAGGTGCGATAGCTGCTTTTGTTGCTGCAGCTTATATGAAAAGTGTTCCTATGATCTACAATGGACAGGAAGTAAACACCACGTACCGTCTTACGTTCCCTTTTACATCACAGAACATCAGATGGTCAATAAATCCCGCTATAACCAAAGAGTATAAAAGAATCATTGGTTTCAGGAATGAAAGTGAAGCAATCAGGCGTGGTCAGCTTACATCGTTCAGCAATCAGGATATTTGTGCATTTCTTAAAGAGCTTGGAAATGAAAAAATATTCGTGCTTGTCAATATGAGAAATCAGATCATCGACTTTTCTTTGAATCAGAAGATGTCAGAAACATCATGGACAGATGTTATGACCGGCCAAAAAACAAGCCTGGGAAAAAGTATTTCATTGCAACCATATACATATCTCATTCTGAAAAAAGATAAATATTGAAAATTATACAGCCCTCATTTGCATTTGAAATGCAAATGAGGGCTTTTCATTTATCAAAAGAAATTACTTAAAAAATAAGCTCGGCAATTTCTTCCCGCGCGTGTTTTATCTTAGGAATTGATTTTTCATCTGAAAGGCATACTGAACCGATTATTCTTTTATGAAAATACAGCGTCAGCTTTGATCCCGGGTCAATATCATTGCCATCCATTACATCAGCAAGAATCTGTGGTGTCTCATAGTTTTTCCTGCAAATCAGTATCATACCCTTTCTGCATACATTTCCTTCTTCGATTGATGCAGCATAAACACCTGATGGAGGGATAAGTTTACTCTCCTCAACAACCCGGATCTTCAGGAGGGAAGGAAGACCCGAATCTACAGGGGGAATAAACTTTTCAGAAGATCCCATTATAACATAGTAGTGATCGAGATAGGCATTAGCTCTTTGTATATATCCCTCGTTTATTGCCTGTCGTATTCTTGTAGAGCTGACAGTCTCATGATAAACTTCCTGTTCGGGAATCTCTTCAGCCTCGAAATTATAAAGCTCTCTCCAGTTCCAAAGCTGTTTATAATCTCCTTCCTTGTTAAATCCGAAATGATGATTAAAACCGGCAACGATCACCCGTGCGTGAAGCTTATTGTGAAGCAGATCTCTCACGAACTGTTCACTCGTAATTCTCGAAAACTCAATGTCGAATTTTACAATAATCACATTATCGAGGCCTGCTTTACTGAGCATCATCAGCTTTTCCTCCTGGGAATTGATAAGCTTAAGATCTTTCCCAGCCGTATCAGGGTACAGAACTTTTCGTGGATGAGGATCGAAAGTTATAAGCGCCGATTCGCCATCATACTTTTCAGCAAGCATTTTAAGCCTGTTAAGTATAGTTTTATGGCCGATATGAACACCGTCGAAAGATCCGGTAGTGACAACAGGATTTCGAATCACGGCAGCTTCGTCAAAGCTTCGGAATATCCTCATGAAAAAGGAATGTCTATACTTTATTCTCCTTCACGAAATATGCAACCTTCTCCATTGAAGTTATCATATCATATTCCTCCAGGTATACGTCAGACGGAACATTCAGAGCAATAGTCGTAAAGTTCAGCATTCCTTTTATTCCGAACCGGACAAGATCTTCAGTTATCTCTTTAGCACTGTCAGGCGGAACCGTGAGAATTGCAATCCTGATGTCGAGCTCTTTTAAAATCTTCTCAATTTCACTGTAAGGGTAACATTTTACACCCGAGATAACCTTATTAACTTTCTGAGGATCGTTATCGAATGATGCTACAAGATTGAGCTTCGATCTTTTACCTTTGAAATAACCGGCAACTGCGCGTCCAAGGTTACCAATTCCCACAACGGCTACATTCAGGCTTTTTTCCGAATCGATTATTTTTCCAATTGTATCGATAAGTTCTCTTACATCATAGCCTTTTCTCTGAACACTTGAATAGCCAATCAACATAAGATCACGCCTTACCTGCACTGCCGTTATATGAAGCCGTGCAGCAAGATCATGCGAAAAGATAAAGTTTTTCTTCTCTTTAAGACAATCCAGAAGTGTCCTTCTGTATTCACTAAGTCGTTCTACTGTTTTTCCAGGTAATTTCATATAACAATTATTTCCATGTAAAAAACTAAATATAAATATATTAAATTTTCAGCTCAGATTGACAGCCTTTTTAGGTAATCTTACAGTAAATGTTGAACCTACGTCAGGTGTACTTTCAACATCAATTGTTCCATGATATAATTCAATCACTTTCTTCACAATAGATAAGCCCAGTCCGCTTCCTGAAATATTCCTTGTCTTTTCGTTTTTAATCCTGACAAATTCAGTAAAAAGATTTTCGGTATCTGTACTCGTGATGCCTATGCCGGTATCAGATACAGTGATCAAAGCATCACCGTCAGCATCATCAATTGATATTTCTGCGCTTCCCCCTACCTTATTATACTTGACGGCATTAGAGAGAAGGTTGTTAAAAACTATCTCCATATCTGAGGGATCGGCCATTATGCAAACATCCGAACTGACTTTCAGTTTAACTGTTACATCCATCTGGATTGCATAAGGTTGAACAGTAATTATTGCTCCTGAGGCAACTTCTTTCAGGCTTACTTCCTGGATTTTTTCATCCTTCCTTTCAAGCCTTATTTTTGTGAAATCAAGAAGATCCATAATGAGATTTCTCATTCCCTGGACTCTCTGCAGCGATCTTTCTATAGGGGTTGCATAATCATCAACAAGCTCGCCTGCCTGCTTTTCCTGCATCATCCTAAGGTAACCTTCAATTGCATTCAGCGGAGCCTTGAGTTCATGAGAGAGCACGGAAAGGAACTGGTACCTTATTTTTTTCCCTTCCTGCTGCATCTTATGTGTAATCCGTTTAAGGTATTGTTGCTTTGTTATGTTTTCGATGCTTGATTTCAACTCCTGTGGAGTGAAGGGTTTTGGTATGAAATCAATGGCCCCATCACGTGTGGCTTTTATGGCAACATCGAGTGAAGCATATGATGTTATCATAGCAACAACAATGTCATAATTCCTTTTCCGGATGAATTCAAGAACGTCAACTCCCTGCATTCCCGGGAGCTTATTATCAAGAAGAAGGATATCAGGCAATTCCCGCTCAAGTGTTGTAACACCTTCTTCACCCGTTGCAGCTTCAGTTACATTGAAAGTATAATCTTCATCCATAAAAGGGTATGTGACATGAAAATTATTCAATATCCTTGAAACTCCCGAGCGGATTCCAGGTTCATCGTCGATAACAAGTACTTTAAGAACAGCCATTTTAAAGTTTTAACAATTTCATTACTTCCTGATCAAGCTGTTCGGGTCTTATCCCTTTTTCAAGATAACTGTCGGCCCTTATCCATGATTGTTCCCGCTCGGAATCAAGACTGAAGCTCAGCCCTGTCTCATGAGATACCGCTGTGGCAAGGATGACAGGCACATCGGGATATTTTCTCTTGATTTTGTAACACAGTATGAAGCCGCTGTCATCACTTTCCATCATAAGATCGAATATTGCAAGGCTTGGCTTAAAGCGTTCTATAACAGACTCAGCTTCAGACTGGCTCTCAACAGCCATCGTTTTATAACCGGCTTT
>DATALD010000047.1:0-8496 GCA_036261255.1 Bacteroidales bacterium
TCAGACCTGCATATAGTTCACTTCAGTTTCCTCCGGTTTTTATTAACATCTTTCAAAGTTATCAACTCCCCCTAAAACCCCCTTTTCAACATCATTATTTAATATTAAACTTAAAGATGCTAATCTAAAGGACCTGCAAAACCTGCACGACTTACACGACCTGCACGACAATATTTGCATAAATTATTTACATTTGGGTGATGAATTGACTATCATTGTTCATGAGCAACCCTTTTATAAAAAGCATCCTGGTATCTATCCTTGTTTTCAATGCTTTGATAGCTGGTGCCCAGGAAAAACCTGAAATAAAAAAGATTGTCATCAATAATGATTCTGAATTAAATATTCCTTCAGGATCAATTGATAAAGATCTTTTTTTCAAAAATGAAATCAGGCTTCGGAGCTATGAGAATAATATATTGTTCATATTTGATGAAACAAGAGATACAGATTACAGCTTTTTCCTTGAAGGATACGACAAAAAATGGATCGAAGGACAAAAACATGGATTCAAAGAATATACAAATTTGCCCGGGGGAAGGTATGTTTTTCATACAATGATAAAACAAGGGAACACATCTGAATCTGTTTTAAGAATCAAGCTTTATATACTTCCTCCATGGTTCCTGTCTGTTGCTGCCATTGTAATGTATTGCATACTGGCATTGCTTTTTCTATGGGCTTTGTATGAAGAGATCCAGTTGATATTTGCAAGAAAGCAGTACATGCTTGAGCAAATAATAAACAAAAGAACTGAAGATCTTATTATTGAGAAAGAAAAGAGTGAAGCCCTTCTTGCAAATGTACTCCCTAAGAATACTGCAAGCGAAATTATGTCGAAGGGAAAGGCAGCAAAGATAAAATACAATTTTGTTACAGTTTTGTTTTCAGATATCCAGGGCTTTACGAAGATTGCTGAAGAGATGAACCCGGAGGTGCTTATTGATGAACTCGATAAGTTCTTCTTTCATTTCGATTCAGTTGTTGAGAAATTCGGGATTGAAAAGATCAAGACTATTGGAGATGCATATATGTGTGCTGGTGGTATTCCCGAAAAAAACCGTACAAATCCTGTTGAGGTAATACTTGCAGCCCTTGAGATGAAAGCATATATGACAAAGCTGAAAGCTGCTTCGGAACTACAAGGGATGAAATACTGGGATATCAGGATTGGTATTCACACAGGGACTGTTGTTGCGGGAGTAGTGGGTCAGAAAAAACTATCGTATGATATCTGGGGCGATACGGTGAACACTGCAAGCCGTATGGAGTCATCAGGAGAAGCAGGTAAAATAAATATATCGGGGACAACTTATGAGTTCGTCAGGGAATTCTTTACCTGTGAATTCCGCGGGAGGATGCCTGTAAAATACAAAGGTGAGCTTGAGATGTACTTTGTTACAGGTATAGTTCCGGGTTTATGCGATGAAGAAGGCAGACCTAATAAATTGTTCTTCAATAAAATGCTGATGATAAAGCTGCTCGACATTGAAGAAGCAATAATTAAGTTGTTTGACGATGAGGCATCACCAAACCTCTATTTTCATAATGCTGCTATGGTGAAGAGCCTGACAAATCATATTGAATTGCTGGCTACATCTGAAAAGCTGTCCGATGAAGATTTCATTGTATTAAAACTTGCATCAATGTTCCTTTACACGGGGTATATCTACGATTATGAAAACCCTTTGGAAGCAACGATCCGCGTAACTGAGGAAATTCTGCAGAGATATTCAATTGGGAAAACTGAAATTGAATCAACCTCCCGGCTCATTGTTAATGCATACAACAACACTGCTGAAACAATAAGCGACAAGATACTTCATGATGCCATGTTTGATTATCTGGGTCGTGTCGACTATATGAAACTTTCAGAAAAGCTGCTGAGAGAACGTGCAGAATATGGTAAGTCGACAAACAAGAAAGACTGGATTGAAAGCGAGAAAAAACTGCTCAAAGGACATGAGTTTCTGACCAAAACCGCCAGGTTTCTGAGAAACATACCTCTGACAGAGCAGATAAATATTCTTGAAAAAGACTGATTTTATGGTTAAGTGGCAGAAATAAACCATAAAAAATGTACTTTTACCGATTCTTTTTAACGTTATTTTAATATGGAAATTACAGATTGGAAAAATCTGCCTTTCGGGTACGTAAAGACAGATTACAACATCCGTTACAAATTCAGCAACGGCAAATGGGGCAAAATGGAAATATCAACATCGGAATACATTGATATCCATATTGCTGCCACAGGACTTCACTATGGACAGGAAGCCTTTGAGGGACTGAAAGCTTATATGGGTAAAGATGGAAAAATCAGGCTATTCCGCTGGATTGAAAATGCAAAAAGGATGATTTCGTCTGCCGAGGGTATTCAAATGGCAGAGGTTCCAATTGAATTGTTTCGAGAAGCGATTTTCAAAGCTATTGAGCTAAATAAAAAATATGTGCCTCCATACGGATCCGGAGCATCTCTTTATATTAGACCATTATTATATGGTAGTGGTGGTGAAGTTGGTGTTAAACCATCATCAGAATACACTTTCCTTGTATTCGTAACACCTGTTGGACCTTACTTCAAGGAAGGTGTTAAGCCTGTTGATATGCTTATCTGCCGCGACTTTGACAGGGCAGCTCCTAAAGGAACCGGGATATATAAAGTAGGAGGTAATTACGCAGCAAGTCTCCGCGCACTGATCGATGCAAAGCATGCCGGTTACGCAAATACTATTTTTCTTGATGCAAGAGAGAAAAAGTATATCGACGAATGCGGTCCTGCCAATTTCTTCGGGATTAAGAATAACACATACGTCACTCCTAAATCAGAATCCATACTTAATTCGATAACGAACATGAGTCTTCTGCAGATTGCTGAGA
The DNA here is from genome assembly GCA_036261255.1 of Bacteroidales bacterium. Taxonomy (GTDB): domain Bacteria; phylum Bacteroidota; class Bacteroidia; order Bacteroidales; family VadinHA17; genus LD21. The sequence continues at coordinate 2,881 of DATALD010000047.1, forward strand.
GCATGGGGATGAAAACTGAAAGAAGACAGATCCCTGTTGAAGAACTTAGCACATTTGAAGAAGCTGGTGCATGCGGAACAGCAGCAGTTATAAGTCCTATTGCGAAGGTATTCGATCCTGAAACTAACAAGATATACCAGTATTGTAAAGATTGCCAACCCGGACCTGTATCAATGAAACTATACAACAAGCTTGTTGCGATACAGTATGGTGATGAACCTGATCCATTTGGATGGATTACTGTACTTGATTAAGTTCCAGGCATGAAGAAAACAGAACCAGGCTATTCCAGGTCTCGGCTTGCAGGTTCACACCTGACTCTGATTATAAGCGTTTCGCTTGTATTGTTTCTTCTTGGAATACTTGGTCTTGTAATTATTAACGCGAGAGAACTCTCAGATTATTTCAGGGAAAGCCTTTCATTTTCAATATTTCTCGATGATAATGCCCGGGAAGCTGACATAAGGATGCTTGAGAAGGATCTTGATGCGAAGCATTATGTAAAATCAACAGCTTATGTTTCTAAAGATGAAGCAGCGGCAAAAATGAAGGAGGAACTGGGAGAAGATTTTATTAATTTCCTTGGCGATAACCCTCTGCCTCCATCAATTGATGTTTACCTGTATGCCAGTTATACAAGTCCCGACAGTGTCGCCAAAATTGAGAAGTATGTAATGCAGTTCCCGTTTGTTAAGGAAGTGCTTGTTCCTGAATCACTACTTATTCTGATAAACGAGAATGTGAGAAAAGTAAGCGTTTTCCTTCTGATAATTAGCACATTCATGTTTGTTATTGCTATTACAGTAATAAACAATACTATACGACTATCGATATATTCGAAACGATTCATTATAAGAACAATGCAACTCGTTGGAGCAACAAGAGGTTTCATAAGGAAGCCATTCCTTGCCCAAAGTGCAATGCATGGCATTATTGCTGCATTGGTTTCAATCGGTCTCATCACCGGGTTACTGTATCTCATCGAGAAAGAATTTTTCATGATACTAAGTTTCGAAAGTCCCGAGATGTTATTGCTTCTGGGAGGAGCGATAATTGTTTCAGGACTCCTGATAAGCATTGTATCAACTTATTTTTCGGTTAACCGTTATCTCAACATTCCAGAAGACAAATTATATTCCTGATATTATGACAGCAAAGAATGATAATAAGACTAAAACCGACTTTGCACTTGGCAAAGAGAATTACAAATTGCTTGCAATTGGTTTTGCAATAATTGTTGCAGGCTTTCTTCTTATGCTTGGTGGTAAATCGGAAGATCCAAACCAATTTAATCAAGAGATATTCAGTTTTCGCAGGATAACACTTGCTCCCATTGTTGTTCTTGCAGGGTTCATATTCGAGATATGGGCCATTATGAAGAAACCTAAGGATACTGGAAAATAAACTGGAATTAATTAATAACATCATCTAATGAATTTTTTTGAAGCAACAATACTTGGATTGCTCCAGGGAGCAACTGAGTTTCTGCCAGTAAGCAGCTCAGGGCATCTCGAGATTGGCAAAGCATTGTTTGGCGTTGACCCCGAGAGCAGCTTTTACTTTACACTTGCAGTTCATGGAGCAACCGTTCTCAGCACAATTTTTGTTTTCTGGCAGGAAATCTTTAAGCTTATCAGCGGCTCATTAAAGTTCCGGATGAATGAAGAGACTCATTACGTCCTGAAAATTTTGTTGTCGATGATTCCTGTTGGTATTGCGGGAGTATTACTCAAAGATCCTATTGAAAGCTTATTCAATGGCAACCTTATCTTTATAGGTTCTATGCTGCTTGTTACCGCGACCATTCTTGCGGCTGCTCATTTCATGAAAAAACGTGAGAGAAACATCGGTTATAAAGATGCATTTATAATAGGTATTGCACAGGCTATTGCAGTTATACCGGGTATTTCGCGCTCTGGTTCAACAATTGCAACAGGTCTCATGATCGGGAATAAGAAAGATGAGATTGCCAAGTTCTCTTTCCTGATGGTTCTGTTACCTGTTCTTGGCGCTAACCTTCTTGAAATCTTATCACTTGAATCAGGTCCCGGAAATGTGGATTTAAGTATAGTTCTTGCAGGCTTTATTGCTGCTTTTATCTCAGGTTATGCTGCCTGTAAATGGATGATATCACTTGTTAGAAAGAGTAAGCTTATCTGGTTCTCGGTCTATTGTATAACTGTTGGAGTTATTTGTATTTTCTTTGGATAAACCACTTTATATTTTCGAACAGGGACAGGTACTCTGTTTCAATAAGCCTTTATACTGGACATCCTTCGACCTTGTTAACAAAGTGAGGATTATGATCAGGAGCCGGTTCGGCCTGAAGAAGATCAAGGTTGGTCACGCCGGAACACTTGATCCCCTTGCCACAGGGTTAATGATAATATGCACCGGCAGGGCCACAAAGAGGATAGAAGAATTCCGCGATCTCGACAAGGAGTATGTTGCTACGCTTTACCTTGGAAAAACAACACCATCATTTGATCTTGAGACAGAGACAGATAAAGAATTTCCTTCTGACCACATTACCGAAAAGCTTGTGTCGGAAACACTTGAAAAGTTTAAAGGAAGACAGATGCAAATGCCACCTATATACTCTGCAAAGCTTATCGATGGTAAGAGAGCTTATGAATTTGCGCGAAAAGGCGTTGAGAAAGAGTTGACTCCTGTTGAAGTTAATTTTGCAGATCTTGAACTTCTATCTTTTAGTATGCCAAACGTTTCAATCAGGATAGTATGTAGCAAAGGTACTTATATAAGGTCTTTTGCACGCGATCTGGGTATTGCACTTGGCAGCGGTGCATATTTATCAGCGCTTGAAAGAACAGCTATTGGTAGATTCAGGGTTGAAGAAGCTTATGATCTTGAAATGTTTTCAAAAAAGCTGGAACAAATTGACATTGCATGATGTTGATTATAAGCGCATTTAAAAAAAAGTTAATTTTTTTGAAACAAATGACATAATCTTGCGTATAAAGGAATCTTTAAATTATTATAAAACATTTTTATGAAACTTTCACAATTCCGGTACAATCTTCCACAGGATCTTATTGCATTATACCCATCTCAGAATCGCGATGAATCGAGACTTTTGGTTTTAAACAGGAAAACAGGCGAAATTCAGCACAAAATATTTAAGGAAATAACAGAATATTTCAACGAGAATGATGTTTTGGTGTTCAACAATACAAAAGTTTTTCCTGCAAGGTTATATGGCAACAAGGAAAAGACTGGCGCTGAAATAGAGGTTTTCCTCTTAAGAGAGCTTAACAGGGAGCAGCGTTTATGGGATGTTCTTGTAGATCCTGCCCGTAAGATCAGGATTGGAAACAAGCTTTATTTTGGTGAGGATGATCTGCTTGTTGCTGAGGTTATTGACAACACAACATCGAGAGGAAGGACACTCAGGTTCCTTTTCGACGGAAGTTATGAAGAGTTCAAGCAGACATTGTACAGCCTGGGTGAGACGCCACTGCCAAAATTCATAAACAGACCGGTTGAGCCGGAGGATAATGACCGGTACCAGACAATCTTTGCAAAGCACGAAGGAGCAGTAGCTGCACCTACAGCAGGATTGCATTTTAGCAGGGAGTTGTTGAAAAAGCTTGAGATAATTGGTGTTGACTTTGCTGAGATAACGCTTCATGTGGGTCTTGGCAACTTCAGGAGTGTTGATGTTGAAGATCTAACAAAGCATAAAGTTGATTCTGAAAGAATACTTATAAGCGATGATGCTGTTAACATTGTGAACTCTGCCAAGGACAGGAAGAGCAGGATATGTGCTGTTGGAACAACAGTAGTAAGGACACTTGAGAGTTCGGTTTCAACAGATGGTTATCTGAAGCCATTTGATGGCTGGACAAATAAATTTATCTTTCCCCCTTATGATTTTAAAGTGCCTGACATGATGATAAGCAATTTCCATCTTCCATTTTCAACATTGTTGATGATGGTTTCTGCATTTGCCGGGTATGATCTTTTGTTTGACGCATATAAAACAGCCGTAAAGGAGAAATACAGGTTCGGAACTTACGGCGATGCGATGCTAATAATTTGAGGTATTTACACGGGGTTTGAAATCTCAAATAAATTTTTATCTTTAAAACTTCCATTAGAAGCGCCTTGATGCAACTCTGATGGGAGTTTTTAGTCTTGTAAAGACTTGATTTTTTCCGGCAGGTTTCCTGTCGGATGATGAAGTATTATTGAGCATTGATCGACTTTAAAAAAAAAAGAAACGAGGTCGGGCAGTGCTTTTTTTGTATTGACTTAAGTTGTGTATAACGATTATATGGTTTTGATAAACAAGATATTAAAGATATTTTTCTCAATAGGAATCAGGAGGTATGTTATGAAAACATCATCAAGAAAAACTTCGTGGTCCGGAATTTTAGTATTCCTGGTGGTATTTTTATTTGCAGGAGGCTGGCATGATTTGTCGGCCCAGGGAGTTGGAATAAGCGAGGCGGAAATTACCCCCGATGGATCAGCGATCCTGGAGTTGCGATATTCATCGGGCGACTTTAAAGGTTTTCTTGCGCCACGAATGACATATACAAATATGATGTCGATTCCTGCCCCGGCCCAGGGACTTCTTGTTTATGCAACAGACAAGAAATCGTTTTACTATTTTGATGATGGCACCTGGAAACCTATAGGAACTATCAACTCTGGAACCGGTAACCAGATATTGGGAGTTACAGGTGACGGAACTGCTAATGAATACAAGACACTTATTGAAGGACCGAATATTGAGATAACACATGCACCGGGAAGTATTACGGTGGGGATAGCTCCTGATCCTGCTTTTAACAGTCTTACACTTACAAATCCCCTAGCAGTACCTAATGGCGGTACGGGTTTGAGCAGCGGGGTATCAGGTGGGATACCTTATTATAATTCAACAACAACAATGTCGTCATCTGCATTGCTCAACTCCAATGCTGTTGTTATAGGTGGAGGAGCCGGAAGTGCGCCCTCTACAATAGGTAATGGTTCAACAGGCCAGGTATTACAATCGAATGGGGCGGCAGCTCCATCGTGGAGTCTTCCTACATATCCTTCCGGTTCAGGAACCGCAGGACAAATAATCAGGTCAGACGGAACGAATAATACATACAGTACTTCAACATTTGCCGACACTTATCCGGCAAGCAGCGTATTGTTTTCAAACGGAGCAAACACAGTAGAAGGACTTTCCACCGCAAATGATGGTGTGCTTGTTACAGACAACGCAGGTGTTCCATCAATATCTTCAACTCTGCCAACAGCAGTACAGGATAATATTACCAGTGTTGGAACAATTACATCTGGTACCTGGAATGGATCGGTAATAGATCTAGCAAGGGGAGGTACCAACTCAGGTACTGCGCTTTCAGGCTCATCGATAATGATCTCAAATGGTACACAGATAGTGCAGGGACAGGCTGGAACGACCTCCACGGTGCTTCATGGCAACGCTTTAGGGGAACCGAGTTATGGGCAGGTAGTGACGGGAGATCTTGCCGATGCAGCAGTAACGACAGCCAAGATAGCTGATGCCAATGTAACTACATCTAAGATAGCCGATGGTAATGTAACAACAGCCAAGATAGCTGATGGTAATGTAACAAC
>DATALD010000051.1:0-69663 GCA_036261255.1 Bacteroidales bacterium
AAATCTTCTTTAGCAAAACAATAATAATATTACTCCGTTACAGTTCAGACGGAGAATAAAGGCAAGTATCGCCATTCAATAGGAGTGGGAACCTATAAAAGTGGCAAATGGCTGATTTTTCGAAAGAAGAACAAAAAGAACGTCTCGAAAGTCTCCTCAATGAATTCGGTCTACAGAAAATAAGGGGCAGCAAAGGTATCCAATTGTCCGGCGGCGAACGCAGGAGAACAGAAATAGCCCGAGCTCTTGCACTCAAACCCAGATTCATTTTGCTCGATGAACCCTTTGCCGGAGTAGACCCCATAGCAGTTGAAGATATACAGGAAATTGTCTCTAAACTCAGGGCCAAGAACATAGGCATTCTTATAACTGATCATAACGTTCATGAAACTCTTTCAATTACTGACAGGGCCTATCTCCTTTTCGAAGGAAAGATACTTATGTCAGGAACCTCATCCCAACTTGCAGAGGATGAACATGTAAGAAAAGTTTATCTTGGCAAGAACTTTGAGCTGCGTAAATAGATTTTCATATTTGGTATCACAACAAATTATATTACCTTTGCGGGACTTTTTTAAGCGGATGTGTCGTAATTGGTAGCCGAGCAAGACTTAGGATCTTGTGCCTTAAGGCGTGGGGGTTCGAGTCCCTTCATCCGCACAACAAACATTTTAAGTATGAATATCACAAGAGAAAACATCGATGATCTTAATGCCGTTTTAACTGTAAAGGTTGAAAAACCTGACTACGATGAGAGGGTCGAATCAGTTCTAAAAGATTACAGGAAAAAAGCGAACATTAAGGGTTTTCGCCCGGGGATGGTTCCAATCGGTCTTGTAAAGAAGATGTATGGCAAAGCTGTTAAATTCGATGAGATTAACAAAGTCGTTTCTGAAAATCTCCAGAAGTATTTAACAGAAGAGAAAGTTGAGATACTTGGTGATCCACTTCCAAAAACTGAAGACTTTGATGGAATTGATTTTGATAACCAGGATGATTTCTCCTTTTCATTTGAAGTCGGACTTTCTCCCGAGCTCAATCTGAACTTTTCAAATAAAGATAAGGTTTCAAAATATAATATCTCCATCGATGAAAAGATGAGGAATAATTATATTGAAAATTACACCAGGAGGTTTGGCAACCTTAACGATGTTGAAGTTATTGAAAATAAAGATGTTGTAAAAGGCCAAATAACTTCTATTGATGATGAAGGAAATATTATCGATGGAGGACCTGCTGCTGAAGAGACATCTCTCGGTATTGACGTAATCAAGGATGAAGAAATTAAAGCTCAATTCATTGGAAAGAAAACAGGAGAAACTGTTGATTTCGAACTTAGAAAAGCTTATCCCAACGACTACGAGATTGCTGGTATCCTCAAACTGAAAACTGATGAAGTAAAAGATCTCAATGGAAAATTCCGCTTCACAGTTAACAGTATATCCCGCTTTTACCCTGCTGAACTAAACAGCGAGCTCTTTGGAAAAATTTATGGCGAAGGCATAGTCAATACCGAGGAGGAATTCATGAAGAAGATCGATGAAGAGATATCATCAAATCTTTCACGGGAGACTGATTACAAACTAATGATTGATGTTAAAGACCTTGCTCTGAATAAAATAGATGTTAATCTACCGGAAGCTTTTCTTAAAAGATGGCTTCTTAAAGTTAATGATAAGGTGACCCCTGAACAGATCGATGAAGAATTTGACAGCTTCAAAAAAGATCTCAAATGGCAGCTCATCAAAAACAAAACTGCAAGAGATAATGATGTTAAGATAAGTGAGGAAGAACTACTTACAGAAGCATCAAAAATAACAAGGTACCAGTTCCAGCAATACGGTCTCTACTACGCAACAGACGAGCAGATAGAAAAATATGCCAAAGAAACTCTTAAGAGAGAGGATGATGCAAAGCGTATTGCCGATAAAATACTTGATGAAAAAGTGATTTCTATTCTTAAAGAAAAAATAAGTATTGTTGATAAGAACGTCAGCTCCGACGAATTCAACAAACTTTTCGAAGAACAAAAAGCATAAACAAAAAACTAATCTCCTTTGTCTGAGAAAAAGCAAAGGAACTTAAGATTTCCTCCCTTGCGGCCAGCAAGGGAGGTATATTTGTTTATTTATTATCTTTGTGGTTTAAATTAAAAAGAAACAAAAATATGAGTATTCTAGACGATTTCGGAAAATTCGCAAGAAGCGAGCGCGGAATAAGCAGTCTGAATCTGCACAGGTACACTTCTGTTGCAAACAGCTATATCTCCCCAACTATTATTGAAGAACGGCAGCTTAATGTTGCATCAATGGATGTCTTCTCGCGTCTGATGATGGACAGGATAATCTTCCTTGGACTTCCTGTAGATGATTATGTTGCTAACATCATCCAGGCACAGTTACTTTACCTCGACTCTGCTGATCCCACAAGAGACATACAGATATACTTCAATTCTCCCGGAGGCTCAGTCTATGCCGGTTTGGGTATATATGACACAATGCAGTATATTACAGCCAACATTGCAACAATCTGCACAGGGATGGCTGCCTCAATGAGCGCAGTACTTCTTACCGCAGGAACAAAAGGCAAGAGATCAGCTTTGAGACATTCGAGGATAATGATTCATCAGCCTCTGGGTGGCGCAGAAGGCCAGGCTTCAGACATCGAAATATCAGTTAAACAGATACTTAAAATTAAAAGGGAACTATACGAGATCATTGCTTTCCATTCAGGTAATCCTGTTGAAAAAGTTGAAAAGGATTCCGACAGGGATTACTGGATGACTTCACAGGAAGCAAAAGACTATGGAATGATTGATGAAATACTTGAAAAATCGCAAAAAACTGCTTAATGGATAAATGCTCATTTTGCGGCAGGACCAAGAAAGAAGTCAATATGCTTGTTGCCGGGCTTGAAGGTCACATCTGTGACCATTGTATTGAGCAGGCAAGTGCAATAATGAATGAAGAGCTTGGCAGCAAAAAAAATCCTGCATTTGACAAGATCAATCTTCTTAAACCGGCTGAGATAAAACATTTTCTCGATCAATATGTCATCGGGCAGGAGAATGCAAAAAAGGTGCTTTCTGTTGCCGTGTATAACCATTATAAAAGGTTGATGCAGAAACCTGACAACGATGATATAGAGATTGAAAAATCAAATATTATTCTTGTCGGGGAAACAGGTACAGGGAAAACACTTCTTGCCCGTACAATTGCCAAAATGCTGCACGTACCTTTTACAATAGTCGATGCAACTGTTCTGACTGAAGCCGGTTATGTGGGAGAAGACATCGAAAGCCTTCTTACCCGGTTGCTTCAGAATGCTGACTATGATGTCAAAGCTGCTGAAAAAGGAATTGTCTTTATTGATGAGATAGACAAAATTGCAAGAAAGGGCGATAATCCCTCAATCACTCGTGATGTATCAGGCGAGGGTGTTCAGCAGGGATTATTGAAACTTCTCGAAGGTTCAATAGTTAATGTACCACCACAGGGCGGTAGAAAACATCCGGAGCAAAAGATGATACCTGTTGACACAAAAAATATCCTTTTCATCTGTGGAGGAGCTTTTGAAGGTATACAGAAAAGAATAGCACAACGGCTTAATACCCAGGTTGTGGGTTATGGAACCACAAAGCTTAGGGAAAACATCAACAAGGATAATCTTCTGCAATATATTGCTCCACAAGATCTCAGGTCTTATGGTATGATCCCTGAAATCATCGGAAGATTACCCGTATTAACTCATCTGAATGCACTTAACAGAGATGCATTAAGGGCAATTTTAACGCAACCTAAAAATGCACTTGTCAAACAATACATAAAATTATTTAAAATGGATGGTGTTGAGCTGAAGTTCAGTGATGAGGTTTTGGATTATATTGTTGATAAAGCTGTCGAATTCAAGCTTGGAGCACGTGGACTACGTTCAATATGTGAGACAATTATGCTCGATGCCATGTTTGAAATGCCTTCAGTGAAGGAAAATGAACTTGAAATAACTGTCGAATATGCTTCAAGGAAACTGGAGAAGATAGATGTTCAGCTTCTTAAAGCTTCATAGGTTTATTAAATGAATTAAAAATAGATGCAATGGATAGAAGAAGAGACGCAAAATTTTGCGTCTCTTCTATTTATTATTTTCTCCTATCGTATATTACATACGAATATGCAGGCGCTTCTCCTGAAGCAGGGAAGCTTTCTCTTTCAATGACCTGCCAGGTATTTTTGTCTATTTCAGGAAAATAGATATCAGCATCAGCCTTACTGTGAACATGGGTAATATAAAGCCTGTCAGCCAGCGGCATGAACTGCCTGTAAATGCTTCCTCCACCAATAATGAACACCTCATCTTCTTTTGACATCTCTGCAGCCTCATTTATAGAGTAAGCCATCACAGCTCCATCAATAACTTCACCTTCAATGTCTGTCAAAACAATATTTTTCCTCCCTGGTAAAGGTCTTTTTGGTAACGATTCCCATGTCTTTTTCCCCATTACAACTGTTTTTCCAGTTGTCAACCGTTTGAATCGTTTCAGATCTTCCGGTATATGCCATAACAGTTTATTCTCTTTGCCGATACCCCAATCGTCGGCTACTGCAACTATTATTGAAATCATAAAATTGCTTTTAATTATACTGCTATATCTCCTTTTATGTGTGGATGAGAAACATATTCTTCGAGCATGAAATCTTTATACCTGAACTCAGTAATTTCTTTTACAACCGGGTTGATTTTCATGACAGGAAGCTTATAAGGCTGGCGTGTGAGTTGCAGCTTAACCTGTTCGATATGATTAAGGTAAATATGGGCATCTCCAAGAGTATGAATGAACTCACCAGGTTTTAATCCTGCAACCTGCGCGATCATCATTGTGAGCAGTGAATAGGATGCAATATTGAATGGTACACCAATAAAAATATCAGCGCTTCTCTGGTATAACTGGCATGAAAGAAAGCCATTTGCAACATAAAACTGAAACAATGCATGACATGGAGGGAGCGCCATCTTATCGAGTTCTCCCACATTCCATGCGCTAACGATATGCCTCCTTGAATCAGGAGAGTTCTTTATTGAATGTATTACCTGGCTGAGCTGGTCAATCTGCCTGCCATCACTGGTCGGCCATGACCGCCATTGATGCCCGTAAACAGGACCGAGATTACCATCTTTGTCAGCCCATTCATCCCATATCTTCACTCCGTTTTCTTTAAGGTACCGGATGTTTGTCTCACCCGAAATAAACCATAATAATTCATGAATTATTGACCTGAGATGGAGCTTTTTTGTTGTAAGAACAGGAAATCCATCAGATAAGTTAAACCTCATCTGATAGCCAAAAGCGCTTATTGTCCCTGTGCCTGTCCTGTCAGATTTCTCACAGCCATTCTTAAGTACATGATCAAGTAGATCAAGATATTGTTTCATAAAATGTTTTTTATAGAATGGGTGTTACCCTGGCCGCCCATCCGCCACCCGGAGCCATGTGGATCCTCATTCTGCCACCTGACTTTATTTCGCTTCTAACAATCTCATAGTCAGAAGCATTTCTGTCGGCATTAATACCATCCTGGAAACCATCAACCTTATACTTACCTTCCGGAAGAAAGGAGAAGTCGATATCAATTGTCCGTTCATTCCAGTCAGTCATGGCGCCAACAAACCAGTCATTCCCCGATTTTCTTGCAAGTAATATAAAATCGCCCACTTTCCCGTCAAGACAGGCAATTTCGTCCCAAACAACAGGTATGTTCTTAATAAAATCGACTGTCTCTTGTTCTCTCATATAATTTGTTGGACTGTCAGCAAGCATTTGAAGAGGGCTTTCATAGATCACATACATTGCAACCTGGTGAGCTCTTGTTCCCTGACTTTCTGGTCTGGCCACTTTCGGAGAAAAGCTTTCTTTATCCATATTAACCATAGCCCCGGGAGCATAGTCCATCGGCCCGTTTGTCATGCGGATAAATGGAATTGTCACGTCATAATCAGGAGTGACTTCCCTGTTTTGTTTGCTCAGTTCGAGCCCTTTTACTCCCTCGTTTGTCAATACATTTGGCCATACTTTATTCAGACCTGCAGGCATGCTACCATCATGAAAATTAACAAGCAGGTGATGCTCTGCAGCTTTCCTTGCAGCATCATAATAGGAGTTGACCATTCGCTGATCATCTCTTTGAATCAGATCGATCTTGATTCCACTGACTCCCCATTTTTCAAATAATCCAACAGCTTCATCCATCCTGTCCCAGAATAATTTCCATCTGACGCCAAGCAAAACGCCTACATTCCTGCTTTTTCCATATTCACAAAGATCATACACATTGATCCCTTCAGCTTCATCTGTAACATTATCGTTCTCATACCATCCTTTATCAAGGATTATAAATTCCAATCCATTATCTGATGCAAAATCAATATAGTATTTATAGGTTTCATTATTGATCCCGGCCCTGAATTTAACGTTATAAATATTTGTTTCATTCCATGAATCACAAGCTACCTTCCCGGTTTTAATCCAATCGGTTTCTTCTATCTGACTTGGTTTCGAAAGCCTGTAAACCATATCGCTACCTGCAAGGTCTACATCTGCAGAACTCATAATAAATACTTTCCAGGGGAATGTCCTGGTACCTTTTGTTTGTGCAATGTAGCCTTTAGTTTCCGTAACAACCATATCATAATTGTTCCTGAATGTTTCTTCGGAAGGAAATTTTGGCCATACTCCTGATATCTTCCTTGATCCCTGACCTAAGAGCCACATCCCGGGATAATCATCAAGATCAGCTTCAGACATTAGCACATTGATACCTTCTGATTTGAAAAGTACCGGAAGACTGGCAAGATGGTTTTTGCCTATTGTGTCAAGAGAAGAATAAGCATAATTTATTTCATTTTTGGAGAAGAAGCCTTCCTCAAGAGGGTACCATGAGGTAGTTTCACGGGGGAACTCAAAATCTGCTATCTCATTTCTTATTACAAGATCATCTTTCATATTAGTCTCGAACCTGTAAGCAATGCCATCGTCATAAGCTCTGAATACAAGCGTTGAGCCTGATTTAAAATTTATTTCGAGAATATTGCAACGATTCTTTATTTCAGAACGTTTGTTAGCAACAATAGGAAAAATAGTTTCATCAAGTTTCTTTGTGTCGACCTTCTTTACCCTTTCATCTCCAAGTATCTTACCGCTTTTAAGCTCCAGTCCAACGTTATTAGACTTAATCACCTGTTTACCGTCGTACGAAGCTGACCATCTCAACCCGGGACCAATGCTTACTATAATTGTTATTCTGTTGTCAGGTGATTTAACCGTATAGTCTTTCGACCAGGTTGCTGTACTTGCAAGGACAGATAATATAAGTAATACGAATCTTTTCATTGTTCTTCAGTCTGTAAGGTTGATCCATTCCACGATATTATTCTTTACCTGCTGCCCGTCAGGTAACGATAATTTTGACTAAAATAATAAAAGATGCTATAATTTGCTGATATCCGGAAAGGAAATTTAAAGATGGTTTTCAATGTTTTGCTTAGATCAGCCTTTCTTTTTCTTTTTTCTCTTCTCCAACTCATCTCTCACAGCTGCTGCCCGTTCATAATCTTCTGACTTTACTGATTCATCAATTATCTTTGAAAGTTCGTCGTCAGTAAAAGTGTCAAATTTATCTCCTGAACGTGGCGGGAGATCTTCGTCACCGGGAGCTATCTCAGAGTCAGACTGATTAATTGTGATGCCTGCTTTCTCCAGTATTTCCTCAGTAATAAAAATCGGGCAACCGAACCTGAGTGCAAGAGCAACTGCATCAGAAGTTCTGCTGTCGATTGATGATTCTTTGTCGCCATTGTTACAGACCAATTTTGAGAAAAAGACCCCCTCTTCCAGTTTATAGATCATAACCTCTGTAACGAAAATATTAAACTCATCTGCGAATTTTTTAAAGAGGTCATGCGTTAATGGTCTTGGAGGATCAAGATTTTCAAGCTTAATAACAATAGCCTGCGCCTCAAAACCTCCGATTATTATAGGTATTCTCCTGTCGCCATTCTCCTCAAGAAGTATCAATGCATAAGCTCCTGATTGAGTCTGACTATATGAGATGCCCATGACCTTTAGCTTTACTCTCTTCATATCAACTATTTACGTTCAGGTTTTTTAATGGGTCTTGTTCTATTAACAAAGATAGAGATAATAGAGGTAACAGCCTGATCTGCCATATTGTTTTTTTTTCAACAAACAAAAATCATTCTTCTTAATAAGAATGTATTAATCAGTATCCGGGTTTTGAATAATTCATTGTATTTTTTATTTGTGGAGTTTGTAAATAACCTAATTTTTATATCTTTGCAGTCCAAAATTGATAAATTCGAAGGGGCAATTAAAAAGAGATCTGCATTTAAGCATGTCCGCCTCCCGGAGCAACATAAAACAAATTAGAAATGTACGCAATCGTTGAAATTGCAGGCCAGCAGTTCAAAGTAGAAAAGGGAAAAAAGATCTTTGTGCACCGCCTGGAAGCAGAAGAAGGAAAAGAAGTTGTATTTGACAATGTTCTTCTAACTGATGATGATGGAAAGATTACAATCGGAGAACCCACATTAAAAGACGTTGTTGTTGAGGGTAAAGTTGTTGATCATGTTCGTGGAGAAAAAGTTATTGTCTTCAAGAAGAAAAGGAAAAAAGGTTACAGGGTAAAGAATGGTCATCGCCAGAATTTCACCCAGGTTGAGATAATAAGCATTGGAAGTAACGGTTCAAAGAAAAAAGCAGCTAAGGCAGAAGCCGGTGATGTAATATCAGAACCTGCTGAAGAAATGAAAGTAGCAAAGAAACCAGCAGAGAAGAAAGCAACTGCAAAAACAAAGAAAACAACTGAAGAATAGAGTTTAATAAGAAATTATAAAGTATAAGCCATGGCACACAAGAAAGGAGCAGGTAGCTCAAGAAATGGTCGCGATTCGCATAGTAAAAGACTTGGCATTAAGCTTTTTGGCGGCCAGACTGCCAAAGCAGGCAATATTATCGTACGTCAAAGAGGTACAAAACACAATCCCGGTATTAATGTAGGAATTGGAAAAGATCATACTCTTTTTGCTCTTGTAGACGGCGAAATCGAATTCAAAAGAAAGAAGGATAACAAAACCTACGTTTCAGTTGTACCTTCAACAGAAGCTGAATAAACTTACGATACATTCTTCCATCGAAGGACAGGGAGAAGTCGATAGTTTTTAATAATTTTACAGCAGGCTTATGCCTGCTTTTTTATTTAAACCAATTGCATTATGTTAACGATCAACCTCATCAGGGAAAAAAAGGATTTTGTTATCGAGCGGCTTAAACTCAAAAATTTCAATGCAGAAATAATTGTTGAGAAGATTTTAGAACTCGACTCCTCAAGGCGTGAGATACAATCAAAAGCAAACCAGTTAGAGTCAGAGATGAACAAGATTTCAAAAGAAATCGGCAATCTCATGAAAAATGGCATGAAAGAGGAAGCTGAAAATGCAAAAGGAAAAACCTATTCACTGAAGGAAGAAATTAAAACTCTTCTCGACAAACTTGAACCCATTGAAAATGAATTAAAATCAGAGATCGTTAAACTCCCTAACATGCCACATGAATCAGTGGCTCCAGGTATCGGGGCTGACGATAACGTAAAGGTAAAAGAAGGAGGTATCATCCCGGAACTTAAAGATAATGCGCTCGCTCACTGGGATCTCATAAAAAAATACAACATTATTGATTTCGATCTTGGGACAAAACTCACAGGAGCCGGTTTCCCGGTATACATTGGAAAAGGCGCCAGGCTTGAAAGATCTCTCATCAGCTTCTTCCTTGATGAAGGAGTAAAAGCCGGTTATACTGAAGTTATGCCTCCCATAATGGTTAACGAAGATTCAGGTTTTGGCACAGGACAGCTGCCTGATAAAGAAGGGCAGATGTATCATGTGGGCCTTGATAATTATTACCTTATTCCAACTGCCGAAGTACCAGTTACAAATATATACCGTGATGTTATCCTCAATAGTGATGATCTGCCATTAAAAAACATAGCTTATACTCCATGTTTCAGAAGAGAAGCAGGCTCGTGGGGAGCGCATGTCAGAGGACTTAATCGTCTGCATCAGTTCGATAAGGTTGAGATTGTACAGATAGCTCATCCCGATAATTCTTATAAATCGCTCGAAGAGATGGTTGCTCATGTTGAGAGCCTAATAATCAAGCTTGAATTGCCTTACAGGATACTTAGACTCTGCGGAGGCGACATGTCGTTCACATCATCATTGACATACGATTTTGAAGTATGGTCAGCTGCTCAAAAAAGGTGGCTCGAAGTTAGCTCTGTATCCAACTTTGAATCATTCCAGTCGAACAGGCTCAAATGCAGGTTTAAAGAAAAAGGCGAAAAACAGACAAAGCTTGTGCATTCACTAAATGGCAGCGCCCTTGCTCTACCGAGGATTGTTGCAGCAATTCTTGAAAACAACCAGACTGAAAATGGTATCAGAATACCTTCAGCCTTAATCCCTTATACCGGATTTGAAATAATCAACTAATTATTGATTCTCAGAAGAAGAGAAATTGCCACAGCATGGATAACAATTCAAATCAACGTAAGTCGATAATCTATGCTCTTCTGGCTGTTTCATTCTGGTCAACAGTAGCTACATCTTTCAAATTATGTCTTGCCGAGCTCGATATACTTACAATGCTTACGATTGCGTCTGTTACTTCGACAATTGTTTTATTTGCAGCAGTTCAGATAAAAGGCAAAGGCCTTGAAATACTAAAAAATACACCAGGAGAATTTCTCAATTCGGCATTCCTGGGACTCATTAATCCATTTCTTTATTACCTGATCTTATTTAAAGCCTATTCTCTTCTTCCTGCCCAGATTGCCCAACCGTTGAATATGATCTGGCCAATAATCCTTGCTTTTTTATCCGTCCCGTTGCTAAAACAAAAAATTTCGGCACGAAGTATTACAGCTCTTTTAATCAGTTTTGCAGGTGTTTATATAATATCATCAAAAGGAAATCCATTTAATCCTGGCCATACAAACCCCCTTGGCGTGTTACTTGCAACAGGGAGTTCGGTTTTCTGGGCATTTTATTTTATAATGAATATTCGCGATAAGAGAGATGAAGCCGTAAAACTATTTCTTAATTTCTTTTTTGGATCACTCTATCTGCTTCTGATGGTTTTGGCTACAGGCAATTATGGAGAAATAAGTCTAAAAGGTGCATTATTGGCTATTTATATTGGTATTTTTGAGATGGGAATAACGTTCCTTCTATGGCTTAAGGCGCTAAGTCTTGCAAAATCAACGACAACGATAAGCAATTTTGCCTATCTTTCCCCATTGATTTCATTGTTTTTTATTAATCATGTCTTGGGCGAACATGTATATATCACAACTTTGGCCGGGTTGTTGATGATAATTGCAGGAATACTTGTCAGCAACAAACAAAACAATAAATAAATGGTTATATTTCAGGCGCTGTCAGACTAATAATAATAATAATAATAAACCATGACGAAAAAAATTCTTATTTATACCGTCATCCTGCTTGCATTAATATCATCATGTAAGAAGGATCCTGATCCTGAACCAATTAAGACTGAGATAACACCAGCAATGGGCAGGGATACTCTTTGGTATATTATGCAGGATGTTTATTACTGGTACAAGCAGATGCCTTCTGTTAATAAAGATGATTACTCAAATCCTTATGACCTCCTTGAAGCGCTCAGATATAAACCTTTCGACAGGTTTAGCTTTGTTGCTGATTATGATGAGTATTACCAGGAGATGGGTGGTATCTTTGTCGGACATGGTATACGTGTTGGCCTTGACTCCGACAACAAAGCCCGCATTGCAATGATATATGACAATTCGCCATTATATGCCCAGGGGGTAAGAAGAGGATGGACAATCCTTTCAGTAAATGGAAGTGATATAGGGGCTCTTCTTGCAGCAGGTAACCGCAATCAGTACAATACAGTTATGGGTCCATCCACTGCAGGGGTAACTAATTTATTCGTTTTCAGGAAACCTGATGGAACAAATGTGACAATCTCATCTGAAAAAGCATCTTTTCAGACTAATACAGTTCTCCATTATGATACCCTTCATCTTAAAAACGGGATTGCAGGTCACATCGTTTACGAATCCTTTATTGAACCATCTATTCCAGAATTAGCTACTGCCTTTGCATTTTTCAAGAGCAATAATGTGCAGGATCTTATACTGGATCTCAGGTATAATTCGGGTGGGCTAGTCAGTATTGCACAGACGCTTGCCAGTTACATAGGAGGTAATGGACTAGCTGGCACAAACCTTGCGAAAATAGAGCATAATGATAAGCTGACAGAATATGATCATTCTTTTACGTTTAAAACAACTACCTATCCACTGGATCTTGAACGTGTAGTAATTATTACAACCCGGTCAACAGCTTCTGCCAGTGAATTCATTATTAATGGTCTAAAGCCCCATGTTCAGGTTGTTACAGTAGGTGATACAACTTATGGCAAACCAGTTGGTTATTATGATTGGACAGCAGGCGAAAAGTATGTGTTTGCACCAACCGCTTTTAAAATTGTTAACTCCCGTGGAGAAGGGGAGTACTATTTTGGAATTGCACCCGATAAACAAGCGCCAGACGATATTACTCATGATTTTGATGACCGTCAGGAACAATCACTTAAAGAGGCAATCTACTACCTCGATAATGGGATTGTCTCTGCCAAAAGCCTGATACACTTTAAAAATGGACCTCAGGTATCGGAAAAACCTGAATGGACAAATAATATGCTAATTGATGAACGTCCGTTCTGAGGTTAGTCAGGATTATTTAGCTGTTCTTTGTTGTAAAAAAGTAATATATTTAACCACAAAGAACTCCTTTTTTGAATTGACTATTCAACGAAGGGCAGAAATATTCTTTATTGAAAGCAAAAGCCTCAAAACCTGCAGAAAGGATCATATTAGGTATTGACCCGGGTACCAGTATAACTGGTTATGGTGTAATAAAATGCTGTGGAAATAATCCCGAGCTTATAACAATCGGTTCTATCAACCTGTCGAAATACGACGATCATTATCTTAAACTCAGGCATATCTTCGAACGTATTACAGGCATTATTGAAGAGTATGATCCTGATGAGCTTGCAATAGAGGCTCCCTTTTATGGTAAAAACGTTCAATCAATGCTTAAGCTTGGAAGGGCGCAGGGGGCAGCTATTTGTGCAGCTTTATCAAGATCAGTTCCGATTTTTGAATATGCACCCAGGAAAATAAAGATGTCAATTACCGGGCAGGGAGCAGCTACAAAAGAGCAGGTTGCGCAGATGCTCATGAGGATCCTAAAATTCAGTCTCACTGAATTCCCTCTTGATGCAACAGATGGGCTTGCTGCTGCCTTATGCCACTACTATCAGTCATATAAACCTGACTCGGGCAAACAGTATAACAGCTGGAAGGATTTCATGAATAAGAATCCGAAGAGAATCAGGCAGGGTTGAGCTACATCACAGCATAAGCAAGTGCGGCAACGCTTACCTTGACATTTTCTGCTTTCAAAAGCTCATTTGCACATGCTTCCAATGTTGAGCCTGTTGTAATAACATCATCAACAAGCAGTATATGTTTACCTTTTATGCTTCCTACATCATTAACCTGAAATATACCTTCTACATTTATCCATCGGCTAAATCGCGACTTCTTAGTCTGCGTTTTGGTTCTAGATGACCTTACAAGAATTTTTGTAAAAACAGGTAATCCAGTCCCTTCAGAAATCCCTCCTGCAATGAGCTCACTTTGATTAAACCCACGTGACCTTTGGCGGGAAGGGTGAAGCGGGACTGGAATTATTATGTCAATACCTGATGTGAATCCTGACTGTGACAGAATAGATCCATACATCTTCCCCATCTCAATCCCTATCTCTGTTATTCCTTTATATTTAAGATTATGAATAAGAGACTGCATACGGCTGCCACTGCTGAAACCTGAATAAGCCGCGGCTCTTTCAATCCGGCATCTTCCCCAGAAAAGCTTGGCTACCTGGTTTTCAGGCTCATTATGAAAGTTTGTACATGGGATTTCATAAAGACATTCGGTACAAATTACCTTTTCATTTCTCATCAGGTGGTTTCCACATCCGAAACAGGTTCGCGGGAAAAGAAGACCTGCAAAATCATCTAACAGATCAACGAACCACATCATTTTAGAAGTTTTAACTCAGCTTTGCTCTTATATTTTCTGCAATCTCTTTGAACTCTTCAGGTGTAAGCTTCAATTTAGGATTCCTGAAGTTTGCATCATTAAGATCATTCATGGGAATAAGATGAATATGAGCATGAGGAACCTCAAGGCCAAGAACAGCTATGGCGATCCTGTTGCATGGATATGCCTCTTTAATTGCAGCAGAAACCTTTTTTGAAAACAGAATCATCCCCGACAAAAGACTGTCATCAAGATCAAATAAATAATCAATCTCCTTTTTGGGTACTACCAGGGTATGGCCTTTTTTAAGGGGATTAATATCAAGGAAAGCAAAATAATTTTCATCCTCGGCTACCTTGTAACAAGGAATTTCGCCGGCAATGATCCTGCTAAAAATTGATGCCATGATTAACAGATTTAACTATAATGAAATTGATACAATTTCAAAAGGAATAACGCCTGACGGAACCTTGATGTTAACAACCTCTCCCACTTTTTTTCCGATAAGTCCCTGTGCTATAGGCGAATTAACAGCAATCTTACCCTGCTTGAAGTTAGCTTCACTCTCTGGTACAAGCTGATACTCCATAGTGGAGTTATTTGCTTTGTTTTTAATTTTTACTTTACTGAGTATTCTTATAGTGAGAGTATCAATCTTTGATTCATCGATTACCCTTGAACGCGCAACAATATCTTCAAGCTTGTTTATTTTAAGTTCAAGCATGCCTTGGGCTTCCTTGGCAGCTGCATATTCAGCATTCTCTGATAAGTCACCCTTATCTCTGGCTTCAGCTATCTGCTTCGAAATAAGTGGCCGTTCAACATTCCTTAGCTGATCAAGCTCATCCTTCAGCTTTTGAAGCCCTTCCTCTGTGACATAAACAACATCTGCCATTTTTTTCTCTTATAATTATCAAAAAAAATAAGAAGAATCCCGGTTATCCGGAACTCTTCAGTTAAGACGAAATTATGTAATATCCTGCAAAGATACAAAAAAAATTAATTCAAACCGGGCTATTTTTTCAATAATTCAGTAACGAGTCAACTGTATTTCTTCCGGCC
Source organism: Bacteroidales bacterium (assembly GCA_036261255.1). Taxonomy (GTDB): domain Bacteria; phylum Bacteroidota; class Bacteroidia; order Bacteroidales; family VadinHA17; genus LD21. The sequence goes on from DATALD010000051.1 coordinate 15,297, forward strand.
TTTCTTCATTGAAGCCCGCTTATTTTTGCTTTTTTCTTTTTCCCTCTTTGCAAGATCAATTTCATTCTTTTTCATCCTTGCTTTGACATCTTCAGTTTGAATTTCATAAGTTCGCTTCCGTGATGCTTTCACTGACTTTGCATAATCATTCTTTAGTCTGTCTTGATTCTTTTCCTGCCTGGCCTTCTCTCCTCTGACAGCTCTTGATTCACGGAAACCTCTTGATTTTACTGACATTTTCCGTTCAACCTTATTTGCAGCTGCCCTCCTTGAAAAAACGCTACACGACTCAGCCATTATTAATGACAGGATAATAAACAGGATTGTAATGAACTTTGTTTTTCTCATTTTATAGTCTATAATTTTACCGTTGATAAATCGTTTAATAAGGAGGTTATTGTAATTTTGAAAAAAAAACACTAGTGATAAAATCAAAAGTATATCTTTTTTTTATACTCTTTGTTGCTTATGTTTCATTCTCATGCAACAAAGAGAATGATGTAATTCCTGATGTTTATGTTGATTTCTATATTGATATCAACGATGCCAGGTATGTTACAAAACTAAGTTCGATTGGAGGATCTATTATAGTCAATCAATATACAACTAACGATCCGGATGCTGCAGGTTATGCTGGAAGTGGGATAATTATTGCAGCAGGAACTGATAATGAGTTCTATGCTTATGACAGAACTTGTCCAAATGAATATTCGATTGATGGATCAGTTGTTCAGGTGAATATCGATCAAACATTGTTTGCAAAAGCGGTATGCCCGGAATGCCAGAGCGCATACGAATTGTTGTCATTTGGAACACCTGCCTCAGGGATCAGTAAATATCCACTGAAAAACTATTCTGCAGATTTTGACGGCAGGTTTATTCATGTATGGAATAAATGATCCTGCCGTCTTTTTTCCCTGATGATTGTTAATATCTGTAATGTTCAGGTTTGAAAGGTCCTTTTTCGGGAACTCCTATATAATCAGCCTGGTCTTTTGTAAGTTTTGTCAATTTAACACCCAGTTGCTCAAGGTGAAGTCTTGCAACTTCCTCATCGAGATACTTTGGAAGCCTGTATACTCCAACCTCATAAGATTTAGTCCAGAGATCTATCTGAGCAAGTGTCTGGTTACTGAAAGAGTTACTCATTACGAACGATGGATGACCTGTAGCGCAGCCAAGATTAACAAGCCTGCCCTCGGCAAGGATGAAGATTGCATGACCATCGGGGAAAATATATTTGTCAACCTGCGGTTTTATATTTACCAATGTTATCCCCTTCATATTGTTAAGCTGATCCATCTGAATCTCATTATCGAAATGACCAATATTGCAGACAATAGCCTGGTCTTTCATTTTCTTCATGTGCTCAAGGGTGATAATATCTCTGTTGCCTGTTGCGGTTACGAATATATTCGCCTCACCAAGCGTATCTTCAATTGTTTTCACTTCGAAACCTTCCATTGCAGCCTGCAAAGCACAAATAGGGTCAATCTCTGTAACGATTACCCTGGCGCCATACGATTTCATCGATCTTGCACATCCTTTACCCACATCGCCATATCCGCAAACGGCTACAACTTTACCTGCAATCATAACATCAGTAGCTCTCTTTATCCCGTCAGCAAGCGACTCACGGCAACCATAAAGATTATCGAACTTCGATTTAGTTACTGAGTCGTTAACGTTTATTGCAGGAACAAGCAGTTCTCCGTTTTCCATCATCTGGTACAACCTGTGCACTCCTGTTGTTGTTTCCTCTGATATTCCCTTCAAATCAGCTACAGCCCTTGTCCATTTGCCAGGTTCTTCAACAAGTAGATTCTTCAGTGTTTCAAGGATGATTGCTTCTTCCCTGCTTTCGGGCTTTTTATTAAGTACATCGGCGTTTTTCTCAGCCCTGTAACCAAGATGAACAAGGAGAGAGGCGTCTCCACCATCGTCAACAATCAGGTCAGGTCCTTTCCCTTCCGGAAATGATAAAGCCATTGCAGTGCACCACCAATATTCCTCAAGAGTTTCACCCTTCCAGGCAAATACAGGAATTCCTTTGGCAGCAATTGCAGCGGCAGCATGGTCCTGTGTTGAAAAGATATTGCAGCTTGCCCATCTTACGTCAGCTCCAAGTTCAGCAAGAGTCTCAATCAGCACAGCAGTCTGAATTGTCATGTGCAATGAACCTGTGATCCTTGCCCCCTGAAGAGGTTTTGTTGCTGAATATTTTTTCCTGATAGACAGGAGGCCTGGCATTTCTTTTTCAGCAATTTCAATTTCTTTCCTTCCGAAATCGGCGAGGCTCATGTCTTTTACTTTATACCTGATTGTTTCAGTCTTAATGCTCATGTTTAAATAATTTGAACTGCAAAGGTATTAATTATTTGAATTAAGAATATCTGTTGATTGCTGTTTGTCAATCTCCATCTGCCGGGCAAGCTCATTTAGTCCTGGAAATTTTTTTTCGTCTCTTAATCGTGCATAAAATATGATTTCAATTGTCTTCCCATAGATCTCCCTGTCGAAATCAATAATATACACTTCAATACTCCTCATATTTCTGTCATTGTTTACTGTGGGGTTCGTGCCAATGCTCAGCATCCCGTTATACAACATGCCTTCGATTAACACCTTTACAGCATAAACACCATTTGCAGGAACAAGCTTATCATCATCACAGGGCTTTATATTGGCAGTAGGGAAGCCAAATGATCTTCCAATCTTCCTGCCTTCAACAACATTGCCTGACAAGAAATAACGATATCCCAGGAGGTTATTGCCTTCTTCAATTCGCCCATTAAGTAATTCTGATCTTATTACAGATGAGCTTATTGGCTTACCATCATAGATTATTCCATCGGCCTGTTCAATAATAAGTCCGCTTGTCACTTGGCATTGTCTTATCCTGTTTATGTCACCTTCTCCGCGTTTTCCAAAGTGGTGATCATAACCCATAATAAGTTGCCTGGCTCCGATTTTCTTCATAAGTATCTCACTTACAAAATCGCAGGCTTCCATTTCGCTTAGGTCTTTATTAAAGTCAAGGATTATAAGATGATCAACTCCTGTCGTCTCCAATAAGTTTATTTTTTCATCAATTGTTGTAAGCAGGGAGAGTTCCCTGTTACGCGGCTCGAGAACATGCCGGGGATGTGGGGAAAAAGTAACAACAACGCTTTCTCCACCTGTTTCAACTGCTCTCTTTTTTAATGAGTTAATAAGGGCGATATGACCCTTGTGTACTCCATCGAAAATGCCGAGGGTAACAACAGGTTTAACAAGCGAGAAAACTTCATATCCTTTGTGAACTATCATACCTAAGTAAATTGATCAAATTTAGCAAAGCCCATGGAAATGAACCTGATTGTGCATTTTTTTTTGTATTTTTATATTATCAAATGATTCATCGTGCGATGAGCTTGTCTCCCTTTTACAAAGATGACCCATATCTTGATCCTTTTGTTCCTGTGATCGAAAGAAGAATTGACTATTGCATAGCCAAAGAATTACAAGTAGCGGGAAATAGGAGCCTTACCGAATTTGCAATGGGCCATTTTTACTATGGCCTTCACAGGGATGGTGATGGATGGATATTCAGGGAGTGGGCGCCAAATGCAACAAGCATGTTCATTACGGGGGATTTTACTGGATGGTCGGATAATGAAAGTTATCAGCTAAAAAGGATTAACAAGTATGGTGACTGGGAAATAAAACTGCCGAGGGGAAAATTAAACCATGGTGATCTCTATAAACTTTCGATTCATTGGAATGGAGGAGAGGGCGAGCGGCTACCATCTTATGCAACTCGTGTTATCCAGGATGATACAACAAAGATATTCAGTGCACAAGTATGGGATCCTCTTTTGAAATATAAATGGAAAGTATCGGAATTCCAACCCGGCGATACAGCTCCAATCGTCTATGAAGCTCACATAGGAATGTCGACCGAGGAATGGGGGACGGGAACATATAGTGAATTCACAAATAAAATTCTTCCGCGTATTGTAAGAGCCGGGTATAATACAATCCAGCTCATGGCGATACAGGAGCATCCGTTTTATGGTTCGTTTGGTTACCATGTTTCGAATTTCTTCGCGGTATCTTCAAGATTCGGAACACCTGAAGAACTAAAGGAGCTTGTTGATACGGCGCATAGTGAGGGGATATGTGTAATTATGGACCTGGTTCATTCACATTCAGTAAAAAACGTGAATGAAGGACTGGGTCTTTTCGATGGTTCACCATCCCAATATTTTCATTCAGATGAAAGAAGATATCATAAAGCCTGGGATTCTCTTTGCTTCAACTATGGCAAAGACAATGTGTTGCATTTCCTTCTTTCGAACTGCCGGTACTGGCTTGAAGAATACAAATTTGACGGCTTCAGGTTTGATGGTGTTACAAGTATGATTTACTATGATCATGGGCTTGAAAAGAATTTTACTTCATATTCAGAATATTTCGATGGGAATCAGGATCTGGATGCCCTGGCATATCTATACCTTGCCAATAAGCTTATTCATGAATTCAAGCCAGGGGCAAATACCGTTGCAGAGGAAATGAGCGGAATGCCTGGGCTTGCTGCATCAACAAATCAAAAAGGTTTTGGATTTGATTACAGACTTTCGATGGGGGTTCCTGATCTTTGGATAAAATATGTAAAAGATACACCCGACGAACATTGGGATGTGGGGAAACTGATGTATGAGCTTACCCAACATCGCCCGGAAGAGAAGATCATATCGTACTGCGAATCTCACGACCAGGCTCTTGTGGGCGATAAAACCCTGATATTCCGCATGATGGATGCCGAAATGTATACAGGCATGAGGAAATCAGATCATACTTTGAATGTCGACAGGGGGATAGCTCTTCATAAGATGATCCGTCTGATAACCTTCACAACTGCAGGAGGCGGATATCTGAACTTCATGGGTAATGAGTTTGGTCACCCCGAATGGATAGATTTTCCCAGGGAAGGTAATAACTGGAGTTACAAATATGCGAGGAGGCAATGGAGCCTTGCAGATAATGAGAATCTTAAATATTTCTATCTTGCCGCTTTCGACAGGAACATGGTAAGTCTACAGAACAATTACAAGTTGCTTGATAATCCCTGGATTGAAAGGATCTATGAGAATAATGCTGATAAAGTAGTTGCTTTTACACGTGGCGACATGCTTTTTGTATTCAATTTCAATCCGGCAAATTCATTTACTGACTATGGAATACCGGCTGCTGGTAAGTTCAGCATTATCCTTGATACTGATGACCCTGATTTCGGAGGGTATGATAGGATAGATAAGTCAAATCTTTATTTCTCGATAAGGAAAGGGAGGAACCTTAGCGCTCCATTATATGTATACCTGTATCTTCCTTCGCGGACGGCTATTGTGTTGAAGAGAGAAGCAATCAGAAGAGCCACGGACATCTGAGAGAAGCTGCAGAGGCGTTAGAGGCTGTAGAGGCTGAGAGGCGCAGAGCATAGGGCGCAGGGCAGAGTGCAAGAAAAGCAGTAGATGCAGTAAAGGCTATAAAGGCTGTAAAGGCACTTCTTCATAACTCTAGTCACTCATAACTCTAGTCACTCTAGTTCACTCTGGTTCAGTCAATCCACCTCAACAAATAGAAATCCTGTTTATGAGGAAGATCTGGGTGTTTTGGATAAATTCTTATTCCATAGTAAAAGGAACCGGCCTTCTCAGGAATAAGTCTCACCCTATAGAGGCACTTTCCGTTTTTTGAACTTACCATTTTAAAATCTTCGCTGGCAACAAACTCATGATCACCCCTTTTGCCAAGTTTTGTAATGAGGAATTCAACACCAACATTCTCTTTCGGGATGTCATGAATATCAAGCGCTATCTCAGCTCTGTAATCATGCCCTGATTTGTATACATTATCATTTGTCTTCTCAAAGCTGTAGTTAATAACTTCAATATTGTCCCAGTTATCAATCATCGATTGTTTCCAGGCTGCCAGTTCTTTTGCCTTTGCGAAATCATCAGCAACAAGATACTTATAGCGTTTGTGCAGTTTTAGATAGTATTTTTCAAAATAATCATCTATCATTCTTTTCATTGTGAATTCCGGGGCAATCTTAACCATTGTATTCTTCACATGGCTTATCCATTCTACCGGAACACCTTCATCATTATATGAGTAATATGCCGGGATGATTTCATATTCAAGCATATTATAGATAGTCTCGGCATCTATATCATCCTGAAGATCCTGGTTTTCGAAAGTGCGTTTTTTTGGAAGCGCCCAGCCGGCAAAAGCTCTGTAGCCTTCAACCCACCAGCCATCGAGAACACTGAAGTGGATAGTTCCGTTCATTACTGCCTTTTCGCCGCTTGTACCTGAAGCTTCAAGAGGCCTGGTAGGCGTGTTAAGCCAAATATCGACACCACGGGTAAGGTATTTTGCAAGTTCAATATCATAATTCTCGAGGAAAATGATTTTGCCGGTGAATTGTGGCATCTGTGATATTTCATATATGCGCTTTATGAGGTCCTTTCCTCCCCCATCGTTAGGATGAGCTTTACCGGCGTAGATAAACTGTACCGGTTTTTGTGGGTTGTTGACGATCCTTGCAAGCCTGTCAATATCCCTGAACAACAGATCGGCCCTCTTATATGTTGCAAAACGTCGTGCAAAGCCAATGGTAAGGGCTTTTTCATCGAGATGATTACTGATATTCAAAAGGGTTCTCGGGCTGACATGCTTTTCAATCATTTCTGACTGGAGTCTCTTCCTGATATTTGCAAACAAGCTCTTCTTAAGCCCTCTTTTTATATCATAAATTTCTTTATCGTTAAGGGAATATAATTTTTCCCATAAAGAACGATTTGCCTGGTTGAAGTTTTTGTCACCCGTTATTCTCCTGTAAACTTCACGCCATTCGGGTGCGGTCCATGTTGGATGATGGACACCGTTAGTAACATAGCCTATGAAAAGTTCTTCGCGAAGATACCCCGGCCAAAGTTTGTTGAACATTCCCTGGCTCACTTTTCCATGAAGTTTGCTAACGCCGTTTAGCTCCTGTGACATCCGTGCTGCAAGGTAGCTCATGTTAAATTTCCTGTCACTATCGCCCTGGCATTGTCCAAGGGCCATGAGCTCATTCCATGAGATAGAAAGCCTGTTATGATAATGTGAAATATATTTTCGTAGGAGATCTTCCTCGAAAGAATCATGGCCTGCAGGTACGGGAGTATGGGTAGTAAAGAGGGTTGATGATCTTATTGCCTCAAGAGCCTGGCTGAAAGTAAGATGATTGTCATTGATTAGTATTCTCATCCGTTCGAGGCTGATGAAGGCAGAATGTCCTTCGTTGCTGTGATATATATCCGGATTGATGCCAAGCGCTTCAAGCGCCCTGATGCCTCCTATTCCAAGCACAAGCTCCTGTCTCAGCCTGTTCTCATTATCGCCGCCATAGAGATAGTGAGTCACAGTCCTGTCTTCAGGAAGATTATCCTCTGAATCAGTATCAAGCAATATCAATTTAACCTTCCCGATATGTGCTTCCCACACCCTTATCTTGATCGTCCTTCCGGGCCATGTGAGGCTAACTGAGAGATTGTTACCATCCTGATCTTTAACAGGAATAATTGGTAACCTTGAGAAGTCTTCGGGTTCGTATACACTTATCTGTTCTCCTTTTGTTCCTATTTTCTGGGTAAAATATCCATACCTGTAAAGGAGACCAACTCCTGTAATATTCAGGTTTGAATCACTAGCTTCCTTCAGGTAATCGCCTGCAAGGATGCCAAGCCCTCCGGAATAAATTTTAAGGCATGGATGTATACCGAACTCCATGCTGAAATATGCCACTGATGGCAAATCTTTGTTTTCCGGTCTTTTTATATATTGACTGTAGAGGTCCCATATTCTTTTTAACTCGGTTACAAAGTCTTCATCATCCTCAAGAACAAGAAGACGTTTATAATCAATTTTCTCAAGTAGAGTTTTAGGGTTATGCTTAACAGAATCCCAGAGGGAAGGATCCATGCTCCTGAACAGGTCTTCTGCTTCTGAGTTCCAAGACCACCAGAGGTTGTTTGCAAGCTCACTCAGGAATGACAATTTTTCAGGGACATCGCTCTGAACATAAATGTCTTTCCACACCGGCACCTGGTGAGGTTTGCGGAAGCTAATCCCTGTTGATTCAACCAGAGTCACAAATTCACGAGGTTCTGCTCTCCGGTCTTCTGAATGTTCAAGAGCTATTTCATACGCTTTAAAATAATGATCAACAAGAGTATCCCAGAGCGCTATTCTTGATACCTCATGAGCCTTCGTTCTTGCCTGCTGTACATCATCGAAGCTCAGGCCTGTGAAGGAGCTTATCACATTGCTGATTTCCAAAACTACCTCTTGTTCATTATCATCAGTCCTGCCAACAACTTCTATCCCATTGCCAGGGTTCTCGAAATAATTTCTTACCCATAGCCCCATTCCAGCAAGTGAAGTAGTGATTGTTGGAATAGAAAACATAAGACTTTCAAGAGGAGTATAACCCCAGGGTTCATAGTAAGAAGGGAAGACTGAGATGTCGAATCCAATTAAGAGATCAAAGTATGGAATATTGAAAATCCCGTCATTCCCATTGAGGTATGAAGGCACAAAGACAAGCTTAATCTTTGAATCGCGGCTGTTAGTAATATTATTTGCGGCTGCCCGGAGAAGTACAGGATCAGTTTGGGGGTAGTGTAGATTATGTGTAAGAAAAGGATCTCCCTTATTCACTGAATCTTTGTTGTTTAAACTCTCGATTATATCCTGGCGGGGTCCTTTATGATAAGCAGGGACCAGGATAAATGCAACACAGTCCTTTTTGACTTTTCCAGCCCTTTGCAGCTCTCCAAGAGTATCAATAAAAATGTCAATCCCTTTGTTCCTGAATTCATACCTGCCGCTTGTAACAATAAAAACGCTGTCCTCGGGGATATCATAACCCAGCACAGCACCGGCAACATTTCTGAGTTTTGTTCTTGCGATGTGTCTCACCCCGGCAAATCTCTCGGGGGATGGAACGAAAGAGTCCTCGAAGCCATTTGGTGTAACAATGTCAACATCTTTGCCAAGAAAATGGCTGCATTCCCTTGATGTTATCTCACTTACAGTTGTGAACACATCAGCTTCGTGAGCAGAAATCTTTTCAAGCGATTGTTTTGCAACAACATTAAACTCCCTGGCAACCTGAACAGGATTATAACCTTCCATTTTCCCATACAGGGGGCGGTTGTTCCCTGCAATACATCGCCCCAGTACTGTGGCATGCGAAGTAAAAGATGTTGCTATCCATGGGGCATACTTTTTTAGGTAAAGAATACCTGTGCCAGTCATCCATTCGTGGAACTGGGCAATTATATTATGATGTTCATGATAGAAAGTCGTAAAGCTTTCAATCAGCTTTCCTGCTGAATAGCCGAAAAGTGCTGGTTCGATATAATCCCACTGACCAGAAATACTATCGAGTTTGTATGTTTCCCAGAACTTGGCAAATATGTCGTTCTGTTGACCAAAATAAGGAGTAAAATCAATAAGTATTACAATAGGCCGTCCGGCAATGTTCCATCGACCGGTTTTTACCCTGAGTCCCTCGGCTGCAGCTTTTTCTTTCCACTCGGCAAAGAGATTATCATCCTGGATAAATTCCGGGTTTACTACATCTTCACGCCACACATCCGGGCCTATAAGGATGAAATTATCTTTAAGTTCATGAATTATGTTCAGAGCTTTTGTTGAGATAACAGTGTGAATACCGCCAACTTTGTTACAAACTTCCCAGCTGGTTTCAAAAAGAAATTCGACCTTCATCTTAAACTTTAGTTACTATTATTTTTTTGTTTTTTTATTTTTTGCCGCTGAGCTTTTGACACTTTTAGTTCCGGTATCTTCATGTTCAAACCCAACTTCAGATAATTCAAAAATATCGTCATCAATTATTGATTTGGCAGAGCTTCTATTCTCCTTCTTTTCCTTCGGTGTTTTATTTTCAGCTGATTTCTTTTTATTTGTTTTTTTTGTAGTGTTTTTCGATGGTGACAGTCTTGTTATTTTCCTGTTAAGCTTTTCTATTTCAGCAGCTTGCTTGCTTATTACCATATCTTTCTCAATGATCTCTGCGCCCATTTTATATAACTGATCCTGTTCATGAGTATCGGGGAAGTATTTGCTAAGCCTTATCTCAAAGTCGCTAAGTACATTCATAAAGTTCATGAAGGCATCGTAGGGGGTTTCATAAGGATTGAAGTAAGCATGTACTGCGCCATCAGAGAAAAACTTTGTGGCCATATAATAAAAATGATCACTGGCTTGCAGGTATTGCCAGTCTTTTTTAACCTGGTCATCAGTGCATTTGTCGACTTTTTCAGCAAGGCTGTAAAGTTTATCGAGGGCAGAGATCTGTAGTTCATTTCCCTGCCACGCAGTCAGGTCTCTTTCTTCATCGGCCCAGGAAATTGGAGAATGGATTCCGATAGCAGAAACAGGTTGAAGCATATCAGCAATTTCTGAAGGAGTCATAAAACGGAATGGGGTTTTCCTGATAATGGCGCCAGGCAGATGTTCGAGAAAATCAAATATGCCGGTTTCTTCTGCGTTATGTTCGCCGAAAGTTTCGTAATCGAGAAATATATTCAGGAGTTCGCTTTTAGGAGCAAGCTTGCTGATCCATGTGGCATATTTATCGGCTGTTAATGGCCATTCATTCCATGTCCTGTTAGAAAACCTGAATGCAATATCATCGCTCAGAACAAAATTTCTCAGAAGTACTTTAAGTCTTGGATTAATAAGGTTACAATAAAGAAAATTCGGGCTCTTCCATCCCAGGACATGTTTTGCTCCTTCAGTAAGCATTGCCTTGAACCCCATATCTGCAACCCATGCTCCTATCTCGTCAGAATAAATCAGTTCAGTGTTCCTGAAAGATTTAGCATCAACTCCAATGTAATTTTGAAGCATCTCCTTGTGTTGTACAACCTGTTTCTCAAATTCATTACGTGACTTGAGTGAAGCCAGAGAATGAGAGTTTGTCTCTGCAAGGAATTCAACCATGCCCGTTTCTGCGAGCTTCCTGAAGGATTCAAGGACGTCAGGAGCATAAAGTCTGAACTGGTTAATAACAAGCCCGGTAACTGAAAATGTAACTTTGAATTTACCTTTATGTTTATTCAGCAGACTGAGCAATACCTTGTTTGCAGGAAGGTAACATCTGTCTGCAACTTTCCTAAGAATTGATTCATTTGAATAATCATCATAATAGTAATGATCATTGCCAATGTCGAAAAACCTGTACCTTTTAAGACGAAAAGGCTGGTGAACCTGGAAACACAGACAGATAGCCTTTTTATTGGAAATACTCATATCCTAAACCTTTATTTTTTCTAATACACTGTAATAAATATCACGCACATGTCGAGCCGAATTATCCCATTTAAGCCTGATTACTTCCTCTTTACCATTGATAATAAACATGTTGGCAAGAGCAGGATAATTGAGGATACCGTAAATAGCATCTGCCATGGCATCGATATCCCAAAAGTCAGTTTTAACAGCATGGGTCAGAATTTCTGCAACCCCCGATTGTTTGCTTATAATAACAGGGACATTCGATTGCATGGCTTCAAGTGGGGAAATGCCAAATGGTTCAGACACAGAGGGCATAATGTAAACATCACTCATATAGAGCATTGAAAAAACATCTGCTCCCCTGAGAAACCCGGTAAAATGAAACCTGTCGGTGATTTTAAGAGCTGCTGCTCTCCTCATCATCCTTTCCATCATATCACCGGAACCAGCCATCACGAATCTGACATTCTTCATTTTCTTTAGAACTTTATTCGCCGCTTCGATGAAATATTCAGGACCTTTCTGCATTGTTATCCTGCCAAGGAAGGTCACTACTTTTTCATCGAAGCCCTTTCGTACCATCATACTTTCTGATAAGCCTACACGGTCAACAGCATTATAAACTGTTTCTACCTTTGCAGGATCAATATTATATTTATGTATAACAATATCGCGGGTAAGATTGCTCACTGTAATGATTTTCGCGGCAGCATCCATTCCTCGTTTTTCAATCCTGTAAACATCGGGGTTAACATTCCCTCCGCTCCTGTCGAAATCGGTGGCATGCACATGGATCACAAGAGGTTTTCCTGATACTTCCATAGCAGCAATACCGGCAGGATATGCAAGCCAGTCGTGGGCGTGAATGATTTCAAAATCGTTTTCTTCCGCAATTAAAGAGGCAACAACAGCATATTTCTCAATCTCTTTCATCAGGTTCTGATCATATTTCCCTGAAAAGTCGATTGTGCCTTTATCGTTCACCTCAATAAACATGTTCCTTCCTGATTTTTCTTTTCGAGTAACCTTCCAGAAATTTTCAGGGTCGGTATATGGAATTATTTTAGATGATACTTCAATTTTTTCAAAAGATCTCCTAAATCCTTTATAGTATATTTTTTTATATGCAACAGGTATCTGGTTAGCGCCTATAAGCCGTACAGTGGTTTCATCCTCGTCGCCCCATATTTTGGGAACAACAAAGATGACATCCACATCGTCAAGTGTGGCCATACCTTTTGTCAATCCATAACTGGCTGTACCCAATCCGCCGGAAATATGAGGCGGAAACTCCCATCCGAACATTAAAACACGCATACCACAGCTATTGATTAGAATATTGAGTTTCAAGTATTTCAATTATACGTAAAATTTCTCCTACACTCCATGCCTGTGATATTGCGCCCCTGGGAAAGTGAGGAGGGTCACCATCGTAAATTTCGGAGATTGTTGTAATGCCATGTTCATTCATCACCTCCTCCATCCCATAAATAAGGTTTTTCACCCTTTGAACACCCTGTTTCCCATAGACTTTGAGCCAGCCTTCACAGAATGGACCAAAGAGCCATGGCCACACTGTTCCCTGGTGATAGGCAGAATCGCGTTCCTCCTGGTTTCCTTTGCATACTCCTTTATAAAGACTGTTTCTTGGTGAAAGTGTTCTTAATCCCCTGACTGTGACAAGGTCCTTATCTGCTACATCGAGTACCTTTTTCATCTGTTCCTTATTGAGCATTGAATAAGGCAACGATGTAGCAATCAACATATTAGGTCGGATGAAGAAATTCTTTCCTTCTTCATCGTTTACATAGTCGGCCAGGTATCCTCTTTCGTCGCTCCAGAAGAGTTCAAGGAATGATTTCATTATCAATTCCGGAAGTTTCCCGAATTCTTTTACAAATTTTCTGTCATTTGCTTTACCTGCCATATCGAGTGCAAAACAGACAGCATTATACCAGAGAGCATTGATTTCGACATCGTATCCGCTTCGCTGTGTTACAGGCACACCATCAACAACGGCATCCATCCAGGTAAGGGCTTTGCCAGGTGCGTCGGCATATATAAGTCCATTTTCTCTCATGTGGATGTTGAACATCGTACCTTTTGTGAATGAAGAAATAACAGATTTAGCGGCTTCTCCGTAAATTTCCCAGCAGTCGGTTCCTCCATGCAATATGAATTGCTGCAACGACCAGAAGAACCAGAGGGGAGCATCCAATGAATTAAAAGCTGGGTTTTCTTCATCTCCCATGTTTGGAAACATGCCATTCTTCATTCTTGCCACCTGTGTATCCAAGACCTGTCTGTAAAGTATCTGGACATGCCTGGCGAGCGCCAATCCGGGTAGCGAAATAAACGTATCTCGTCCCCATGCTCCAAACCATGGATATCCTGCAATAATAAGGACTTTACCTGCACGTTTTTCAACGAACTGCTGGGCAGCATTCCGAAGGCAATTTTTGAAATTGTCCCTTGGTATCTTAGTTGATATTGTCTTTGTAAACTTTGGTTTGAATCCTGCAGGCTTTTCTTCGCGTGTTGAAGCAGAGAATACTATAACATCGTTCTTTTTTGCCTTAAACTCAAAGAAACCGGGCGTGAAAAGGTCTTCGCGGTAATCATAACCTCTTTTTTGTTCCTCTGTATATTCAATCCCAAGGTACCAGTCTGGAACGGCGATGAAATCATTTTTACACGATAATTGAAGATTCAGGTAAGGAAAACCTTCATACATCTTTGCTCTTATTCCATTTGTTACCGGTTCAACTTTTGTGTTGGCATTAAGATTAGAATGAGTAAGTTGATGAATATTCCTGAACGCAAGAAAAGGCCTCACCTGAATCTTCATAGGTTCAGATGCTTCGAGAATTGTAAACCTGATAAGGAATTGCTCCTCATAATGAACCATTAATCTTTCCTGCTTAAGGATAACATTCCCAACCCTGTAAATTCTTGACGTATCGGAAAGAAAATCCTCAATATATTTATGACCTTTAGGACTGAAATGGTCATCACCATATTTTCTTATTCCAATATTGAAACTCTTCTCTTTATTCTGAATGATGACATCCATTGAGGACAGTAATACATATCTCTCTCCCCCAAACTGGTCTATTGGGCAAACCAGAAGCCCATGATATTTCCTTGTATTACAGTCGACAATAGTTGTTGAGTAATAGGAACCAGCCCTGTTTGTCCTTAAAACTTCCCTTGAAAGAGAGTACTCAAGATTAACAATCTGATTCTTGTCGAACTTAATATAAGCCATAAGATTACTGTTTTCCTTGATCAAAATTCTAAGATACTATAATTAATAATGTCATGCAAAACAATCATAACGTAATGAGAGCTAATAAATTTAAAACAACATGTGGTCACATTAAAAAAAGAATAACTTTGCAATTCATAATTCAAATACTAACATCTAAATACCTTGACAATGATCAGATTGTTTATCGCGGTACTATGTACAATAAGCATATTCTCCCTGTCAGGATGTAAATCCAATAAAGCCCAGGTGTCAGGCTCCTTAATAAACCATATAAAGGGAGAATTCATCTTTCTGGATAAACTTGAATCTGATAAGTTCGTACCTGTCGATTCGGTAAAGATTTCAAATTCCGGAACATTTGCTTTAGAAACAAAAGTTGATAATCCTTCCTTTTTCGTTTTAAGATTGAATACTAACAATTTTCTAACTATGGTTGTTGAGCCTGATCAGGAAATAATTATAAATGCACATCATGATTCTTTAAGCTACCCGGTGAGCATAGAAGGCTCGGAAGGAACCAGAAGGCTGGCAGAATATAATGACAGTTTAAGAGCAACAGTCGATAAATTACTGGCTATTAACGGAATTTATGATCAGAATGTAGATAATCCCCGTCTGCCTGCTATCATGGATTCCCTAGATAGTATGGCCCAGGTTTATCTTAATGATATCAACTTATACACAAAAAGGTTCATCGACGACAACATAACCTCACTTACAAGCCTTGTTGCGCTTTATCAACAGGTCGCACCAGGCGTAAATGTTATGAATCAGACAAAAGATTGGAGGTATTTCGTCAAAGTTGATTCATCATTATTCAGTTCGTACCCCGATTATGAACCGGTAATAACGCTTCATGAGCAGGTTAAAGAGCTAACATCGAGCCTTGGATTAAATAATCCAGGCGCCCCAGGTATTAATTCCTATGCCCCCGAAATATATTTACCGAACCCTGAAGGAGATTCTATTAAGCTTACTTCAACACGTGGATCGTATGTGCTACTAGATTTCTGGGCAGCCTGGTGTCCTCCCTGCAGGGCTGAGAGCCCCAATCTCGTTAAAGCTTATGATCAGTTTCACAAGAGAGGATTCCAGATATTCCAGGTTTCTCTTGATAAAACAAAGGATGCATGGATAAAAGGGATTGAAGATGACAAACTGGGAAGATGGATTCATGTAAGCGATATACAATATTGGGCTTCTGTTGTAGTTCCACTCTATAAAATAGAATCAATTCCGACCAACTACCTGCTTGACAGGGAAGGACGTATAATTGCGGTCAACTTACGTGGTGACCGGTTAAATGAAAAACTATTAGAGATTTTCAATAAAAAATAATTTTCAGATTTCAGATTAATGAGAAAGACAGTTTATTTATCAGCGCTTGTACTGCTTGCTTTTTCAGGGTGCAAATCAAAAGACAGTTTTACAATAAATGGTACAATTAAAGGAGAAAAAGAAAATTATATTCAGATCAACAAACTGGATGTAGATATACCCGTTTTTTTAGATTCAGTTAAGGTTGCAAAGAATGGCAATTTCAGGTTTAGAATTGAAGCAGAAAATCCTGATTTTTACCAGGTTGGCTTTTCTTCATCCAATTTTGTTACACTACTTGCCAAACCAGGTGAAAAAATAGATCTCACATTTAATGGCAAAAAGCTGTATGATAATTTTGAAGTCGAAGGGTCTGAAGGGACAAGCCAGCTTAAGTTGCTGGATAAGAATCTTGAAATAACAAAGAAAAGGCTTGATTCGCTTGTATTAATATATAATAGAGAAATGTCGCAACCGGATTTTGAAACATCAAGAGGGCCGGAGCTCCGGGAGTTATATAACAATGCATTAAAAGAACAAAGAAAAAGGAGTATTGGCTTCATAATAGAAAACCCGGCTTCTTTTGCTTCTATCAAAGCCCTTTACCAGAAAATCAACGATGAAGACTACGTTTTAAATCAAACAAGGGATCTTCAATATATGAAAATAGTGAGTGATACTTTATCTAAATACTATCCCAATTCCAAGCATGTTAAAGCGCTTACCAGTGATCTTAATAATGGTATTGGCAAGATGAATGCAGAAATGTTGAAAGCAATGTTCAATGATCTTCCTGAGGCTGAACTAAACCCTGATCTTAATGATATTAACGGAAAACGTGTATCACTATCATCTTTGCAAGGGAAATATGTTCTTTTGACTTTCTGGTCAGTAGCATCAAATAGCTGTATTGAAGAAAACAATCAATTAAAGGACCTGTACAGAAAGTACAAAAATAAAGGCTTCGAAATCTATCAGATAAATATTGATCCAAATGAAGCTGCATGGAAATCGGCTGTCAGGTTTGATGAGCTTCCATGGATCAGTGTAAGAGAAGATGATACCATGAAGCTCCCAATTGCAAGATTGTTTAACGTTACAGCTTTACCAACGAATTACCTTTTCGATCGTGAAGGAAAAATTATTGGATCAAACCTTCATGGCAAGGCTCTCCAGATAAAGCTTGGGCAGCTATTCAATTAATAATCATTCTCTTGAAAGAAAAAGGGAAAATATATTTTGCGTCAGATTTCCACCTGGGATTAGCAGCAGGATCGCTTCCAATTGAAAGAGAAAAGAGAATAGTATCATGGCTTGATAAAAGCAGGGCTGATGCCACAGCTTTTTACCTGCTTGGTGATATCTTTGATTTCTGGTGGGAGTACAGGAAGGTTGTTCCAAAAGGGTTTACAAGGTTTCTTGGTAAAATATCTGAAATAACAGACACTGGAATACCTGTTCATTTCTTCACAGGAAACCATGATATGTGGGTATTGGATTATTTTCGGAATGAATGCGGAATGATAGTGCATACCGGCCCGGTAATCGAGAAATTCGACGGCAAAACTTTTTATCTTGCTCATGGAGAAGGACTTGGATCGAATGATAAAGGGTATGCCTTTCTCCTCGCAATCTTTCGTAACAAACCTTTGAGAAAGATGTATTCAGCGCTCCACCCAACGATAGGAATGGGCATTGGACACAGCTGGTCACTAAATTCAAGACTTGCTAAGGGTATAAAAAGAGACTTTCTTGGTGAAGATAAGGAAGATCTTATCAGATATGCAAAAATGGTTTTGAAGAATGAGAAAGTTGACTATTTCATATTTGGCCATCGGCATCTCGGAATGATTCACGATCTTGGACAGGCCAGGGTGATTCTTTTAGGCGACTGGATAAAAGGTGGAAGCTTTGCAGTATGGGATGGAGAAAGAGTTGAACTTACGAGTTTTGATTAACTTTTTCTTCCACTTTTACATTAAGCATATAATAAGAATAGAGGTCATTTATCCTGTCAAAATCATAATCAAGCTTGCTCCCTGATTTTCTTGCCATCTCAATTAACCCCATATTACCTGTACTTTCAGTTTCAGTAGTCTGGCTTGATAAGGATTTCCTGAATAGTTCTTTTAAACCAAGCTTGTCATATTTATTAATGATATCTATCTTATCTTTTAAAAAGCCTACATTCTCATTAAGAATCAGATTCCCTGTAGTAAGTGAGAAGACCTTGTCTTCCATTCTGATCATGGCCATTGGCATACCATATTGTTCTTCAGGGATCCTGCCAGGGCTGTATTTTGAGACATTCTCAAGAATCTCGACAAGTATACTGAATACTTTCCTTCGAACATTTGAGGCGACATCATCTTCACTAAGCTTTGTTTCTGTAAATGATATCACTTCTTTACCTATGTCTGGTGAAATATGTCCCGACCAGATAAGATAGAGGTTGCTCTCTGCCATAATTTTCTCAAGTTGAGAATAGGACACCCCACTAAAAGTATTTTCTGCATCTTTATGAATACCCATTCCCCCTGAATCAACTGTTTTGCTAAGGACAAAATATGAATACTCATCATCTATTTTTACAAAATCGTAATCGAGTTTATTTCCTGTTTTTTTTGCCATCTCAATTAAACCAAGGCCAGCTCCGCCCTTTGTACTGAACTCAGATGAACTCAGCATGCGACGGTATACATTTCTAATGTCTTTATTTTCAAGCTTATTAACTGCATCAAGCTTTCGTTTAAGATCTTTCTTAGCTGAGTTTGGCAGGACATTACCTGTTGTGACTGTGTAGCCTGTAGAAGTTTTGGAATATACAACAAGCGACATATTTGCGTGCCTGTTATTAAGGCTATGCCTTGATACGTTCTGGAGACTCTCAAGAACAAACATGAACAGTCGCTTTCTTCCGACAAAACCAAATTCAGAATTCTCCATCTCCTTTTCGAGAAGCATCAATAATGGAACTGAATTTTCATTTGTGACGATGCCGCGATAGACAAACATGAGATTCTCCTTCATCATTTTGTCGCGGATAAGACGGGTTAACTCCATTGAGAATGGGTCAGTTTTGATTCCTCATAAAATTAAAATAAATTGATTAATTCACCCACAAAATGAAAAAAATTCATCATAAATGATTAAACTTTAAAAAAAGTTAAAAAAAATGGACCTTGTTTTTCCAATATACAATAATTATCATTACGTTTAATCGCAATAATGATTGGTTTAATAAATGTGAAGTTTTTGTCTGTATGAAGAAAAAGAACGAAGATTACGCTTTTCTGGAGGAATTAGTACAGAGAGGCGGGCCTAAAGAATCAGAATATGAGAAGTTTACATCTATTGTTGATAACCTCGAACCTTCTGAGATCACCAGATTCAGGGAAGATGTCAATCCTGTTTTGAATGAGAATACCCTTATTGGTCATGCTTATGTTAAGCCTTATGGATATCCGGGTGATTTCCTTCTAATTGACTATATTTATAATTTTAAAGTCAACGAGGATGAACGATACCGTAACTGGGATTTGTTTTTCCAGAACCAGGCAGGTGCAAATGCAGTAAGAAACAGGAAAGATTATTTTGTCAGATATTGCAGTGAAATCTCAAAATCGAGGAATAATCCTAAAGTTCTTATTCTTGGTTCCGGGCCAGGATCTGATGTTTATGAGTTTTTCTCAACATATCCCAATGCAAATATCAGCTTTGATCTGATTGATTTTGACCAGGCGGCAATTGAGTTTTCTAAAGAAAGAAATAAAGTATTCAATGATAAAATTTCTTACTATAGAATAAATGCGCTTCGCTACAACTCGCTTAAGCTTTATGATCTTATTTGGAGCGCTGGTTTATTCGATTACTTCAAGGACAAGCATTTCAATTTCCTTGTCAGGAAGTATTATCATTGCCTTACTGAAGATGGAGAAATGATAATTAGTAATTTCAGCACAAGGAATCCAACAAAGAAACTGATGGAACACCTTTCTGACTGGTATCTTAACTTAAGAACAGAATCTGACCTTTACAGAATTGCATCAGAGGCAAATATTGATAAGGAACTCGTTAGTATTGATAAAGAACCTCTAGGAGTCAACCTGTTTCTTAGGATTAAGAAAAATCACCTAAAAAAAATATAAAGAAAACAGATGTTCACTCTGCTGAAAAAAATAGCGACTCCTTTTTTCGGCACTCGTTCTTTAAACAAGAACGAGATGAATCTAAATTATTTAACCCTGTCTTTTAAAGGGGAGGAGGCAAGTTTTGAAAAAGATTTCCAGGATGACTACTTCAAAAAATCGCTGTGGCATTTCAGGTTTTCGCTCATCCTTTCAATGATCTTTTATGCCTCTTTTGCATTCCTCGATGCAAATATGGTTCCCTCACTAAAAGAAAAATTCTGGTTCATCAGATTCGTAGTTGTGTTTCCGGCGCTGGGGCTTGTTTACGCATTATCATTTGCAGGTTTCTTCAAGAAATATATGCAGCTAATAATCGCGTCGATAATGTTCATTACAGGCTTCGGAATTATCATCATGAACGTTTTCGCATCAAGAATTGCCGTTCACACATATTATGCGGGTCTTATTCTCATTTTCATCTTCGGATACACT
Organism: Bacteroidales bacterium; assembly: GCA_036261255.1. GTDB lineage: Bacteria > Bacteroidota > Bacteroidia > Bacteroidales > VadinHA17 > LD21. Next base: position 35,862 of record DATALD010000051.1, read on the forward strand.
TTTATCAGGGCCCGCTTCATCTATGCATCTCTTGCCGGATGGTCAATAGTATTGTTTTACGAGATTTCAGCTACCGTATTAACATCAACCCCGGTGCAGATACTTGTGAATAATAACTATTTTTTCATTAGCGCGAATCTTATCGGAATGTTTATTGCGTATTTTCTTGAGCTGTCTGCCAGGTCAGAATTTTATGTGAGGGTGCTTTTGGAACGCGAGAAAGAAAACGTTAAAATTGCAAACAATGCTCTTGAAAAAAGAGTATTGGAAAGAACTGAACAGCTATACAACGCCAACCTCGATCTTAAAAAGGAAATAGAAATACGCAGGAAATTTGAAACCGAGAGAGCCGAACTTGAAAAACAACTTTTTCAACTTCAGAAAATGGAGACAATCGGCACCCTTGCAGGCGGTATTGCTCATGATTTTAACAACATATTAACCCCAATACTCGGGTACACCGATATGGCACTTGAAGAACTTCCCGTAGAGAGCAATCTTCGCTTTGATATAGAGCAGATAAATAATGCAGCCGTCAGAGGAAAAGACCTTGTTCAGCAGATTCTTACATTCAGCCGTGAAGTTGATTTCAACAAAAAGGCTATTAAGCTTCAACCAATAATTTCTGAAACCCTGAACCTTCTTAAAGCATCGTTGCCACCCGGGATAACGATAAAACAATCACTTGATCCACGTATTGGAACAGTGCTGGCCGATCCTACGCACATTCACCAGATCGTTATGAATCTTTGCACAAACGCAAATCATGCAATGCTTGCCAAGGGCGGTGTACTTGAGGTAAAACTCGATTCAGTGAGAATTGATCAGAAACAGGCTGACAAGATAAGAAACCTTAAAAAGGGAGAATACGTGTGTCTTACTATTTCAGATACTGGTCATGGGATGGACATTAAGACAAAGGAAAGAATTTTCGAACCTTTTTTTACACGTAAAGAAGTTGGGTTGGGTTCCGGTCTGGGCCTTTCAGTAGTTCATGGCATTGTAAATAATTATGGCGGAGCAATTGAAGTTGAATCAAGCCCCGACAAGGGAACAACCTTCAGAATATACTTGCCACAATCAGGTTCTGATCCTGGTGAGTCAGATAAACTCGATAAAAGGCCTGTTAAAGGAGTTGAACATATTCTGTTTGTTGATGATGAACCCGAGATAATATTTATGGGTAAAAAGATGCTTGAAAACCTTGGATACAAAGTATCGATAAGAAGCGACAGTCAGGCTGCTCTTGAAGAATTTAAAGCTCATCCAGATAAGTATTCACTCCTCGTAACTGATCAGAATATGCCCGTTTTATCAGGCACTGATCTTGCCAGGGAAATGCATCAAATAAGGCCGGAGTTCAAAATAATTATTATTACCGGTTTTGCAGATAATCTCTCGGATGAGATATTGACAAGCCATGGCGTTTCAGAAGTTATTCTTAAACCCATGATCCTTGACGATTTCAGTAAAGTAATCAGGAGAGTACTAGATAAGAAACAAATAAAGAACTAATAAATAATGTCAAAGATACTTGTATTTGATGATGAGCCGTCCATCCTGCTGATGATAAAGAAGATGCTTGAAAAAGCAGGCCATGAGGTTGATGTAGCTCTGAATGCCAAAGAAGGGATGGTTATTTTTAATAAAAACATACCAGACCTTCTGATTACAGATATTATTATGCCTGAGAAAGAAGGATTGGAAACAATTTTCGAACTTCGGAGATTACATCCGAAACTAAAAATAATTGCAATTTCCGGTGGAGGCAGAATAGGTCCCGAGGGCTACCTTCCCGGAGCTAAGTTGCTCGGAGCCAATGCTGTTTTTGCCAAACCGCTAATCCCAAAAGACTTCCTGAAAGCTGTAGCTGACCTGCTTGGAGAAGACAAGAATAAGTTACATTATGTTCTATAGACAAGCGGTTAATCGGCAGCTGGAACAAAAAGACTGGCTTTTCTGATCAATATCTTCTACATAGGTTACTGACCTCATTACGCAGGTTGGTACATTACAATGCCTGAGCCCAAGCATGTGCCCAAGCTCATGGATAACCTCTTTTCTGAAACGGTTTAAATACAGTAAATCATCCTTCTTCATTCCATATAGCTCGTTGTCAAGCCTGAATGATGATGCAATACCGCTACGACCATTAAGATAAGCCTGCCCTAATATAAATGTAAGAATCGGAATGAAAATGTCAACATTGAATAATCCAAGTGTCTTGAAACTATCTGAGCCATAAGAATAATCGATCTTCTTTAAGAGCTTGTTACCATCATACTGCCTTCGGGCTGCATCATAGAACTCCGTAAGATCAAGGTGTGCTTCCTTAAGTTCAACATGTAGCCTGAATTCATTCACAACAGCTTCTTTTATCATTCCAAGAAATTCATTCTCAAAATGACCAAAATAAATAAGTCTTATTTTATGGGGATCCATTAAATATGCTATTCTGGAAGAGCTAATTACTCTTTAGTCCGTACTTTGCTATTTTATTGTACAAAGTAACCCTGTCTACCTTAAGCGCCTTCGCCGCCCGAGAAATATTCCAGCCATATTTTTCAAGAATCAGGCTAATATGGCTTTTTTCAAGATCATCGAGACTTTCGGCTATATTTCCAGCAGCAGTTTTTTCAATAGGGAGATCTGATATTGTTATCTTTTTCCCATTTCCAATGACTATTGCTCTTTCAATCATGTTTTCCAATTCACGAACATTCCCGGGGAAAGAATAGTTTTTCAGCCTTTCAATTGCAGTCTTATCAATGCTCACTTCAGTCCTGTTCATCGAATTGCAGTATTTCTTTGTGAAGTAATCGATAAGTAATGGGATATCCTCTTCCCTTTCCCTTAATGGCGGTATTTTTATGTTCACAACATTCAGCCTGTAGTACAGATCTTCCCTGAATGATCCTTCGTCTACCATCGCTTTCAGGTCCCTGTTTGTCGCACAGATAACCCTGAAATCAGACGATATTTCTTTGTTACCTCCTACCCTCGTAAATCTTTTTGTTTCAAGAACCCGCAGAAGATCAATCTGCATCTTAACAGATATCGTGGCTATCTCATCAAGAAAAATTGTTCCGTTGTCAGCCATCTCAAACCTTCCCTTCCTGTTATACATGGCGCCTGTAAAAGCTCCTTTTTCATGCCCGAAAAGCTCACTTTCGAGGAGACTTTCTGATAATGCTCCGCAATGAACGCTGACAAGCGGGAAAAACTTGCGTGACGAATTTGAATGGATAGCTCGTGCCACAAGTTCCTTACCTGTACCGCTCTCACCAGTAATAACAACTGATGAATTTGATTTCGAAACACTTTCAATTGCTGAAAGCACCTTCCTCATTGGTTCACTCCTGCCTACCAGGTCATCAATATTTTCGAGACTGACAACCTTCTGCTTTAACGACTCATTCTCTTCAACAAGTTTAACCTGCCTCGATGCATTCCTTATCAGGTGAGTAAGATCATCGGGATCAAAAGGTTTGGTTATATAATCAAAAGCGCCATCCTTAAGAGCCCTTACAGCAGTGTCGACAGTAGCAAAAGCTGTCATTATTATAATTAATGCATCAGGCCTTAGCTGCTTGATTCGTCGCATCATTTCAAGACCATCCATACCAGGCATCTTTATATCTGCAAGAATAATATCAAAATCACCCGACTCAATCATTGTCAGGGCTTTCCCGGCATTTTCAGCACAATCAACCCTGTACCCGTCTTCCTCGAACCAATTTAATAATGAATCCCTTACAGATTCTTCGTCATCTACGATCAGTATTGATATTGTTTTCATATTGAGATTTGCCTAAAGTGACTAGAGTGACTAAAGCAAGGAGTGACTAAAGTTGTCATATTAAGAGAGTTATGTTGTTATGAGGGGAAGGAGGATTGACATAGTGGTGCCTTTACCTGGTTCTGTAGTAACATCGATCTGCCCGTTGTGGTTTTTGATAATACCATGAACTATTGCCAGGCCGAGTCCGATTCCTGAAGCCTGGTGTTTTGTTGAAAAGAACGGTTCGAAAATATGTGGGAAATCATCTTCTCTTATTCCTACTCCATTATCTGCTATATCAATCCTTATATTTCCGCTATCCGGATTTGAGGTGCCGATTATTATTTCACCATCTGTTGTTATAGCTTCCATAGCGTTAACTATTATAGCTATGCATGCCTGTTTTATCTGGTTGGAACTGCAAAAAACAGTATCTGATACAGCAGCAAGGTTAGTTGTGAACCTGATGTTGGCCATTGTCACAGGATGCATCATAAGTTCATACGTCTCCGTTAGAATGTTATTTATATGTTTTTGTTCAAAATCTTCTTTTTCTTTCCTCGAGAAATCAAGCAATCCTTTTACTATTTCACCACATCTCTTCGTCTCTGCCTCAATAAGCTTAAGATGCCTGAGCATTGATTCGCGTTTTGAGGCATACACCTCCGGATTGTTTAATTGTTTATGAATCAGCTTTGTGTAAATGAGTATTCCTGACAAGGGATTATTGAGTTCATGAGCAACAGAAGATGAAAGTTTTCCAAGCGAAGCAATCCTCTCAATATGGATAAGCTCATTCCTGGCAGCACCAAGCTCTTCCGACTTTTTTCTCACTTTATATTCGAGCTGTTGTGACCAGTTCTTAAGCTCTTCATTTGCAGCCTGCAACTTGTCCAGCATTTCATTAAAAGCAACAGAAACTGTTCTCATGTCATCGAGCTGCTGAGGCTTTATATCAAGCCTTGTTGCCTTATCGCCACCAGCCACAGCGAGACTTGCTTTGATAATATTATTAAGCGGCTCTTTAATTTCCCTCCTGGTAAAAACTATCAGAGTTACTATTAATAACAAGGTAATAATAGTTGCAATGAAATAAAATCTCGCAGACGATTGGCGAACCGTGTTATCAAGATCTTCAAGGGGCATCTTGATTATTAATGATCCCAGGATAGCTTCAGATTCCTGATGAGCATGGCATGAAGCTGTGTAACACGATCGTTCATTCAGAATTGGAGATCTTATAAGAAGATGCCTGTGTGTATTGTCATTTTTATTCATTACGCAATCATTATTAACAGGCATTATCCTGTAGGACTTTTCCTTTGCCGGGAACATTGAAGACAGGTTTGTATGGCACGACCGGCAATCAGGATTGCTTTGAGAAGAAGCCATGGTACTTACAGAAGAATAGATAAGGCTGTCGTCTTCATTGTACATATTAACAGCATCAATACCAGACATAGTATGTATCTGATCGAGAGTATTCTGGAGCATGCTTTTATCATTCTCAAGCATCGAATAATAAAGCGATCCTTCCACTATTGAGCCTATGTTATTACCATTCTGCCTGATTACGTTGTTAAGGTTATTTTCATAAACAGACTTGAATATGATCCCAAGAGATACAAACAGGATGATTGATGAAATAGTAATAATGAATACGACACGGCCGTATATTGTCGACCTGAACCTTACATACTGTTTAAATTTTCTTCCTGAATCTCTTTCTCCCAAAATATTTCCTTGTCCCTGAATCATTTCAGACCAGAATTAAACACATCCCATTGCACTAAGTTAGGAAGATTTTCATTAAAAACACATGGCTTCTTCCGGGATGTTAAACGCCAGGAACTTCAGATAATTTCATAAAACCAAACTTGTTTTGAAGGATCGATAATTTTGATTTGAAATTCTTCCCAGGCTTCAGGGCTCATCTCAGAAAGGAAACCCTCATACAACATTCCTCCATCCTGAAGAGCAATCGCAAGATTTTCCTGCTTACTTACGAGCGAGGCAAGCATATCTTTTATTTTCACAAGCTCACCTGTGATGAACTGTTTATGTTTTTCAGTCATGAAAAGAAGCTGGTTTTCGCGCTGCCAGTTGTCAGGTTCAATCATGTAAACCCAGCCTTCAGAGTATGGGGAATTGTTTATTATCGAGGGATCAGATCCAACCAGGGAGTTTCTTCTGCGGATCGTTCCTGTTACGGGTGAATAGAGCGAGATCTTTTTCCCGTTCTGAACAAGAGATAACAATACTTCGCCTTTCTTTACTTTATCACCTTCATTTTTCATCTCGATCCTGTTAAGCGGACCAGTGAGCCTCAGAATAAAGTCATCTATACCTGTTCTTACATACCCGTTCTGTTCAAGGAAAGCCCAGGTATGAGTCTTATCGAAATACATTCCTGCCGGAAAAATCAGGGTATTTTCATTAAGAGCCCTGCGAGGCAGGTTTTCAATGATTCCGTCAGCAGGTTTTCGTCTGAACATTCGAGCTGCAAATTGGAAAAGCAGCAAAACTGCAATTAGTGCACCAATGAATATAAATATTCCTTTAAAAACTGACTTTTGGACGGGATTATCGATTATAGCCGGAATGCCGACTATTCTATCATTTATTGAAACCTTTTCAGTTGGAAGAATTGTAGTAAAACCTGATTTCTCAATTGTTTCCTGGCCTTCGTTCAGAATAAAGTCAAGAAAAGATTTTGCCTCCTTGTTTTCAGAGACCGGCATGATAAAATAAATATTTGAATAGAGGCTTTTTTGATATTTCCCGATCCAGACGCCTCTTGTAAACGAAGTAATGTCTTTGAATATGTTTTCACTATAGTCAAGTGATCCATTGCCGTCTTTATCTAAAGGTAACAGGTTAATACTTCTCATCAACGAAGTATCGCTGGAATATTGTATGTCGCTAAGCCGGCAAAAACCGATTGAGTATTTGTCTTCCATAACAGATTTAAGCATTTGCCTTGAATCTTCCGGAAGAACAACATCAATATTTTCCGTTGGCCCTGTAATGCGTGCTATACTTTCAAGAACGACCTTGTCTTTTGCAACATGCATTGTAATCCTGTCTGCAGCATTGCCTCCCAGGAGATAACCCCAGTTAGCCTTGCTCCTGTCCTTCATTGCTTCCTGCAGCTTATCTGAAGGAATTCCTTCAGACATTATTGCATCCATGTAAGGGTTCTTTGAATTGAATACAGTTACAACAATGTTGCGACCTATTACAAACCTTAAATACTCATTACTGGAAAAATCTACAGGATGTTCGCTGCTAACAATTGCCACACTTCCATTTAATGTAATCCCTTTAACAGAATCGTTCAGTTCTGTTATAACAATGCTATTCTGACCAGACTTGTAGCTTTTAGCCCATTCACTTGCAAGGTCTTTAATATCTGCAGAACATAGAACATTAAGTGAGTCCTTATCACCTTTTGAACCTGACACTTTTAAATTTGCAGCAGCCAGCATTATCAGCAAATAGATAATTTTCTTCATTTCTTTTAATTTTTTCCCTTCTGAAATTCAACTTAGTTATATGCAATTGTTTACCAACAATAGTGCCATTGTATGCATATTACTCATTTACAAGTTGTTGTGCGGCATGAATAATAGCCTTATCGGATTTTAAATGTAGATATTTTAAACAGTATGAACATAATTATAGTCCCTCTGCCAGGAACAATGTGGTTCATGTTATTGTTGTGTATTTTTTCAACAAGTGTTGATAATTGCAACAACAAAGGGGATGAATCGAATTGGATAAAAATGCAGGGCGTTGCCCTGCATTAAGAAAAAAATTTATTGTATCTGTTCTAAATCTTCAACTTTTATAAATTTCAAAAGCTCAGGTTTGAATCTTACACTTTTATAAAGTGATGAGTCTTGTAAGACATTATGTATCCCATCTATTGAAGACTGCATAATTCCATATCCTTCAACATTAAAATTCTTATTTATTGTAGGTTTGAAATACTCGACTAAATTGTCACCTATCATTCCATAAGTTTGCATACTATAATACACTCGAGTTTTATTGTTATTAAGTTGAACAGAAGCAGCAACATTTGGAAGATTATCAATAGCTATCCCGTTTTTTACTCTTTTGAATAAATAATGGAGTGAATAACCACATCCATAAACACTATCGTTATAAACACCTGTTTCTATGTAATAAACATTCACATTTGACTCTTTATTCTCCAACTTCACACCACCAAAGCCAGGAATAGTTAAGCCTGCATTATGATCACCATCATAAATTTTTACAACCATGCGCATCTTTTCCAAATCATTTCTAGATTCTGGAATATGTTTCTTTACGACATTCTGTTCATTATCTGATTTTATGGGTACAGAGCTTCTTGAATCAACTACTCTAAATATAGAATCATTGAGAAAACCCTGAAAGTCCTCAAGCGCAAGTTTGTTACCACTAAATGAACATCTTGTAAAATTGAATAACAAGAACATAAAAAAAGACACCAAAAGGAAAGTTGATTTAAATGTTTTCATAGCATCAAAGAATTTAAAGTTAGGTAATTGGTTAAATCTTAAGAAATATGAATAACAGCATTTATAATCAAAAAAAATGTGGCTTCTCTGCCTTTACCCTGCCCATCCATCCCTGTCGAGATTCCTGTAATTAATAGCTTCTGAAAGGTGTTCAGCTTTAATATTTTCAGAATCACTGAGATCGGCTATTGTTCGGGCTACCTTTAGTATCCTGTCATAAGCCCTGGCGGAGAGACCGCGCATCTCCATAGCGGTTTTGAGTAACCTGCCGCTCATTTCGTCAAGATGGCAGAATTTGCGTTGCATTGAGGAAGTCATCTGGGCATTTGAATAGATCCCTTTGACGTTTGAAAATCTTTGGGCTTGTATCGCTCTTGCCCTGACCACCCGTTCCCTGACTATTGAAGAGCTTTCGGTTTTTACAGAGTCTGTCAGCTTATCATAATTTACTGGTGTTACTTCAATGTGTATGTCAATCCTGTCGAGTAAGGGGCCGGATATACGATTGAGATATTTCTGAACCATCCCTGCTGTGCAGACACATTCTTTTTCAGGATGGTTGTGGAAACCACATGGACATGGGTTCATGCTGGCTATAAGCATAAAGCTTGCCGGGTAGTCTACTGAAGATTTTGCCCTTGAAATTGTTATTACCCGGTCTTCGAGCGGTTGACGCATAACTTCAAGAACTGACCTTTTAAATTCCGGAAGCTCATCGAGGAATAAAACCCCATTATGGCCAAGGGATATCTCACCTGGTTGAGGGTATGTACCCCCACCAACGAGGGCAACATCAGATATTGTATGGTGCGGTGACCTGAATGGTCTCTTTGTCATCAGAGCTGTGTGGTCGTCAATCTTCCCTGCAACAGAATGAATTTTTGTAGTCTCAAGCGCTTCTTCAATTGTGAGCGGAGGAATAATAGTAGGGACTCTCTTTGCGAGCATCGTCTTGCCTGCACCCGGAGGGCCAACCATAATGACATTATGACCTCCCGCAGCCGCTACCTCCAGGGCTCTCTTAACATTTTCCTGGCCACGTACATCTGAAAAATCAACTTCGTACCTGTTTGCTTCACTGTTAAATATCTCCTGCAGGTCAACCTTCACAGGAGAAAACTGTTTTGTATTATTAAAAAAATCAATTACATCGGAAATGTTGTTCATCCCATAGACATCGAGACCTTCAACAACTGCTGCTTCTCTTTCGTTTTTTGCAGGTACTATCAATCCTTTAAACCCTTCTTCCCTCGCCCTGATAGCTATCGGCAGAACACCTTTGACAGCCTGGAGAGAGCCATCGAGTGAAAGCTCTCCAACCATTACATAGGACTCAAGTTCAGAAGATGTTATCATTTCGTTGCCGGCAATAATGCCTATCGCGAGAGGAAGATCGTATGAAGATCCTTCTTTGCGGATATCGGCAGGCGCCATATTAATAAGCACCTGCTTACCCGGCCAATGGAGTCCGAGCACCCTCAGTGCCGATTCAATCCGCTGCTGACTCTCTTTGACTGCAACATCAGGAAGCCCTACAAGGAGGAATCTTACGCCCCTGGAAACATTGACTTCAATAGTAATAGTAACGGCATCAATGCCTGTTACGGCGCTTGTATAAGTTCTGACCAACATAATTGTAGCACACATTTGGAAATGCAGCATCAAATTATGAAGAATTTGTCAAAGAGCAATCAAATAATCCCTGAAAAGTTGAGCCTGGCTCTTAATCAAATGGCATCACTTCCTCTCTCCCCGGTCCTGATCCTTATACATTCTTCGAGCGGAGTAATGAATATTTTTCCATCACCTACCTTGCCCCCGTTTGTGCGTGCTGCCTTAAGGATTGTTTCAACAGTGATATCAACAAAAGCATCATTAACCGCAATGTCAATTCTTATCTTTGGTGTAAGGTCAGGAATAATAACCTGGCCTCTGTGCAGTTCTTCAATTCTCTGCCTTCCATGTCCGGATACCTGACTGACAGTTATCCTGTTTATCTCAGCTTCTACAAGGGCTGTGCGTACCTTGTCGAGCTGGACTTCTCTTATAATTGCTGTAATTACTTTCATTTAGTTAGCTTTTAATATTAACTTGGATTCAACATTCCATATCCTCTTTCACCATGGTAAGAGCGATCAAGACCTGCCATCTCATCAGATTCATCTGACTTGAACTTTATAAATTTATTCATCAGTACAATGATTATATATGTCATAATTGCAGCATATACTATTGCTATACCAACAGCAAGTACCTGGATGCCTAGCTGGTTCAATATAGTCCAGCTGCCTCCGGCTGCTTCAGCCGCATCTTTCCACCACGATGGCCTTATGAAGAATGTGAGAAGGATAGCTCCTGTTATTCCACCGACGCCATGTATGCCAAAAGCGTCGAGGCTATCATCGTAGCCAAGCTTGTTCTTCAACTGAATTGCCATATAACATATAAGCGAAGCCGTGGCGCCAAGTATCATTGCCCCATACGGCTGAACAACTCCTGCTGCGGGGGTCACTGCAACAAGTCCAGCTAAAATGCCGCTCGCAAAGCCCAACGATGTTGCTTTGCCCTGGTGAAAGCTTTCTATCACGATCCAGGCAAGTGCGCCTGAGGCGGCAGCCACCTGTGTAGCAGTGAGAGCCTGTGCTGTGCTTAATCCTGATGCAATGCTGCTTCCTGCGTTAAACCCGAACCATCCTACCCAGAGAAGGCCGGCGCCGAGCATAGTAATTACAAGGTTATTCGGGCGTATTACCTGGTAAGGATAACCTCTGCGGGCTCCGAGATAAAGAGCAGCTACAAGTCCGCTTACACCGGCTGAAATGTGAACAACTGTTCCCCCGGCAAAATCTATTGCTCCTTTAGCGCCGAGATTAAAGAGGAAGCCATCATTCGACCAGACCCAGTGACAAAGCGGATTGTAAACAAGCAAGCCCCACAAGGCGATGAAAAAACAGTATGCTTTAAAAGAGACCCTTTCAGCAAAGGCGCCTGCAATTAGGGCAGGCGTAATGATTGCAAATTTTCCCTGGAACATTGAAAAGACATATTCGGGTATTCCTGCTTCCATAACATTTTCGTCAATGCCTTTCAGAAAAAAATAGTCATTATTCCAACCAAACCATCCGAATAAAACATTCTTTCCAAAAGCCATGCTGTAACCGACAACAACCCATAATACACTTATAATACCCATTGAAACAAAACTATGCATTATTGTACCCAACACGTTTTTTGAACGAACCAATCCGCCGTAGAACATTGCAAGTCCCGGGATCATTAGCAATACAAGTGTTGTTGATGTCAGCATCCATGCTGTGGCGCCCGTGTCAATTGGAACACTTCCTTCAGCTGATAAAGCCTGGCTCATGGCCAGACTTACCAGGATCATCATACTTCTTTTAAGATACTTTCTCATTTTATTTATTTATTTCATGCAAATATATTCAAATTATAGGGGGCGCTGTCTTTTTTTTATTCTTTTTTCATTATATACCCTATTTTTTTAAGGGTCGTTCCTATTATTTCAATGCATATTATGATTTTCCCCCGGGCTGCAAGAGGGGATATGATTAAATAGCTTAATAAGTTGTAAAGGTTGTAGGCATAAAAAATGCAGAGAAATCATAGTAATCGCTAGCATCTAAGCCTAGTGCTGTGACTCAGGGAGTGTATTATTGACAATGCAAAGAAGCAAAGCAAAGATTTTGACATAAAATTATTTAAAAATATTTGAGGATTTAAAAAAAGTATATATTTTTAACCGTTTGATTAAACCTTTTGGTTTAAGTATTTATTTAAACCAAATGATAAAACTTAAGGAGATGACAATTAATGACATGCAAACAGAAGACAGGATATTTGAAGCCGCTACAGAGGTTTTCGAAGAAAAAGGTCTTTCAGGCGCCCGGATGCAGCAGATAGCTGACAAAGCAGGCATCAACAAGGCCCTTCTGCATTATTATTTCAGGACAAAAGACCACCTGTTTGATGCAGTTTTTTCAAAGGTGGCGAATAAACTGATAATGAAGTTTAATCCAATAATGGATGAAAAACTGACTCTGGAAGAGAAGATACGTTTTTTCTTCACAGAGCACATAACATTCCTTCAAAAGAACCCACGGCTTCCTGCCTTTGTCCTCAATGAAATAAACCACAACCCCGAACGGATCCTAAAGTTCATTATCAAAATGGATATTCATGCGTACTGGAAAAATATTCTGGATCAGCACAAGTATGAACTTCACAAATACAATATTACGGAAGAGACCCTCCCACAGATATTGACAACCATAGTGTCCATAAGCATATTCCCATTTGCTGCAAAGGGTGTTGTCGAGACAATATTAAATCAGATGGGAGTGACTTTCAATGAATTTCTTGATAAAAGGAAGGATTTTGCTGCAGAATTCGTGATAAACGCAATAAAGAAATGTCCTGAAGAGACAAAATAATTAATAATACTACCATGAACAATATCATATATAATACAGCACGCCTGACAGTATTACTTTTTATGCTGTTCATTATTTCAGCGATAAACCTAAATGCACAGAAAGTACTTTCATTAACCGAATGCTATGAATCTGCAAATAAAATAAACGCTCTTTCAACAGAAAAGAACATGTATTCTGATATTTCAACTTTGAAAGAAAAGAACATTGCAACAGGATGGCTTCCTTCACTTGATCTGAGTGGCAGCATAGTTTACAATTCTGATGTTGCTGACATGGGGAATGTTCTTAAATCGTTGCCTTTCCCGGGAGTGGCTGACGCAATCAGTCCATTGCCTCATGATCAGTATAAGATTACTCTCGAAATAAACCAGGTTATTTACGACGGGGGAACTATTAAAGGAGCCAGGGAACTTGAAAAGTCAGATAAGAAAGTAAACGAAAAACAAACTGAAAGCGATCTTTATAAGCTCAGATCACAGATCAACACTTATTATTATAGTATTCTTCTCCTCAACAGGCAAAAGGAGCTTCTGAGTAATTACCTTCAAGTTATTGAGAAAAGATTAAAATCAATCAATTCAGGCATTGAGAATGGTGTAGTTTCAAAGAGTGATGCCGACGTTATTACAACCGAAAAGATAAACCTTCTCCAGCAGCTTTCGGAGAACAGTATCAAAAAAAATACTCTGCTGATTGTTCTTTCATCAATCACAGGCATAGATATTCCTGAAAAGGCTGAATTTACAGTGCCTGAAATATCAATTAATGCAGAAACTGAGCTTAATAGGCCCGAGCTTGCATTGTTCGATCTTAAAAAGGAACAACTATCAGCAGGTGAACAGCTTATCAACAGTAAAAGAATGCCAAAAGCATTTGGCTTTGCAACGCTGGGCTATGGCAACCCTCCGGGAAGCAACTTCTTTGCTGATGAATTTGATACATATTATATAATAGGTGGAGGCATAAAGTGGAATATTTTCGACTGGAACAAAGCTAAAAACGATAAACAGGTAATATCGATCCAGAAAAACATCATAGAAAACAGGAAAAAGGATCTTGAAGACAATCTTACAAGGCAACTCAGAATCAAACAGTCTGAAATACAAACACTTGAAAAGCTGGCAACAGATGATGCTGAACTTATTAATCTTAGAAAGAGGATAACTGCATCAGCTGAATCACAATATGATAACGGTGTAATAACGGCCACAGAATACCTGAACATACTGAATTCTGAGAAACAGACACTAATCAACTCCGAAATACATAAAGTTAACCTGGCTCTTGCCAAAACTGATTATCTGAATATATCAGGCAAAGAACTTCAATAATGTAAAAACCATGAAAAAGATTTTTATACTAATCGTCCCATCGTTTTTTATTTTGTCATGCAGTGAAAACGGCAATGAAGCTGATGCTTATGGGAATTTCGAAGCAACTGAAGTTACTGTATCATCTGAAACAAATGGAAGAATACTACAGTACATTCCTGAAGAAGGATCACAGATAAAAAAAGCTGAAACAATTGCATTGATTGACACCACACTCTTTTCATTGCAAAAGGCTGAACTCATCGCAGGAATGAATGGCATCAGGACAAAACTTGCAACGATAGATGCACAGAATGCGATCCTAAACCAGCAAATAGAAAACCTTTCAGTAAATATTAAACGTACCGAAAAGATGCTGGCTGACGAAGCTGTTCCTTTAAAGCAGATGGATGATCTGACTGGCCAAAGAGCCGTTTTTGAGAAACAAATAGCAGCAAATAACACTCAGAAAAATTCAATTGCATCAGAGTTACAGGTATTTCAGTCTAAGCTGAAAACTCTTAATGAGCAGATTGACAGATCTTCAGTAAAAAGTCCGCTGGATGGTACTATTATCCAGAAATATGCCGAGGAAGGTGAACTTGCAACAACAGGCAAACCTATTGCTAAAATTGCAGAGCTTGGTATGATGAAATTAAAAGTCTATGTAAGCGGAGCTTCAATAGGTGATGTCAAAACCGGTCAGAAGTGTATCGTAAGAACAGATAAAGGAGAAAAAGGTTTCAGTGAATTCAGCGGCACAGTATCTTATATTTCCCCTAAAGCCGAATTCACACCTAAAATCATCCAGACAAAAGAAGAAAGAGTGACATTGGTTTATGCCGTTACGATCAATGTTGAGAACGATGGTACAATTAAGTCGGGCATGCCCGGTGAAGCTATATTCAAATCAAATGAATAATGTTATAGAGGCATCAGGCCTGTTCAAAAGCTTTGGAGATACCCGGGCTTTAAATGATATAAGCATCACAGCTAATCAGTCAGAAATATTTGGGTTCATTGGCCCTGATGGAGCCGGCAAAACAACATTGTTCAGGATAATAACTACATTGCTGCTTCCCGACGAGGGAAAGGTTACAGTTCTTGGCGAGGATTGTGTTAAAGGATACCGTCATTTAAGAGAAAGGATCGGGTATATGCCGGGTCGGTTTAGCCTTTACCAGGATCTGTCTGTTGAAGAGAACCTGAACTTCTATGCAACAGTATTTGGTACAACTGTTAAAGAGAATTACGACCTCATTGCCGATATTTATTCGCATATCGAGCCATTTAAGAAGCGTCTTGCAGGTAAGCTCTCCGGGGGAATGAAGCAGAAACTGGCTTTATCATGTGCCCTGATTCACAAACCCGATCTGCTTGTCCTGGATGAGCCTACCACAGGTGTTGATGCAGTTTCAAGATCGGAGTTCTGGACAATGCTTTCGCGTCTGAGAAAGCATAATATTACAATACTTGTCTCTACTCCGTACATGGATGAAGCAATGCAATGCGACAGGGTTGCACTTATTCAAAAAGGGAAGATACTTTCGGTTGATACCCCAGGAAATGTATGCCAGGGCTTCACAAGAAAGATGTTTATTGTAAAAGCCGGATCAAGATATAACCTGATAAAAGCTCTCAGAAATTACAGTGAAACAATATCAGCATATCCTTTCGGTGATTCTGTCCATCTGACAACCTCATCAGACAGAATTGAAGATTCACTTTTGGAGCATTTAAGAAAAGAGGGTATTTATGATTTTGTATTTGAAGAAGCGCCTGCCGGTATAGAAGACAGGTTCCTTGAATTAATGGAAAAGAATTGAAGCAGATTATGTCAGCAGAACCGGTAATATCAGTAAAACATCTTTATAAGAAATTTGGCAGTTTTATTGCCAACAACGATCTCAATTTTGAAGTATCAGAAGGCGAGATATTCGGCTTCCTGGGAGCTAACGGAGCCGGCAAAACAACTGCAATAAGGATTCTTTCAGGATTATCAGAACCAACTTCAGGTAAGGTTATTGTGGCAGGCTTCGATGTTGGCAAACATCCTGAAAAAGTAAAGAAGAACATTGGTTACATGTGCCAGAAGTTCTCACTTTACGAAGACCTGACAGTAAAAGAAAATATTGTGCTTTATGGAGGAATTTACGGACTTAAAAAGAACACAATAAAAGAGAGAACATCTGAACTCCTGGAGAAGCTGAATTTCAGTTCTTTTGAAAAGCGGATTATTGCAGATCTTCCTCTCGGACTAAAGCAGAAACTTGCATTCTCTGTTGCCATTATCCACAAACCAAAGATCGTTTTTCTTGATGAACCGACAGGTGGGGTCGACCCTGTCACAAGAAGGCAGTTCTGGGAAATGATTTACGAAACTGCAGCAAATGGTATTACTGTTTTTGTAACAACTCATTATATGGATGAAGCTGAATATTGCGATCGCATTTCTATAATGAATGAAGGCAGGATAGCTGCAATCGGTACTCCTGCAAACCTGAAAAAGCAATTCAGCGCATCGAGTGTAGAAGAGGTTTTTATAAGCATTGCAAGACCTGCTGATGACACCAAAGAACATTTAAAAGCGGAATAGATGAAGCGATTTTTTGGATTTATAAAAAAAGAGTTTCTGCATATTTTCAGGGATTACCGCACGCTTATAATATTATTCGGGATACCTGCAGCGCAGATCTTAATATTCGGATATGCTGTATCTATGGATGTTAAGGAAGCAGGAGTTGCGATTCTTGATATGTCAAAAGATGAAGCTTCAAGGCAGTTATCATCCAAACTTGTTTCTTCAGAATTCTTTAAAGAAACGGGCAGTCTCCAAAATTATGAAGATATAGACAGGATTTTCAAGGAGGGCAATACTAAAGCTGTGTTTGTGTTTGGTGATAATTTCGGAGAAAGTTTAACGTCTGAAGGAAGAGCTCCCCTGATGATAGTTGCCGATGGCTCTGAACCCAATACTGCAACACTTGTAACAAATTATGCCATGGCAATAATAAACGACTTCATTCTTGAGTATAATTCCGGAATGAACATCAAGTCAGCTATTCAGCCTGAAGTCAGAATGTTCTATAACCCGGAACTAAGCAGTCATTTCATGTTCGTTCCCGGAGTTATTACACTCATACTTATATTAATATGTGCATTGATGACATCAGTTACAATAACCCGTGAAAAAGAGTTCGGGACCATGGAGGTGTTGCTTGTTTCTCCACTCCGCCCATGGCAGATAATTACAGGAAAAGTAATGCCATATTTCCTTCTCTCGCTTATCAATGTCATTATGATCCTCATTTTATCATGGTTTGTATTCCACCTGCCGGTTAAAGGTAGTTTAATCCTTCTATTGGCTGAAAGCATGCTTTATATTTTAATGAGTCTCACGCTGGGCATTCTTATCTCCACCGTATCATCGAACATGCAACAGGCAATATTCATTTCTCTTATAGGGTTGATGCTGCCGACAATACTTCTTTCCGGCTTCATTTTTCCAATAGAGAACATGCCTAAGGTTTATGATTATGTTAGCATGATACTCCCTCCCAGGTATTTTATTACAATAATTAAAAGCATTATGATAAAAGGAACAGGTATAGCAAATGTATGGAAAGAAACACTGGTACTTGTTTTTATGACTTTTACTTTTGCTGTGTTAAGCATGAAGAAATTCAAAGTAAGATTAGAGTAAGGCAATTATTAAAAGATTTCTATGAGAACAACATTATATCTTATCAGAAAAGAATTTCTGCAGATCTTCCGGAACAAATTTATCTCTAAAGCTATTTTCATGGTTCCCATTCTTCAAATGCTTATTCTTGTACCTGCAATAACTTTCGAGATAAAAAATCTTAATATTACAATTGTTGACAAAGATATGAGCCCGGAGTCAAGAGATCTGATCAGCAGGCTTGAAGGTTCATCATTCTTTAATATAGTTAAAATGTCAACTTCGGTTGAGGATGCGGAAGAACAATTTAGGAGCAATAGAAGCACATTGATACTCGAATTCCCTTCAGGATTTGGAAAGGATATTGCAAGTGGTGAAACCGGTAAATTGATGGCATCTGTAGATGCAGTAAATGCTTCATCGGCGCAGTTATCCTGGGCTTATTTAAATGGGGTAATCCGCGACTATAATTCTGAATTGGCATCAGCAAATATGAATCATGCAGCTGCTATGCCAAAAATGATTGACGTAACTAACAGGTTCTGGTACAATGAAAGTCTCAATTACAAGTATTATATGCTCCCCGGGATCCTTGTTGTGCTTGTCACCGCAATAGGGTTCCTGCTTGCCGGTTTGAATATGGTAAGAGAGAAAGAAATTGGGACGATAGAGCAAATCAACGTTACTCCTGTAAGAAAATACCAGTTCATTGCAGCCAAAATGGTACCATTTCTGTTGATCGGGCTTGCTGATCTTGCACTAGGTCTTTTACTTGGTAAATTATTCTTTAAAATTCCTTTTGAAGGAAATATCCTGGTTATGTTTTTGGGGGCAACGATCTTCCTCATTGCAGTACTGGCACTAGCACTTTTCATTTCGACATTATCAGGAACCCAGCAACAATATATGTTCATAGCATTCTTCTTCATGATAATTTTTATCCTGATGAGTGGTATATTTACACCTCTTGAAAGTATGCCTGACTGGGCGCAAAAATTCGATTTTGTTAATCCTGTTGCTTACCTTATAAAGATAAACCGAATGGTAATGCTTAAAGGATCGGAATTTATTGATATTTCAGGAGAATTACTGTCATTAACAGCAGTTTCAGTAGTCTTCAGCATTCTTGCAATCAGGAGATACAGGAAGACTGCATAATGCTATCTTCTCACCCTCGCATTCCCCTTCCAGATGCTCCACACCTGTTCTTCATCAGCCGGAAGTCCGTAATCGGTTAAAACAGTTGTTGCAAGAGCTCCTGTTGCCCATCCAAACTGTATCCATTTCTCAGGCTCCCACCCTTTGAGAATTCCATATAACAACCCTCCAACAAACCCATCACCACCTCCTATCCTGTCAAGAACATGTATCTCACGGGGCTCAACAACATGCCATTTTTCTCCTTCAAGCATTATTGCTCCCCAGAGATGCTCATTAACGCTTATTACTTCACGGAGCGTTGTTGCAAATACGCTGGCGTGTGGATGTGCCTGTCTGACCCTGTTTATCATCTCCTTAAAGCTTTCAATCTTTGACAAGAGTCCTTTTCCTCCTTCTTCAGGGCCTTGTATTCCGAGGCATAGTTGAAAATCTTCTTCATTGCCCACCAGGATATCGGCAACTCCTGCTATTGCCCTGAAACTGTCAGCTAGCTCTTTTTCGCGGCCTTTCCAGAACGACGCCCTGTAATTAAGGTCGAAGGAGATAAGTGAACCGCTCTTCTTTGCTCTTTTTGCAAGCTCGAGACAAAAGGATGTTGTTTCATGTGAAAGGGCAGCAATTAGCCCCGATAGATGCAGTATTGCAACACCTTCCTTGTTGAAGAGCTTTTCAAGGTCATAATCACCAGCCTTAAGCGTACGACCAACCTCCCCTGCGCGATCGTTATGCACTCGCGGTCCCCTTGATCCATAACCAGTATCTGCAATATTGAACTGGTGCCTGTAACCCCAAGGCCCGCCTTGTTCTACATCGGGGCCTTCCCATGATATATTTCTGCTTGCCAGATTGTCTTTTATAAACCTTGCTATCGGACTGTCTTTAACAAATGCTGTCAGAACTTTAGCGGGTAATCCGAGATATGAGGAAACACTTATAACATTCGATTCAGCGCTTGTTGCATACAAATTGAATGTGTTACTGCAATGAACAGGCTGGCTGTCAACCGGAGTTATCCTTACACCCATGCTAGTTGGGACTACAAGCGCCCACCTGTAATCTCTTTTCAATTCTGATTTCATTGATAATAAAATGAGTTTATTATATTAATTCAATCCGATAGTTGCAACAACCGGCCAATGATTTGAGATAAATATGCTGCCTTTTTTATAAGGTACAATAGTATGTTCATAGACTTTCAGACCGCTCTTAACAAGTATATAATCTGTTCTTCCGAAGCCAGTTTCATCTGAGAAATTATTAAATGTAAATTCTGGTCCCTCAGGTTTCTTTTCTGATACAAGATATGAATCCTGAAGAACTGAAAGATTGGCCCCCTCACCGGCAAGGGCTGAATATTCGGGGCTATGAGGAAACATATTGAAATCTCCAGCGACGATAAAAGGGAATGAACCTGCAATCTTTGGTATCTCGTCATTCAATATCATTGAGCTTCTTAATCGTGCTGAGTCAGAATCTTCGGCAAAGCGGGTGTTGAAGAAAAAAAGGTGTTCATGACTATCTTTTTTTACAAGCTCGACCCATGTAACAATCCGGGGAGACAATGATCCCCATCCAAGCGAACCCGCGGAATCGGGCTCTTCTGACAACCAGAATGTCAGAGTCCTTGTTATATCAAATTTGTCCTTCCTGAAGAAAACCGGGTTCATCTCGCCTTTCCTGAAACCATCTTCTCCTGCTATACCTGCAGAAGCATATTTGTCCAATGCTGAATCGAGCACAGTATATTGTGTCCAGAGAACTTCCTGCATTCCAATAATATCCGGGTCTTCCTGATATATGAATTCAAGTACCGGATCTATTCTATTTAACCATGAGTTTAGGCTATCGTTTGGATTCTCGTGCTTAATATTCAGGGAGATAACCTTTATTGCATCTTTTTTACTTCCTTTCCCGCAGCCCGTTACAAGAAAAACCAAGAGTGTGAGTGAATAAAAAATCTGCTTTCCCATAATAAAAGAGGTTAATGAACATCAAATTTACGTTTGAAAAAATAAAAAACACTAATTCCGGCCAAATATTATAAGTATCATTCCACATTTCTTTGCACCTTTATATATTTGCATAGAAGTTGAAACCTGTCATTTTTTTTACCTTACAAAACGATCTAACTTACAATCTGATGCCAGATATAATAAAGCTTCTTTCAGATGCAGTAGCTAACCAGATTGCCGCTGGCGAGGTCATTCAGCGGCCTGCTTCAGTTGTGAAAGAACTTGTTGAGAACGCTGTCGATGCCATGGCTGATGATATTAGTGTCATCATACGTGATTCGGGGAAAACACTAATTCAGGTTATCGATAATGGTTCAGGGATGTCTGAAACAGATGCAAGGCTTGCTTTTGAAAGGCATGCTACCTCAAAAATAAGTTCGGCACAGGATCTGTTTGCAATAAAAACCAAAGGTTTCAGAGGAGAGGCTCTTGCATCAATAGCTGCAGTTGCAATGGTTGAGCTCAAGACAAGAATGAAGGATGAAGATGCCGGAATATTGATCTCAATCAGCGGATCGAAGGTTGAGAAACAGGAACCATGCAGTTGCCATGCAGGTTCTTCATTCGCTGTAAAGAATCTATTCTTCAATATCCCTGCAAGAAGAAAATTCCTGAAATCAGATAATACTGAAATGCGTCATATTGTTAATGAGTTTCAGAAGATAGTTCTTGCTCATCCTGAAATAAAGTTTTCACTGATCCATAACGATTCAGAAATATACAACCTGCCAAAAGGCAATCTGAGACAAAGAATTATTGGAGTTTTTGGGAAACAGATCAACCAGGAACTGATTACACTTGAAACTGAAACAACCCTGATATCAATAAACGGTTTTATAGGAAAACCTGAAAATGCAAGAAGAACCTATGGAGAACAATTCTTCTTTGTTAATAACAGGTACATGAAACACCCGTACTTTCATAAAGCCATTTCAGAAGCTTATCAGAATATCCTTCCCTCTGAATCAATTCCTTCGTACTTTATCTATATGGAAACTGACCCGGCTTCAATCGACATCAATATACACCCGACAAAAACAGAGATCAAGTTCGAAGATGAAAGAGCCATCTGGCAGATATTGATGGCATCTGTAAGGGAAGGTCTTGGAAGGTTTAACATCGCTCCTTCTATCGATTTTGGTAATGAAGCATTGATAGACATCCCTGTTGTAGTACCAGACCATAATATGCCCGAACCAGTTATTAAAATTAACCCTGCATTCAATCCTTTTGATAACGAACAGGCTGCCACTTCCGGTAAAAGTTTCAAAGAAAGGTTTGAACACGGAAATTCCTCGGGCTGGCAGAAGCTTTATACAGGCATTGAGAACAATAAGGCTGCTTCTTCGTTTGATAGTATTGAGACAAGGAGAAAATTCTTCCAGATAAAAAGTAAATATATTGTTTGCCAGGTGAAGTCGGGACTAATGCTCATTGACCAGAAAAGGGCTCACGAAAGGATTCTATATGAGCACTTTCAGGAATGCCTTCATAGTGGGCATCTTGCTGCCCAGGCAGAGATGTTTCCCGTATCTGTAAGCCTTAATCCATCAGATTTTTTGGTATTCAGAGAAATCGAAAGAGAACTTGTAATGCTTGGTTTCAGGTTTGAACACAAATCTGAAAATGAAATTTTAATCACGGGTCGGCCGGCAATTGACAATACTCCTGAAATAAAAGAGATTGTTGAGATCCTGATAGAGAACTATAAGAACACCCAGGCTTCGCCTTCACTTGATGCCCATGAAAAATTAGCGGTATCGATGGCAGGCGCTTCTGCAATTCCTTATGGTAAAATCCTTGACAATTTAGAGATGGAAGAAATGTTTGACAACCTTTTTGCATGTAAGTCACCAAACTACTCCCCAAAAGGGAAACCTGTCATTAGCATTATGACACTTGATGATATCGATAAAAGATTTGGATGAAGGTGACAATTTGACAAGTAATAATATTTTGGCCTCAGAATTGCTGCAACAAGAATACTTAATAAAGAATAAATGAACGGATACGGAAGAGGTTTTTTTGCCCTGCCACCTGTGGTTAAGAACATCATAATGCTCAATGTAATAATGCTGTTGGCTAACTATGCAGCTAAAGCAGCATTAGGCATCGATCTGAACACAATACTTGGTCTGTATTTCCCAAAGTCAGAGCAGTTCATGCCCGTGCAGATTATTACTCATATTTTTATGCATGGCGACTTCCTGCATCTCCTCCTCAATATGTATGCTCTTTTCATATTCGGGCAGGTACTGGAGAGTACGTGGGGGCCAAAAAAATTCCTGTTATATTATCTTGTCTGTGGTATAGGAGCAGCGATAACTCATGAAACAGTTATTGCATTCCAATATTCTGCAATTGCTTCGAACCTCGACTCAGATAGTCTTTCGATGGTGCTTGAAGAGGGGACCGATTGGTTCAGAAGAGGACAACCATTACCTGGTAATGAGATGCTTAAGCTGCAAATGTTATTGAATACACCTACTGTTGGCGCTTCAGGAGCAGTATTCGGTATTCTCCTTGCATTCGGAGTTATGTTTCCAAATACCCAGCTGATGCTTCTCATCCCCCCAATGCCAATAAAAGCAAAATATTTTGTTATAATGTATGGAGCTATTGAACTCTATAGCGCAATCACCCAACCTGGAAGCAATATTGCACATGCTGCACATCTCGGGGGTATGCTGTTCGGCTATATAATGATAAGGTACTGGAAAAAAACCACTAATTACTTCTATTAATGGGAATTTTTGATGATATGCTGAAATCGTTCAGGAAAGGGAACCATCTTATTAAATTGATTTATATAAATGTTGGGATCTTCCTTGTTATTGCTATTGCATCAATCCTGGGATTTCTTCTGAACAATACTGAAATCCCATCGACAATAATTTCAGTTCTCGCAGTCCCTGCTGATTCAAATTCATTAATTCTGAAACCCTGGACTTTATTGACATATATGTTCACTCACAAGGATGTTTTCCATATCCTTTTTAATATGTTATGGTTATACTGGTTTGGTACAATTTTTCTTGAATACCTTGATCAGAGGAAACTTACCGCAGTTTACCTTCTTGGAGGATTGACAGGTGCAATAGTCTATGTGCTTTCATTCAATATATTTCCAGCATTCACCAACGTTGTTTCAGAATCAATTGCAATTGGAGCCTCAGCTTCGGTAATGGCAATTGTTGTTGCAATTTCAGCTTATGTTCCTGAATACCAAATCAATCTGTTTCTTCTGGGAAGGGTGAGAATAAAATATATGGCGCTTGGAATATTTATCCTTACTTCTGTTGTTGATTTTTCAATTAATTCAGGAGGCAAGCTTGCCCATATTGGTGGTGCACTTTTTGGATATCTTTTTACATTGAATTTAAGAAAAGGCCGCGATGTATCAAGGGGCTTTAATAAAATAATTGACTTTTTTGCAACCATTCTTAAGCCTCGTAAAAAGCTGCGCATGACCCATAAGAAACCGGTAAATGATTATGATTATAATAGTATGAAAGCCGAGAGGCAAAAAACAATAAACAGCATACTCGATAAAATATCAAAAGCCGGATACGAAAGTCTTACAAAAGAAGAAAAGGATATACTCTTCAGGGAAAGTCAAAACAAAAACTAACAGGAACATTGAAAAAAGTACTTTATAGGTTACTCCTTTCAATAAATATTATGCTTGGATTAGCATTAATCCTGTCATACCTTTCGGTTCATGTTAATCCTGAGGATCTTGCCTTTCCAGCTTTTTTCGGACTTGCATATCCATATCTCCTGCTCGTAAATATTATTTTGGTAATAATTTGGGCAATGCTGTTACGGCTTGAGGCTCTCATTTCTGTCGTTCTTATTGCTGCCGGGTTTAATCATTTCCTGAACTACATTCAGCTCTTTAAGACAAAAGAAAATAAGGAAGATACATTCAGGGTTATTAGTTATAATGTACATCTGTTCAATTACCTGAATAATAAAGAAACCTCTTCACAAAAAAAGGTTTTCGAATTTGTTAAAGCTCATAAGCCCGATATTCTTTTTATTCAGGAATTCTACACAGGCGAAAACCCTTCAAAGATCAAGGCTTCAATCAATTCTGCAACAGGGTTAAAGTACAATACCCACTTAAAGATCCTTGGCAATGGCAAGAACAGGTTTTATGGAATTGCCACTTTTACAAGGTATCCGATTATAAACAAGGGTGAAATCATTCATCCTCACTCTTCAAGTCTTACAACATTCACCGATATCATTATTCAGAAAGACACATTCAGAATTTACAACAATTACCTTGAGTCATTCAGACTTAAGAGGATGGAAAGATCGTTTATTGAAGAGATCACTTCAACCGACGATAATGAGTCATTTAGTGAAGTAACTAAGAACCTTTATTCAAGACTTAAAAAAGGTTTCGTAAACAGATCTCTCCAGGCACAGATTGTCAAGGATCATATCAGAAAATCTCCCTATCCTGTTATAGTTTCAGGTGATTTTAATGACACCCCTGTCTCTTATGCGTACAGGAAAATACGAAACGGTCTGAATGATTCATTTGTTAACTCAGGTTATGGGGCAGGCTTTACTTACAAGGGTAATTATCCGCCAAACAGGATTGACTATATCCTTTATGATAACAAATTGATTAACAAGTACTTTGAGATAATTAAAGTGAAGTATTCCGATCATTACCCCATAATTGCATACTTCAGGAAACCTTAAATGGCAGGTTCCTGAAATCAACATTCCCTCCTGATATTATTAATCCTGCCTTCTTACCTTTGAACATATCGGGATTTTCTTTAATAACTGCAAGAACAACAGCAGATGAAGGCTCTATAACTATTTTCATTCTTTCCCATACAAGAAGCAAACATTCTATAATAGATTCTTCAGTAGCGGTAAGTATCTGATCAACATTAGTCCTTACGATTTCGAAAGTGAGAGGGCTGAATGATGTGAGTAATCCATCGGCAACTGTTTTATTGTTTGTTGGAGGAACAATCTGTCCTGATTTAAAAGAAAGGTATGCATCATTCACAGTCAATGGCTCAGCTCCGTAAATCTTAATCTCTTTTTTCATTGCTCTGGCAGCTGTTGAAGTACCGCTTAATAATCCTCCGCCGCCGATAGGCGCCATTACTATTTCAAGATCTTTGACCTCTTCAAGCAATTCTACGGTTGCAGTTCCCTGTCCACAAATAACATTGAAATTGTCATAAGGATGCACAAGTGTTGCTCCTTCTTCTTCAATAATGATCCTGACAGTTCCTTCCCTTGCTTGTTGGTTTGGTTTACAATAAGTTATACTTGCTCCATACCCCTCAACTGCAGCCTTCTTCACAATTGGAGCATTTTCTGGCATCACAATATGTGCATTAATGTTGTTCATGCGTGCAGCAAGGGCGAGGGCTGCAGCATGATTACCAGAAGAATGTGTTACAACACCCTTCTTTTTTTCTTCGGCTGTTAACGAAAGGACAGCATTTGTTGCACCTCTGAACTTAAAAGCTCCTGTTTTCTGGAAATTTTCACATTTCAGATAAAGCTCGCACCCGAAAATGCTGTTTAGCATTTTTGATGTAAGTACAGGTGTCCTGTGGATAAAAGGACTTATCCTTTTATGTGCTTCCAGAATATCTTGAAAAGATGGCGTTAGCATAAAAAAAATTTATCGTAAAGTACAAAAAAAGAAGGGCAGAAAATCACTGCCCTTCTATGTATTATTGTTTTGTATAATCCTATAATATACTGAATGCAACAGTTAAACCTGCAAGAACTACAGAAACCATTGACATAAGTTTAATAAGGATATTGAGTGCTGGTCCGGAAGTATCTTTGAAAGGATCACCTACTGTATCACCAACAACACTTGCCTTGTGGCAGTCAGATCTCTTACCGCCATAGTTACCTCTTTCAATATATTTCTTAGCATTATCCCATGCGCCGCCTGCATTGTTGAGCATACTTGCAAGAACAAACCCTGCTGACATACCACCAGCGAGAAGGCCAACTACACCAGGTACGCCAAAGATAATACCTACGAGAAGAGGAGCAATAATAGCAATAAGCGATGGAATAAGCATTTCCTTCTGTGCTCCCGCGGTAGAAATAGCTACACATTTTGCATATTCCGGTTTTGCTTTGCCTTCCATAATACCAGGTATTTCTCTGAACTGGCGTCTTACTTCGTCAACCATGCTTCCTGCAGCACGACCAACAGCTTTCATGCTCATGGCGCTGAAAAGGAAGGCCATCATGGCGCCAATGAATACGCCACCAAGAAGGATTGGGTTGAAAAGAGAAAGATCATAAGCAGCAACAAAATCCCTGATTGATGCATTTGTTATATTAACAGCAACCTGTCCATCCTGAACTGCAGGAACAGTACTGCTGTAGAATAGTGTATCACCAATCTGCTTGAAGCCATCGGGTGACTTGTCGATAAGACGGCCAAGCCATAATCTTATCTCTTCCATGTATGCTGCCATAAGCGCGAGAGCAGTAAGCGCTGCTGAACCAATAGCGAAACCTTTACCGGTTGCTGCTGTAGTGTTTCCAAGTCCGTCGAGAGCATCTGTTCTTTCCCTTACCTCTGCAGGAAGCTCTGACATTTCTGCATTTCCACCCGCATTGTCAGCGATAGGACCGAATGCATCAGTTGCAAGAGTTACTCCAAGGGTTGAAAGCATACCCACAGATGCGAAACCAATTCCATAGACACCCATTGCAAAGTTGCTGAATCCGCCAGCAAAACCATAAGCAGCAATAATTCCCGCAACAATAGTAATAACCGGGATCCATGTTGAGAACATACCAACAGCCATACCTTCAATAATAACTGTTGCAGGACCTTGCTGTGATTGTTTTGCAATTCCCTGAGTTGGTTTGTTACCATCTGATGTAAAGTATTCTGTTGCCTGGCCGATTATCACCCCTGCAAGAAGACCTGAAACTGCAGAACCGAAAACACCCCAGGTGATCATACCAACCCCAGCCATTACGGCCAGAACTACAAGGATGAGGGCTGAGCTACCGCCTGTTCCTAAAAGCAATGCTCTAAGAAGAGCTTTTGGAGTTGCTGACTCTTGGGTCCTTACCATGTAAACGCCTGCTATGGAAAGTAGAATACCAACAGCTGAAACAAGCATAGGAGCAATAACGGCATCGACCTGTGTCATCCCTCCAACAGCCGGAAGTGCAGCGCCAAGTGCAGCAGTTGCAAGAATTGAACCTGCATAAGATTCATAGAGGTCAGCGCCCATACCCGCAACGTCACCTACGTTGTCACCAACGTTATCTGCAATAGTTGCAGGGTTACGTGGATCGTCTTCAGGAATACCTGCTTCTACTTTACCAACGAGGTCAGCGCCAACGTCAGCTGCTTTTGTAAAGATACCACCGCCAACGCGGGCAAAAAGAGCCTGTGTTGATGCACCCATACCGAATGTAAGCATCACAGCAGTGATCTCAATAAGTTTTTCATGATCAGTTGTCCCCGGGTGTACAAATGTGAGTCCAAGAAGATCAAGGCCACTTGCCATGTGTTCGGGTGTGAATACGAGACCATTGAGTATCATAAACCACAGAGCAATGTCGAGAAGTCCGAAACCAACAACAACAAGACCCATAACAGCTCCACTCCTGAGAGCAACCTGCAAGCCTTTATTAAGTGATTTTGAAGCAGCCCAGGCTGTCCTGTTGGATGCAAAAGTTGCAGTTTTCATCCCAAGGAAACCACATAATCCTGAGAAGAATCCTCCTGTCAGGAATGCGATCGGAACAAACGGGTTCTGAATACCAAAGTAAGCCAGGACAGAAAGCAGAATAACAAGGATAATAAACACCTTCCCAACTACGGAATACTGGCGTTTCAAGTAAGCCATTGCGCCTTCCCTTACATAGCCTGCAATCTCTTTCATCCTGTCTGTGCCCTCCTCCTGAGCTTTCATGCTCCGGTAGAATATCCATGCGAACAGAAGTGCGCAAAGAGCTGAGACCGGCACAATCCAAAAAATAGAACTACCAATCATTTTATAGGTTTTTAAATTAATAATAGGTTTTAATAAGAAAATTTTTTCTCGGGTACAAAACTAAAGTAAATTTTAATAAAAAGAACTAAAAAGATTTAAACTTTAAAGCGCTTGCAATTTAGAATAAATCTAAATTCAATGAATTGAGAATCAGGATACATTCAGATGCATTGAGCGAAAGTCAAATTGCACGTGTTAAGAAAAAGAGAGAAAAACAATCAGTTACAGATGAAAACATCTGGGTTAATCAGTAAACTAAAAACTATTCGAGGAATAAAATGGCAGATTTTTTGATGCTTATAAATCTGATGATGCCAAAAAATACTGACAACAATTATGATTTCTCAATATGTACTACTACTTTTGGTTCCCTTAATAGTCAAACTTTGCGTTTAAGGTCGTTTGCAATAATATTTAGTTAAATTTATTTACTTTTGTCAGGTACCACAATAAGTTATGCCAAAAATAACCGCGATAATAATAACTTACAACGAGGAAGAGTACATCGGACGGTGTCTTGAATCAATCAAAGGGATTGTTGATGAAATAATTGTAGTTGACTCATTTTCAACAGATAAAACAGAAGAGATCTGTAATAAATATAATGTAAGGTTCATAAAGCATAAATTTGAAGGGTATCGCGACCAGAAGAATTATGCCCTTAAACATGCAACTTATCCAAATATCCTTTCGCTCGATGCCGATGAAGCATTAAGTGACACTCTCAGAGAATCAATCCTGTCAATAAAGGATATGGATAGATGGGATTACGATGGCTATAAATTCAACAGGAAAAACTATTACTGTGGTAAATGGATAAAATATTCAGATTGGTATCCTGACAGGCAACTGCGGCTCTTCTTTGCAGATCATGGTCAGTTCGGAGAACTAAATCTGCATGAGAAATTTATTCTCTCAAATGGCGCCAGGATAGGAAGATTGAAAGGAGATCTTCTTCACCTGGCTTTTCTTTCTGAAAAAGAACATTTAGATAAAATGGAGAAGTATGCCCATCTTGGGGCAACAGAATATCATAGAACGGGTCGTAAAGCAAGCCTGATAACACCTTTCGTACATGCGGCCTGGGGATTCTTCAGAAAATATTTTATTCGTGGCGGATTCCTTGACGGGAAGGACGGATACAACATTTGTTCTGTTTATGCCCGTTCTGCCTTTAAAAAATACCGGATGCTTTATAAGCTAAATAGGACTAAAAAAAATAAAAATTGAATTTCGGAGACGATATTAAAAACTGCCTTGAAGTTCTCAAAGAAGGTGGAATAATCATCTATCCTACAGATACAATCTGGGGTCTGGGATGTGATGCAACAAACAACAAAGCAATTGAAAAAATATTCAGTATAAAATCAAGAGAGGAGAATAAAAGTCTCCTTATACTTGTTAATGGGATTGGTATGCTCGAAAGATATGTTTCAGAAATACCTTCAACAGCATCAGAACTCATCTCCGTATCTGATGATCCTCTGACAATTATCTACCCAAAAGGAAAGAATCTTGCGACAGGTGTCTGCAGTTCTGATGGATCAGTTGGAATCAGGATATGTAATGAAGAATTCTGTAATGAGCTTATAAGCAGATTCAGAAAACCAATTGTTTCAACCTCAGCAAATTTGAGCGGGAATCCTTCACCAAGGCATTTCGGTGAAATAGATAAGAGTATCCTTGAAAAAGCTGATTATATTGTAAGTTACAGGAGAAATGATAAACGAATCAAAAATCCTTCGCCTGTTATAAAAGTTGGGTCAGATGGGACATTCAGCATTATCAGGAAATGAATTTGCTGGCAGTTTCTGACTAAACATTGATATCTGCCAGACCTTCAGGAACTTCAATCCACAGTTCCCTTTTATCGTGGTCAATGTTTATTACCAGGTCTTCATGTAAAGGAATAAGCACTTCTTTTCCTTTTAACATTTCAACAACAAGCAACATCTGTGAGGGATTTGCAATAATGTCAATAACCATACCCAATCTTGCCCCGTCCTGATCATAGGCCTTAAAGCCTTTCAGCATTGAAATATCAGGTTCATCCTGGATAACATTAATTCCAGAGGTCAGGTAAACCCGGCATCCTTTGAATTCATTTACCTTCTCAATAGAGTCATAGTCTTCAAAAAGCATTCTTATTTCTGGTCCTGCCCCATGTATTTCAGCAATAAAAAAAGGAACCGGTCTTCCATCTACTTCGAGGAAGACCGATTCCGGCTCGGGTATGTTTTCGATAAACTTTTTCTCTAGTCTGACAATCACGGAACCATCAAATCCGCTTGTCTTTGTAATCTGGCCAAGTAATATGCCTGGTTTATAAACCATAGGATCACAGATCCCAAGCTATTACTATTCCTGAGCTTTAGTTGCAGGAGCCGATTCAGTATCAGCCTGCGGTTCTGCTGCAGGAGCTTCATTTGCGGCGGCTTCTGCCTGTTGTGCAGCTGCAGCAAGTTCGGCATTTCTCTTTGCAAGTTTCGCAGCACGAGCTTCGTTGACCTTCTTCTCATCAGCCAGACGTTTGCTGATAGCAGCTTCTTCTGATTTCTCCAGATTGGACTTTTTAGATTCGATCTTAGCTTCGTTCTGCTTTGTCCACTCTTCAAATCTTCTGTTTGCTTCAGCTTCATCGAAGGCGCCCTTCTTAACACCTTCAAGAAGATGCTTCTTCATTAATACTCCTTTATACGACAGGATAGCCCTACATGTATCTGTAGGTAATGCGCCATTTTGCAGCCAACCCAATGCTTTATCGAAATCGAGTTCGATTGTTGCCGGATTAGTGAGCGGGTTATAATTTCCGATCTTTTCAATGTACCTGCCATCCCGTGGCGACCTGCTATCTGCTACCACGATGTGGTAGTAGGCCAGTTTCTTACGGCCTTTCCTAGCTAATCTGATTTTAACTGCCATTTAATTTTTTACGCTTTTATTTAACCTGTTTTTTAAATTTGTGGGTGCAAAGATAAATATTATTTCGGATTTCAGTTTGAGATTGTATCAAAATAGTATCGCGCACTGATCTTTTCTTTCTCCGAAAACGAAGAAAATCAATTATACAACTTATGTCACTCAATTCACTCAGTTCAAAGTTCTTTTAAATGTCAATTCAAAACTTGTTCCTTCATTAATCTTACTGAAAATATTAAGTTTAGCCTCGTGGATCTCAATTATCCTGTAAACAAGCGATAAACCTATTCCATATCCTCCAATAAACTTAGCATTTGATGCTCTTTTAAATGGCTCCCTGATTGTTTCTATCTCATCGTTGGGAATGCCCCTGCCCTCATCTTTGATTATCACCGAAACATTCGAATTACAAATGTTGAAATCGATAAGCACATCGTGGTCTGAAAACTTGCACGCATTATCAATTATGTTAATAAAAGCTATTTCAAGCAAACCTTCATTTCCATTGACGAACAACTCACTGCCTGACTCCGGATAATTAATCCTGGGCAGGATCTTGCGATCGATATATTTCTCCTTCACCTTCCTTATTGCTGTGAATACAACTTCATCAATTCTTACAACCGGTAAATCAAAAATACGTTCCCTGTTTATTTGTGCCAGCTCGAGCAAACTGTTGATAAGCGAATTAAGATTTTTAAGGTCATTAACAAGCCCTTTAACATGTTCCTCATATTCATCTGCAGATCGTCTGTGACTCACAAAATAATCACTTTCACCTATCATCACTGTGAGTGGTGTTCGGAGCTCATGTGAAGCATTTGAAACAAAATCCTCCTGATTCCTGAAAGCGACTTCCAACTCCGAAAGCATCTCGTTAAAGGTGACAGCAAGCTGGGCTATCTCATCTTTCTTATTTCCTTCATCAAGTCGCTTATTAAGCTTTAATGAGTTTATTTCCTTAACAGTTCTGATAATATCAGCGATCGGCCTGATAGCCCTGCCGGCAAAAAGGTAGGAGAACAGAACAGATAGTGAGAGACTGAAAAGAATACTCCAAAGCAAAATTTCGCGCAACTCTTTAAGATTCGCAACCCTCGATTTGTCAGTAGCCATCAGAAATGCATAATAAACCTTATTTTCTGAATGATATAAATACGACACACCATCCTTGCCTTCGGTATAAAAGTATTTATGACCTCCTTTTGAATGATTGTAAATAAGAGCGCCCCTGTCACTTAGATAATCACTGTTAAAACTATATATCACATTAAATGCTGAATCAGTTAAAACAAATTCCTCATTCTCCCAGGTTGTTGTTGATTCCTGTATTCTCATCAACAGTGATGAATCAACTTCTGCAACATCTATAAGGAGAGTAGCGGTGCTTGTGGCTCTCTCAAGAAGACTCTGCCTGAATTTAGATTGTTGGCTTGAAAAGGAAAAATAATAAGCAAATACTGAGAAGGAGAGTAGTATCCCTGCAACAATCAGGGTAAATTGGAGTGCCAGGCGAATCTTGATTTTCATATCAAAGCTCTTTTTCGCTACAATAAAATCCAAAACCAAACTTCGTATGGATAAGCTTGGGATTGAAGTTCTTATCAACTTTTTTTCTTAGGTAATTTACATAAACATCAATAATATTCGTGCTTGGATCAAATTCTATGCCCCATACTTTTTCAATAATAAACTCCCTTGTCAATAATTTATCCCTGTTCTTCATGAAGGTTTCAAGCAGTAGTGACTCTTTTGCTGTAAGTTCAATCCTTTTACCACCCCTTGTAACTGTCTTTGTATTTGTATCCATTTCAAGATCTGCAACTTTCAACTTTTCAGCATCAGTGAAAGATATATCGGAACGTCTGATAAAAACATTTACCCGTGCTAGTAATTCCCTGAAATCAAAAGGTTTAACAAT
>DATALD010000079.1:0-1572 GCA_036261255.1 Bacteroidales bacterium
CTGAAAATGGGGAGTGTAAGGTTTAATAAGATCAGACATCTTATTCTTGATGAAGCTGACAGAATGATGGATATGGGCTTTATTGATGATATCCAGACGATAATCAAGAGTCTTCCTTCAAAGAGACAGACATTGCTTTTCAGCGCTACAATGCCTGAAGGTATACGCACTCTTGCAAAGAAAATCCTTAATGACCCGGCAGAAATAACTCTTTCAGTTTCAAAACCTGCAGAGGGTGTTGATCATAAAGCTTATCTTGTTAATGAATCACAGAAAGATATGCTTCTGAAACACGTACTGGAGAAGAAAGAAGATTATGATAGCATTATCATTTTTGCATCTACAAGGGATAAGATTGACAGTATTGTAAGGAACCTGAAAAGAAACGGATTGCCTGCAAATGGCATCTCTTCAAACCTCAGCCAGGATCAAAGAGAAGAAGTCCTGAGGCAGTTCCGTGCTAAGAAAATAAGGATACTAGTTGCAACTGATGTCCTTAGCCGGGGTATTGATGTTAAAGACATAAACCTGGTTATTAACTATGATGTGCCCCACGATCCTGAAGACTATATACACAGGGTAGGCAGGACAGCCCGTGTAAATGCTAAGGGAGAAGCAATAACAATTGTTATCCCTTCAGAGATCGGAAGAATAAAAAAGATTGAAAGCTTAATTATGAAACCTGTCCCAAAACCAGAACCTGATTTCGATATTGGGCCGCTACCGCTGTGGACTGACAGGATGAAAAAAGAGGAAAAAAAGAAAAGATCATTTAGTAAAAAAAGAAGATTCTACAAAAAATCCTCAGGAGCCAGATCAAGCAATAAAACAAAACTGTGAAAGATCTCTTTTATATCCATAAAACAATAATTACCAAATCAATGAAGAGACTACTTATCATATTATTATTAATTGATTCCATTTCTTCAGCATTTGCGCAGGAAAAAGGTCTTTCAGCAATAGATGAAAGGGATCTGCGGATGTATATGAATTTCTTTGCTTCTGATGACTTAAAGGGCAGGGAGGCGGGGACTCAGAGTAATGATGCTGCTGCATTATATATCATGTCGAACCTGATAAGGTTAGGTATCAAAACTATTCCTCAATCCGGTACATATTATCAGGAAATTCCTGTTCAGAAAACAGCAACAAAGAATTCAATAACAATCGAGAACGGGGATGAGACATATAATGATTCTTTATTCCTTCTTCTTCCTACTTTTCAATCGATGAAGACCGAATCGCAGGTTGTTTTTGCCGGGTTTGGCCATATTGATGAAGAGACCGGATACAATGAGATTGAAAGCATTGACATGAAAGATAAAATTGTCATTGTGATGACAGGAACACCTGGTTCAGTCAATAATGGAAAGGATAAAATTGAAATCTTCTCAGATGCCGAGGGCTTGAAGTTAAGCAATATTCTTCTTGAGGGAGCAAGGGTTATACTTATGGTTTATAACCCATCAAGCAGTTATGTCGATCCATATATGAGTGGTCTCGCATCAGTTACAGGTACAGCAGATTTCACTGAAGAAGGAGGACCGGTAAATGGTCTGCCTCTTCAGATTG
>DATALD010000095.1:0-64928 GCA_036261255.1 Bacteroidales bacterium
GTGATTTGGGTATGTGACTGACCGTACCGGAGGTTTGTATAAAGGTTAGATTCTTGTGATGAAAAGAGTAATAATTGAGAGGTTAAGGCACAAGGGTTCAGATAGAATTTCCGTGAGTTTTCCATACGATCAGGAATTGATTTCAATCGTAAAAAAACTTCCTGATGCAAAATGGAGTAGCAGCATGAGAGTCTGGCATATAGCTGAAAAGAATATTGCGCAGAGCTCAGGGCGCAGAGCGCAGGGCACAGGGTTCAGAGTACTGCATCCTCTGCCCTTTGCCCCCCGCTCTGCGCCCCCCGCCAACCGCTTGCGGACTTCACCTGCACTAAACACTTGGTTTTATATGTTTATTAATTGCTACATTTAGCAAATTTTAGATCCAACTTCTTATGTATAGATCAATTCTTAATAAGAATGGGTTTTCTTTGATTGCATTTGTTTTCCTAATTGTAGTAAACTGCCCGTCATTAGGCCAGTTCCCCCGTCTAAATTTTAAAAGCTTTACCGAAAAAGATGGCCTCTCAAAAGAATATGTCAGGTCTGTTTGCCAGGATAAAGATGGTTTTATGTGGTTCGGCACTCCTGATGGAATTGATAAATTCGACGGGAAAAACTTCATTAACTATAATAGTCTGTTCATAGATAGTGCATCAGGTACATACCAGATCTGTTATGACATTCATGAAGATAAAAACGGAATCTTATGGATCGCTACTTATTCAAATGGTATCATCTTATTTGATAAAAACCGTGAAACCATCAAACGTTTAAAATATGAAAGAAACAACCCGGTTAGCTTAAGCAACAATAAAGTATTGGATCTTTATGAGGACAGAGACTCTAATATCTGGATAGGTACAGCAGGTGGCGGAATTAACCTTTGGCTAAAAGATAGGAAGAGTTTTGTTCATTACAGACACGATAGCAAAAACCCGGCAAGCCTGGGAAGCGACTATTCGTGCTCAATAGCAGGTGATAGTAAAGGTAATATATGGGTTCTGTCTATTGATGGTATTATTAGTAAACTTGATAGAAATACAGGCGCATTCGAAAATATTATCCTTCCCCTGCAAAGCCATTCTACTACAATGCGGAGAGGCTTTACACATGCTATTTGTATCGATTCGCAGGATAATGTTATTGTTGGTTCTTATTATGGTTTATTCATTATTGACTCAATCACAGGAAAGATCAAGCATATTCCTCATCTAAACCCTGATTATAATGTAACATTCATCGTAAGCTCAATTGTTGAAATAGAAAAGGATATAATAGCTGTTGCAACTACATTCCAGGGCTTATATCTTCTGAATATTATAACAGGCGAATATGTAAACTATTCGAACAGCCCCCTGGCTGACTATTTCCTGAATAATACTTCAATAACCAGTATCTATAAATCAAAAGACGGCCTTATATGGCTCGGATCATTTTATGGCGGTGTGAATGTCTACGATAAAGCATTCAGCCAGTTTGAACTCCTGGCAGATATTACGAAATCGGGTAGTGAACTTTTTTCCGGAACACGTGGCGCTGCATTCTGCAAATCACCTGATAACAAAATCTGGATAGCAACAGGAAATAATGACATTGTTGAATATGATCCGGTTATGAAGTCAGCCCGGGAAGTCCTAAATAACTTAAGTCTTTCTGCTATAAGTTGTTTATATACAAATAAAAATGGTGAGATACTCATTGGTTCCGATAGAAATGGCCTGATTATCTATAATCCCATCACTAAGACCTTTATATCACGGAAATACAATTCTGCAAACCAAAACAGCTTAGCGTCAGATTATATCTTTAGCGCAATTCAAGACCGCGACGAAATAATCTGGATAAGTTATACCGGAATCGGGTTGGATGCATGGGACAGGAAAACTGATAAGATTACTCATTACATAAATGATCCGGATGATTCTACATCACTCATTAGTAATGTAATATATAAAATTATTGAAGACCGCTCAGGCAGAATCTGGATTGGAAGCCTCGACGGACTCTGCTGGTTCGATAAAGAGAAAAAAACTTTTAACCGTTATCCACTCTTTATCGATAAAAAAGCAAAGCAGACTCTTAATACAATATTGGACATTTTTGAAGATTCAAAGGGTAATATTTGGGTTGGCACCGACAGGGCTCTTTTTAAACTCGATCCCGATCAAAAGTCAAGTGAAGTATTTATCCCGAAAAATGAGATCCCTTATCTTATTACAAATATCATGGAAGACAGGGGAAATAATATTTGGATGACTTCTTTTAACAAGCTATTCAAATTGAATACATCAAATAATGAATTTACAGTTTATAATTTTTATAACGGCAACACATCACCTTCATTTTTAGGGTCTGGTTGTTTTTCTTTTGATGGACAATTCTATCTCGGAAGCCTCGACAGAATAATAACATTTGACCCTGATTCAATAAAACAGGATATTGTGAATCCGAAGATCTATATAACACAATTTGAAATTGATAATGTACCTGCTGATCAAAGATCCCCCGGGATCTTAACTAAACACATCAATTTTACCGATTCAATTAATCTTAATTTCGATCAGTCTACATTTTCATTTTCTTTTGCTGCACAGGAGTACTCTTTCCCTGAAAAAGTACGTTATGCTTATATGCTTGAGAATTTCGATGATGATTGGATATATGCCGGGAATCTGAATAACCGAGCTGTCTATACAAAAGTGCCGCCAGGAAAGTATACTTTCCGTGTAATGGCTACTGATAAAAAAGAAGAATGGTATGAATCAGACCAAAGGATATCTGTCACAATCAAACCTCCTATATGGGATACAAGAGTCTTCAAGTTAATTGTCGTATTACTAGTTATTGCGATTGTTTATGGTCTTACTATGCTGCGAAGTAAGAAATTAAACCAGCAGAAGAAGAGACTCGAGGAGACTGTAAAACAACGAACGATGGATCTCAACGAAGCACATGCCCGTCTTGCCGAGCAACATGAAGAAGTCGTTCAACAGAATGATTCACTCAACATTCTGAGCCAAAAGATCCTCAACCAGAATAAAGAGCTTGAAATGCATTATAACAAGCTCGAAAAGCTTGTTGATGAAAGAACTGCAGAACTAAAGGAAGCAAAAAACAAAGCCGAGGAATCTGATAAGCTCAAATCTGCTTTCCTAGCCAATATGTCGCATGAAATAAGAACTCCCATGAATGCAATTGTTGGATTTGCAAACTTGCTGAGGGGAAAAGAACTTACCAAAAATGATAGAGAAAAGTATATCGAGATCATTAATGCCAATTCCGATTCCTTGTTGGTACTGATTGATGACATCCTTGACCTGTCAATGATCGAAGCTAACCAACTAATTGTGCGAAATGATATTATTGATCTTAACCAGTTTATGGATAACCTCTATTCATCATTTTCAATGTTAAATAATAATCCTGAATTGAAAGTTTGTATTAATAACGAATTATATAGCCAGAAGTTGCGAATCAGGGTTGACAAAGAAAGAACAAAGCAGATACTTACAAACCTGGTGAATAATGCCTTGAAATTCACCAAAAAAGGTTTTGTTGAACTCGGATTGAAAAGAATAGCCAACAATATTGCATTTTATGTGAAAGACACAGGTATTGGAATTAAAAAAAGCGAAATTGATAGTATCTTTGAAAGATTCCGGAAAAGCGAAGGAAACGACAATGTTCTGTACAGGGGTGCCGGCCTTGGTCTGTCTATATCAAAGGCTCTTGCATATCTGATGGAGGGTAACCTTATAGTTGAAAGCGAGGTTGGTAAGGGTTCTGTTTTTACACTGATGCTTCCCGAAACGATTATCTATAAAGAAAATGATAAGCCTGATTATAGCTCTGCAATATCACTTAATAAGAAGTTCAAAAACGTGAAGAATATCCTTGTAGCTGAAGATGAGATAACTAACTACATGTATCTTGAAATGGCAATTGCCCAGCCTGATATAAAAGTTTTTCATGCTGAAAATGGTTTGGAAGCCTTGAAAATGATCCAATCAGGCAGCACTTTTGATCTGATTCTGATGGACATAAAGATGCCAGTGATGGATGGCCTTGAAGCAACAAAAGCAATAAAAGCAATAAATCCTCAGCAATATATTGTTGCAATAACAGCTTTTGCCCGGCCGGATGAAAAAAGACGGTTTATGGAAGCCGGTTTTGACGATTACATGTCAAAACCAGTCAGACCACATGAGTTAAGACACCTTCTTGAAAAGTTTTTGTAAATACTGAATCATTAGCCAGCGATGAAGCAAAGATGAAGGTGAATCGAAATCATTAAAACACATGAAGTCGATAGGTCCATCCATAGCAACAAAAGCAACTGTGTAAGGTCACCGATTATTCAGTAGTTTTCGATTGGCTTGTAACTCATCCCCTTTTCTGTTATGTCTTAATTTGAAGAGTTGGAATATTCGCTAAAAGCTTTCGCTTAAACTTATTAGAGGAACTGACAATATATTATTACTAAATGTTAAATAATATAAGCATGGAAGTTGATCGGAATACTAAAATTCCAGAATTCCCGAATACGTTTTTTTCAAGTTAAAATAATTTCAGAAGGAACGATGATTTGTTTGTAACACTGTAATTTAAAAAATTTAGATTCATGGGAGTATAATCTGTCTTTTTTGTTTAACTTTAAATAGCGATATCTGATAATTGTTACTTCAATGCCCTGACAATGCAACAGTTGTTCAAGGACATATCATACAACACCAGCAAGCTTATAACAAGCAGTTATAGTACTTCATTCTCCAAAGCAGTTAGCTACTTTGAGCCAGACATAAGGAATGCAATCTACAGTATATATGGTTTTGTACGGTTGTCTGATGAAATAGTCGACAGCTTCCATGAATATAATAAAGCAAAACTCATTGAACTGTTTGAGCGTGATTACTATGAAGCATATGACAACCGGATAAGCCTTAATCCGGCGCTTAATTCATTCCAGGAGACTGTAAGGAAATATAATATACCTGATGACCTGATAAAAGCCTTCCTGAAAAGCATGAAGGCAGATCTGGTGAAGTCAGTATATATCTCAAAAAATGAAACTGATGAGTATGTATATGGGTCGGCCGAAGTTGTAGGTCTTATGTGCCTGAAGGTCTTCGCAAATGGTGACAGCTTACTATATGAAGAATTAACTCGACCCGCCAGAAGGCTCGGCGCAGCTTTTCAGAAAGTGAATTTCCTCAGAGATATTAAAAATGATATTGAAATACTCAACAGGCATTACTTTCATAATACACTTGGAAAAGAATTTGACGAGAGTGTGAAAAAAGAAATAGTTAATGAAATAAGATTGGATTTCAGTTCTTCATTTGAAGGGATCAGGAAACTACCTGAAGATTCTAAAGTTGGTGTTCTGATCGCTTACTACTACTTCAAAGCTCTTCTAAGAAAGATTGAGAAGACTCCCGCCAGGAAACAGTTTGAGCAAAGGATAAGAGTACATGATTTTATGAAAATCCTGATTCTGGGCAGGGCATTGCTAACAACAAAACTCAAGCTGATCTGATGCAGGAACCTTATGTAATACTTGTCGACAAAAATGATGTACAGACAGGAACAGCAAAAAAACTCGAAGCACATGAGCAAGCCCTTCTACACAGAGCAGTATCTGTTTTTATTGTAAATAATAAAGGTGAATGGATTCTTCAGCGAAGGGCGCTTGACAAATATCATTCCAGAGGACTTTGGACAAACACATGTTGTACGCATCCATCCCCGGGTGAAATTGCTATCGATGCAGCAGCACGAAGGTTGAATGAAGAGATGGGAATGAAATGTAATTTGAGATACCTCTTTTCATTCATCTATATGGGCAAGCTCGATACCGAACTCACCGAACACGAACTGGACCATGTCTTCCTTGGCATAACAGATGATGTCCCGGTTATTAACAGGGAAGAAGTGGAAGATTGGAAATATGTATTTTTCGAAGAGATGAAGAGAGATATCGATGTTAACCCAGGTGACTATACTTACTGGTTCAGGATAATCTATAATGATGTAAATGATCATATAAAGAAATTGATTAACCAATTCTGATGCCTGACATATTGCTGATAGCCGTAACATTATTTATCTCATTCTGGTTCATGGAGTTTGTTGCCTGGTCGAACCACAAATACCTTATGCATGGCCCTCTGTGGTTTCTCCATAGGGACCATCATGAAAATGTTACAAAGGGTATAAAGGCAAAATTTGAAAAAAATGATGTTTTCTTCCTTGTTTATGCAATTCCTGCCGCTACCTTGATAATCACCGGATTTGCTTCCGGCTCCCCTCTACTGGCCTCAACTGGTTTTGGTTTTACCTTATATGGAGCTGCCAACTTCTGGGTACATGATATTCTTTACCACAGACGCTTCAATCTTTTTAATGGTGAGTTGAAAAACAGTTATCTCAGAGCTGCTGTCAAAGCTCATGATGCTCATCATAAACCTAAGATCAAAGCTGATTTCAACGTTTACGGTCTTCTTGTTTTCCCACACAGATTCTTTAGAGAAGTAAGATGACTTTCTATTTGAAAATCGAACTGGCTGCCCTGGCTATTCCCCTAGCTTTCAGCTTCGACAGAAAGGTGGCATTTTACAAGATGTGGTCATTCATTCTACCGGCAATATTGCTGAATGCATTATTCTTTATTGGACTTGATATTTTCTTCACTTCAGAAGGCGCCTGGGGCTTTAATCCCGATTATCATTCAATCATTATTATTGCAGGTCTTCCACTTGAGGAAGCATTGTTCTT
The DNA here is from genome assembly GCA_036261255.1 of Bacteroidales bacterium. Classification (GTDB taxonomy): domain Bacteria; phylum Bacteroidota; class Bacteroidia; order Bacteroidales; family VadinHA17; genus LD21. The sequence continues at coordinate 6,775 of DATALD010000095.1, forward strand.
CATCATAATTCCTTACTGCTGCCTGTTCATCCATTATGTTTTTATTGCATACCTGCCAAATACATCTCTAAGCAATAAAATAACCAGACTGGTTTCTATTCTAAGCATCACAATTTTTTTAGTCTGGGGCCTTTCCGACATATCGAGGTCTTACACTCTGGTTTATACAATCCTTTGCGTAACTTCAATTGTTATAGCATGGATTTTCAATAAGCAGACACTTTCGAAATACTACATTACTTTCCTTATAATGTTTATTCCTTTTATGATAACAAACAGTATTTTAACAGGTACTTTTATTGGTGATGGCGTATTCTGGTATAAAGCAAGTGAAATATCAGGTATGAAAATATTATCTATCCCTGTGGAGGATGCTCTTTTCACCTTCTGCATGATTTTGCTTACTATTCTTACTGCAGAATATTTCAGGAAACTACAAAAGAAATGAGGTATTTTAAGTTGAATGAACAGATTGTAGCAGCCCTGTCGGTTATTGTTTTCACTGTGGGAATTGCGGGCATATCAAATCCTTCAACAAGGGCTGTCTTCATACCACTGACACCCCTTATTCTAGTTTTAAGCCTGTTTGTTTCACTGTTGTTTCATAATGAGGTTTGGAATGTTAAAACGGTACTTGTCTTTACCTTGCTTGTTGTTCTGGCCTGGCTAGTTGAAGCATACGGTGTGGCAACCGGGAAGATTTTTGGTTTTTATAATTATGGCCATTCACTTGGACTAAAGATCCTCGGAACCCCGGTTCTTATTGGTTTCAACTGGTTATTCCTCGTTTATGGATCAACCTCCATTGTATCAGGCGCCCGGCTGCATTTTGTTAACAAAGCTCTCCTGGCTTCTTTTTTAATGGTAACATATGACTTTTTCCTTGAAATTATGGCGCCATACCTTGCTATGTGGGAGTTTGATGATGGAACTGCCCCTATCAGGAATTATATAGCCTGGTTCATTATTGCTTTTGCGTTTCATTCTCTTGTAAGGCTTTCAGGTATAAGAATGTCAAACAGGATAGCATCCTTTATATTTCTGCTCCAGTTTTTTTTCTTCATAATACTCTCATTTATTCATTTTATGATATGATCCTTAAGGCTTCACATAACTGGTTCATTTATGGATTTTTCAGGCTTTATACGAATCTTAGCATCAGGCGCTCTTTTCATAGGGTTGTTATTTCAGGAGAGATTGCCGATAATGGACTGCCTGTTCTTGTATTGTCTAATCATACCAGCTGGTGGGATGGCTTCTGGATCGTTTATATGAATATGAAACTGTTCAAACGAAGATTTTTCTTTATGATGCTTGAAAGCCAACTGAGAAAAAAAATGTTCTTTAATCATACAGGTGGCTATTCAGTATTACAGGGATCGAGAAGTATCCTGGAATCTATCGAGTATACAATCGAATTGCTGAATGATAAAGAAAACATGGTATTGTTGTTCCCACAAGGAAGGATTGAATCAATACATAATAGAAATATTTCATTTGCAAAGGGCATCGCAAGGATTTCTGAGAGGCTGAAGGGGAAGGTGCAAGTAGTTTTTGCTGTTTGTCTTCCGGATTATTTTTCTGAGAGAAAACCATCAGTCTATATATACCTTGGGGAGTACGATTATTCAGTCCAATGCGCGAAGGCATTTCATGACTTTTACAACAATTCTTTAAAAATTCATTCGGAAAAGACATCGGTATGATATATGTAGCATATTTCATATTTTCATTTACTGTTATCCAATTCTTAATTGCACTTGTTAATCTTCTAACACAGACGCATTTGCCATACTCATCAGGTAAATGTGCCATGAAAATATCTGTACTTATTCCTGCCAGGAATGAACAAGATAATATTGGTAATCTCTTAAATGACTTTGAAAGTCTTAAAGTAAATGATCTTGAAATTCTTGTATTTGATGATCAGTCTGAAGACAATACTGCACCGGTAATAAATGAATTCGTTTCTCGTGATGGGAGATTCAGGATTATCCAATCAGATGGTCTTCCTGAAGGCTGGTTGGGAAAGAATTACGCTTGTCACTCTCTTGCAGCGCAGGCAAAAGGAGATTACCTGCTTTTTCTTGATGCAGATGTGAGAATTAACGCCAGCCTAATACCTGATGCACTTCACTATGCAGAAGAAACTGGCAGTGATCTTGTTTCAATATTCCCGATGCAAAAGATCATTACGGCAGGAGAATGGGCTACCGTACCAAATATGAATTACATACTGGCCTCGCTTCTGCCACTATTACTTGTAAGGAAAACAAAAAACCAATCTCTTGCTGCCGCAAACGGGCAATTCATGCTCTTCCGCTCTTCAGTATACAAGGAAGCTCTTCCTCACGAATTATTTAAGAACAATAAAGTCGAGGATATTCTCACAGCACGTTTCTTCAAGAAAATAGGATACAGGGTCTCATGTCTTCTTGGGGATGAACGGATAACATGCAGAATGTACAGTGGCTATAGTGAGGCTGTTAACGGGTTTTCGAAAAACATAACAGAATTTTTCGGGGGTTCCTATTCAGTTGCAGTCACTTTCTGGGTGCTAACAACATTCGGCTTTTTTCCGGTATTCTGGTATCTGCCTGCTCATCTCTCAGCAGCATACTTATTCTTCTGGGTTCTTACAAGGATTGCAATTGCCAGGTCAGGCAGGCAGAGCATAATAAAGAATCTGGTGTTTATTATACCACTGCAATTATCAATGGGAGTTATGATATACAAGTCATTTATTAATAAGACGCTAAACAGGTATGTATGGAAGGGAAGAATGATAAAACATTGAAATATGGAAAGTAGAATCACACAAAATGTTCTTATTACCGGGGCCGGACTTGGCGGAATTGCACTGGCATTACGGCTTGCAAAAAGAGGTTTTAAGGTCAGGATAATTGAAAAGAACAGCCAGGCAGGTGGACGTTTGAACCAGCTTAAAAAGGATGGTTTTACTTTTGATACAGGTCCGAGCTTCTTCTCAATGTCGTATGAATTTACCAGGTTTGCTGGAGACTGCGGAATTGCATTGCCTTTTAATTATTACTCGCTCGATCCGCTGTATACTGTAAACTTCAGGGGGAATCCCGGAACTTATTTTCTCTACCGTGATATAAATAGGCTTGCAGAGCAATTCGATGAACCGTGTTTTGCAGAGAAAATGGAACGCTATCTCAACAAGGGAAAAAGGCTTTTTGAAGACACGATGGATATGGTCATCAGAAAAAACCATGATTCCCTGCCTGAATATTTATTTCATCTTATGCATGTTAATCCTGTACATCTGCCGATAGTGTTCAGGAATTTCTGGCAACAGGTTGCTCATTTTTTCGATTCGGAAGAGGCCAGGCAAATTATTTCGCTTGTGTCCTTTTTTCTCGGCAGGACACCTTTCGATACATCATCTGTCTATACACTTTTGTCATATACAGAATTCAGGTACGATGGATATTTTAATGTTGAAGGAGGAATGTATAAAATAATTGAAGGACTCCTTGAAGAGCTTAAGAAAGCTGGGGTTGAAATATTTTATAACACTGAAATTGTTGATTATTCCACGCAACGAAGCAGGTTAAACGGACTGATCGATCTTAACGGGGAAAAATGGGAAGCTGACATATTTGCTATTAATGGTGATGCCGCTGTTTTCAGAGGAAAGGTTTTCAGGAGAAAGGAATACTCTGAAGAAAAACTCGACCGAATGGAATGGACAATGGGATCATTGACTATGTACCTTGGGTTGAACTGCAAGCTTCCCGGGGTACATCATCACAATTACTATCTTGGAAGCAACTTCAGGGAATATGCCGACAAGGTTTTCAGGAACCCGGAGATTATGGAAAAGCCTTATTACTATGTGAATGTGTTATCAAGATCAAATAATGACTGCGCCCCTGAAGGTTGTGAAAGCCTGTTTTTTGTTTGTCCCGTACCCGATCTTCGTTTCAAAAAAGAATGGTTTAACAAAGATGTCATAGCCGATGGCATAATCGATGATTTTTCATCCCGTATTGGCAAAGATATAAAGCCACATATTGTATCACGCACTGTTTATACCCCCGAAGATTGGCGCGACCAGTTTAATCTTCACCAGGGGAGCGGGCTTGGTCTTTCACATAAAATGCTCCAGATAGGCGGTTTCAGACCAAAGAACCAGGATGAGGTTTTTGATAATGTTTATTATGTCGGGGCTTCAACAATACCAGGAACCGGACTTCCAATGGTCATAATAAGTTCAGGTCTTGTTGCAGAAAAGATACTTCGGAAATATGTGGTTAACTAAAATACCTCTTTGGAATAGGTTAAATTCTACTTCAATAAATTAATCGGTACCATTTCAAATATTTCTGACATAAAGACTATATATACCTTTGTTAATATCAGATAACCCGGGTGTTAATAATCTCATCAGTTATTTCATTGTCGTGCCTTCTCATTTAGCCCATTTATAAACAACCAAAATAGGTAAAACAAAAAACCAACCACTCTTATTCAGGGTGATTGGCTCTCATTAATTAATGAAGCAGTAAATGGCTTTTACTAGTTTGAAACCTCCTTAGCGGCATCAGCCTTCATCTTCTCATTTGCGGAGATCAGGAACTCAACCCTCCTGTTCTGAGCTCTTCCATCTTCAGTTGCATTATCATATTCTGGCATTGTCTCTCCGAAGCCTTTGGTGGTTACCCTTTGGGCAACAATAGCTTTGCTTACAAGATAGCTTGAAACAGCGCTGGCTCTTTTTTCTGAAAGTGTCTGGTTATATGCATCTGCACCTGTATTATCTGTATGTCCCTGTATTTCAATGTTGGTATCGGGATAAGTATTAAGAATTGTAACAAGTTTGTCGAGATTTGCTTTTGCATCAGTCGAAAGGTCGCTTTTATTTACAGCAAAAAGGATATTACTATTGAACTCAACAACAATACCTTCACCAACTCTTTCAACTTTGGCATCAGGAACAGTGTTCTTTATCTCTTCAGCCTGTTTATCCATTTTGCGTCCTATCAAAGCGCCGGTAGTGCCGCCTACAGCTGCACCTACAATAGCTCCAACAGCTGTATTGCCGGCAACTTTTCCAACAACTGCTCCCACACCTGCTCCTGCAGTGGTGCCAATAACTGCTCCTTTTTGTGTTTTGTTCATAGAAGCACAACCCGATAACATCAATGATGCTGCCACCAGGATCAATACTGAATTTTTCAAAATCTTCATAATTATAAAATTTAAAAAACGAAATAAGCTAGACTTAGGATTTATATGGTTTCATTGCTTATAAATTGTCACCACTTTGGCAAATTTAAACCTAAATTTTAATAACAAGGGGCTGAAGGAATAAAAAATAATGACCTGAAATCCTGTTTAACCTCTACGAGGTAAAAAATAATTGGAGGTGATTTCGGGGGCTACTACAATAGTTTAAGCCCTACGGGCTAAATATTTTGATGAATATGTGAAAATCTGCGAACGGTAACTTGATCCGAAAGCTCCAAGAAAAAAACTATTGAACGATTATCGTGAATTCATTCGCCATAGGCGAAAAACTATTGGTTGTAGCCCTATTGGGATTATCCTAAAATATGAAAGGCTCTTGCTTATGAAAGCTTTCTCCGTAAACACAGGAATATAATATATTGAACGATTATCGTGAATTCATTCGCCGTAGGCGATATACTATTGTAGCAAATAAATGCAGATATGAATGTTTACCTCGTAGAGGTTAAACAATTGTTCAATAAATTTTTAATAAATTTGGTATGCTGCATTATTATTAAAATTCTAACCATGAAACCTGGAACATTCACCCAAATTTATGTTCAATTGGTTTTTGCTGTAAAATACAGGGAAACCGCCTTGAGAAGAGAGATAAGGCCTCATGTATTCAAATACATGAGTGGAATTCTGACAAACCAGAAGCATAAATCTATTATTATCAATGGTCTTTCAAATCATGTCCATATTCTTCTAGGACTGAATCCTTCAATTTCAATAGCAGATACAGTTCATGAAGTAAAGAGAAGTTCAACTTTATTTATTAATGGTGAGAAATTATGCAACTGTAAATTCTCCTGGCAGGAAGGCTATGGAGCATTTAGTTATAGCCGGTCACAACTTGCAAATATTTATAAATATATTGAAGATCAGGAGAAGGAGCATAGGTTAAAAACATTTAGGGAAGAATACATACACTATCTGAAAAAACGGGAAATGGAATTTGATGAACAATTTCTTTATGAATTCTGGGAGAATCCTGTTTAACCTCTACGAGGTAAAAAAAATTGGAGATGATTTCGGGGGCTACAATAGTTTAAGCCTTACGGGCTAAATATTTTGATGAATATGTGAAAAACGCGAACGGTAACTTGATCCGATAGCTCCAAGAAAAAAACTATTGAACGATTATCGTGAATCCATTCGCCGTAGGTGATAAATTTTTGGTTGTAGCCCTATTGGGATTATCCTAAAATACGAATGGAATCTTGCTCATGAAAGTTTTCTCCGTAAACAAAGGTATATAATATATTGATCGATTATCGTGAATTCATTCGCCGTAGGCGTTATACTATTGTAGCAAACAAAGATTCCAGATGATTCTTTACCTCGTAAAGGTTAAACAATTGCATTAATCCATTATCATTTTTCAATTCAAGATATTTTCTCTCTCAACCTGTCCATGGCAAGGATGAGGTCAGTGTATTTCTGAGCTCCAAAAAGCTTATGTTGATAGGCTTGGATTCAAACAATTTACCATTTTCAGTTTTTTGTAATACAAGATTTTTCCTGATACCATACCATTTTGATCGAGATCTTGTAATTATTATATGAATGCCTGTCGATTGAATAATTTGCTAGAAGTTTTTTGAATAATGGCATAAGAAAAATCTGTTGCCATTTTCGGGCCTGGGATTAAAAAATTAATGCTTATCCTATCAAATGAAATGTCAGCTTTGAAACATGACGGTTTAACAGATGAATCAAATAACCTTATAAATACCGCAAGCAACAACGGGATTAAAATGAAGCTGAAATTTTCAGGCATAAAGAATATATATCCTCCAAAAACAGACATGCTTACCAAAATACCAATCAACAACATCATTGTGAACAGCACTGAACATGCCCGGGCATATTGTTAAAGCTGTTTTGTTATCTTTCGGTTCATAAGAGCTTCCCGATACATTCAAGAGGTATCCTCCCTCCAATTGGTTCGTTGTTAAACGATAATCGAAATTTTCATTTGTTAAGAGTCTGTGGCTGATCTTTTATGAAGTCCAGTTTCAGAAAAAACTTAGCCTTGTTAATTTAGATTTAATTCCCTATGAATTTAGACTTAATCTTTTAATTATCAGATTGCCATTCCTTTGCATAAAAATAGCAAACCCAATTTTCATGGAATCCGGAAAAACAAAAAGGAATATTTTAGATAGTACTTCCTTACTAGTCATTCTCCTTGTTTCATTATTCTTTGGCTTAATAATATTATTAATCAGCCACAAAATACTTGACTGTGTATTTGTAAGTGGCTGTATAGCATTCTTTGGATTCCTTGGACTCCTTTCGGGCCATTTTCATAAACGCTGATGTCATTCGAAATTCAATGATATAAACCTTAAACCAATCAAGATGAATCAGAAATTCAAAATAGGAGAATTAGTTATCGATAAGGAAAGCGGGAAAAAACTGCGAATTGTTTATGATGATCTTGGCTATTTCTGCAACGATGAGGGTAACTATCATTTTAATGGAATTTACAGGTGCTGCTGGATCGGTGAAGATGGCAGTATCCATTCTGCAGATTTCGCCCAGGATCAGCTAAAAAAGAGCATGGCTCCATTCCTTGTCTGATAATATATTTATAATAACATTTTTTAATTTATCCACGGATTCCACGGATTACACTGAGAAATCCACGAATCTTTTTAGATTGAAATTCCTGGGGAGCCGACCAGCAGGACCTGCACAACCTGCAAGACCTGCACGACAATTCAGAATTATTCGTTTATCTTAGTGAAAAAAAACCTATGAACTGGATTGATGCCGTAATAGTCATAATACTTATACTGTCGCTTGTAACTGGTTTCATTAATGGTTTTGTGAAGGAAGTTGCCTCTTTGGTTGCTCTTATTCTTGGTATATGGGGAGCAATTAAATTCTCCTCCTTCACAGCAGCTAAACTGTACGACTACTTCGATATGACCGGTAAATATGTAGGTATCATTGCTTTCATCATTACATTTGCAGTAATTGTTGTCGTGATCCACTTCGTAGGCATTGTCGCCGACAAATTAGTTACTTCTATTTCATTAGGTTTTGTTAACCGCCTTTTCGGAATGGCATTCAGCCTTTTGAAGACAATTCTGATAATGAGTGTTCTCTTTGTCGTTCTGAATGTAATAGACTCTAAAAGACGATTCCTCCCACAAGATAAGATCCAGGAGTCTGCTCTTTACACCTCTATATCTGACATAGCCCCAGCCTTGTTCCCGATAATAGGAGAGGGAGCATTCGACATAAGCTTCGACAGGTTTAAGAAGAAACCCGATCCTGTAATATGAAGTGCACTAGAGTGCACTGGAGTATTTAGAGTTAGCGGATTTGCCCTGTGCTCTGCGCCCTGAGCCCTGGGCTTTACAGCTATTATAGCCTTTACAACCTATACAGCTTTTTTCTATATTTGCACATTATTAAAACATTGGTTTACTGATATGAATTTTGTTGAGGAATTAAAATGGAGAGGCATGATCCATGATATCATGCCCGGAACCGAAGAATTGCTGAAGAAAGAGCAGATCAGCGGCTATATAGGTTTTGACCCTACTGCTGATTCATTGCATATAGGTCATCTTGTAGGAGTGATGCTTCTTGTACATTTTCAAAAAGCAGGCCATACCCCTGTTGTCCTTATTGGCGGTGCAACCGGTATGATTGGCGATCCATCCGGAAAATCTGAAGAGAGAAACCTGCTTGATGAACAAACTCTCAGAAAGAACCAGGAAGGTATCCTTAAACAATTTAAAAAGTTCCTCGACTTCAACTCCAATCAGCCAAATAAAGCTCTGATGGTCAATAATTACGATTGGATGAAAGAGTATTCTTTCCTAAGCTTTATAAGAGATATTGGGAAACATATTACAGTTAATTACATGATGTCGAAAGACTCGGTTAAAAAGAGGATGGGGTCTGAAGCAAAAGAGGGGATGTCGTTTACAGAGTTCTCTTACCAGCTTGTACAGGGAACAGATTTTCTTCATCTCTATAATGCTCACAATTGCAAACTTCAGATGGGAGGATCGGATCAATGGGGTAACATAGTAACCGGAACAGAACTAATAAGAAGGAAAGCCGGAGGAGAAGCTTTTGCACTGACCTGCCCTCTGATAACTAAGTCAGATGGTGCGAAATTTGGGAAAACTGAATCAGGAAACGTTTGGCTCGATCCGGAAAAAACAAGCCCATACCAGTTCTACCAGTTCTGGCTGAATGTTTCTGATGAGGATGCTGCTAAATATATCAAGATATTTACAACTCTAGGCAGGGAAGAAATAGAAGGAATAACAAAAACACATGCCGAAGCGCCTCATGAGAGATTATTACAGAGAAAGCTCGCTGAAGAGATTACTGTTATGGTACACTCAAGAGAAGAGTACGAAGGCGCTGTTGAGGCGTCACAGATTCTCTTTGGTAAAGGCACAACCGAATCATTGAGAAAAATGAATGAAAGTACTTTCCTTTCTGTTTTTGAAGGAGTTCCGGTCTTCGATGTCAATAGAGAAGCAATAGCAGCCGGAGTCAGTATAGCTGACCTCTGTACTGAACACTCTGCAATATTTACCTCAAAGGGAGAGTTCAGGCGCCTTGTCCAGGGTGGTGGATTAAGCCTCAACAAAGAAAAGATAGACAATGCGGAGCTTAATATTGATCAAAGTTACCTGTTAAACAACAAGTATATACTTGTGCAGAAAGGGAAGAAGAATTACTCTCTTATCAGGGTAAACCGGTAATAATCAACTTTTGCCGGTTATTCTTTTTTCAAATCAGCCGCAATAATTGAAATATCATCAAAGGTTGATGGATTGCCCGGGATACCAAGATGTTTTATCATCCCGGCAATGTTAGTTTCAACAGGATCCAGGTTACTTATGTGCCTTATGATTTCAGCTGTCCCAATATCCTTCCCGTTATCACCCTTAAGTTCCGAAAGGCCATCGGTATAGCAGACTATTTTTGAATAATGACTGATCATAATTTCTGACTTTTCAACTTTAGGTATTTCATCAAGCATTCCTATCCCGACACATGATGCTTTTAAATGAAGCACTTCTCCTGTTGCAGTATCATATACCACCGGAGGGTTATGTGCTGCATTTATGTACTCCAGAGTGCAGGAATGCTGATCATACCTGCCAACAAAAAAGGTTATGAATTTTTCCCCCGCAGCATTCAAAACAACAATTGTGTTCAGTTTATGTATTAATGCAACAAGATCAATGTCTGAAGTCATAAGGGCCCTGAAACTAGCCTGAAAGTTCGACATTAATATCGCTGCTGATATACCTTTACCGGAAACATCAGCAATACAGAATCCAGTCTTTGAGTCAGAAAGTTTAAGACAATCATAGTAATCTCCCCCTACTTCGTAATGTGGAAAATAGAACCCATTAACAGTAATCTCCTTCGACTCAGGCATCATATTGTTATTGGGGATGAGCATCTGCTGCATTCTGGCTGCCAGTTCAAGCTCTTTTCTTAGCGCTGCCTGCTTCAGGTTTTCCTCAACAAGCCTTTTATTTTCTATTGCACTAAGAATTATTCTTGAAATTGTCTGCATAAAGTTCAGGTGCTTCACAACAGGGCTAAGACCTTTATCCTCAGCTTCAATATTGCCAATAAAGACAAATCCTATCGGGACATCATAGTTTATTGCAGGAATAATAATGTCAACTCCCTCCAGATCAAGTGAGGAATAAGGGGATTCAAACGATTTCATCCTGAGAAGATATGGCTTTACTTCGGGCTTCCACTTCATCCCGGCAAGATCGTCAGGAAAACCATTATTTAAAATGCATTCCCACTTCGGTGAAGATTTGAAGATCATAACCTTTCCGATGCTCAGCTGGTTTCGAAGTATATCTTCGAATGTTGACAAAAGATCACTTACAGGCTTATTCTCATTTATGGCATCTGTAATATCGAAGAGCCATTTAAGAGTCTGTTTTAAACTCTCAACTTTGCCTTTAGGATCTCTTTTTTCTGCCATGGAGTTTTCCTACGACTTCACCCTCTCCACATAGGATTTGTCGGTGGTATCGATTCTAATCTTGTCGCCAACGTTTACAAAGAGTGGGACCATAATAATGGAACCATTTTCTACCTTAGCCTGTTTGAGGGTATTTGTAGCGGTATCGCCTCTAAGGCCTGGTTCGGAGTATATAACCTCCATGACAACAAACTGTGGAAGGTCTACAGTAAGTATTGTTTCAGTATCAGCATGTACGACTATCTCAACATTGATGCCCTCTTTGAGGAACTCGGGATTGTCAATCAGCTCTTCGTTAACATGCACTTGCTCAAAGGTTTCATTGTGCATAAAATAGTATCCCATATCATCTTTATAAAGATACTGGTGAGGTCGTCTCTCGACCCTTGCAAGATTAACCTTTACACCAGAATTAAATGTGTTATCAATAACTCTTCCGGTTTTCAGGTTCTTCAGCTTTGTCCTTACAAATGCAGGGCCTTTGCCTGGTTTAACATGCTGGAACTGTACAATTGAATAAAGATCGTTGTTGAATTCGATTACCAAACCGTTTCTAAAATCTGCAGTGGTTGCCATAAAATGTATTAGTTATTCTTATTTATTTTTTCTTAAAATCTATTTGATTGGCCAAACCTTCAAATTCAGCCAATTCTATCGTAAATGATCCCACAAAGATATCAAAACGAATCATAACCGGTAAAAAATTCTTATCAGCTGAAAACCAAAAAGAAACTCCCTCTTCAGTGCTGAACAATCTTCCTGTTTCTGTAACCGGATTAAATTTGTGGCATTTGATTTTTCCAAATCTTGTTTTTACCTCGTCGATCCCCAGATATCTAAGCCTGATTGGATAAAGTTCATCAGTAAACCAGGTCATTATCGTGATCATTTCACCTTTCTTAAGGTCACTATCAGGCAATATATTATCCCTTAAGTGATAGAAGCATGAAAGAATATCATGAATCCCTGGTTGAGTTATATGGACCCCGGTAAGATCACTTGTTAATATAGCCGAGTCCCTTCTTGTTTTATGATCAAATAAAACTTCATTATATTTCCGGTATCGGCCTTCTCTGATGTTGCGTATCGATTTTACCGGAAGTTCTGTTGCAGGATCAATATAACTCTCGTAGATATCAACAACCCTGAAGAGGGCGTCTGTGAATCCTGTTGTGCGAGCTATCATCTTTGAGTGCCAGACTTCTCTCCTGAAAAGAGTATCCCTGTTAATTTCAAGGCTTGCAGTACCTCCGTTGATTATACCATAGTGAATAATATATTCAAGCTTTTCACCAGGTTTGTATGTTTTTATCTGCTGACTGAATCCTGAAGTCAGGGTAAGGATCAAAAAAATACAGGTAATCAGAAATTTTCTTATCATAATCCCCGGTTTTTTGGCTGTCAGCCGAGTATGTTCTTTTTCTGTTTGGTTGTAATAAAATCTTTAAGGTACAAAGGTTCAAAGTAAGCAATATCCTCGAATTTTTTCTCATTGTAAGCTTCTCTTGAAGGAGAGCACAAATGTGATGCAGAAATTCTGAAACTATCGTCAAAGATAATGCCCGGTTTCTTAATGATATCCTTTAGCTTTTGCGAACCGTCACCAAACAGAACGATCTCCTGTTCATCAGGGTAATTACTGAATGATTTTTCATTCATTACTTCCGCTGAAATTTCCTTGACAATATTGCCTGATGAATCAAAAATGGCATAATATACTTCAAGTCTCCTGGCGTCCAGCATCGGACAATAAAGACGTGAAGGATTCTCATTAATGTTCTTACTTATCCCATGGAACATTGAACATGTCGTTTCGATTCCAATAAGCGGTATCGATGTTGCGAATGCCATTCCTTTTGCAACTGAAACGCCTATTCGCAGGCCAGTATATGAACCAGGACCCTTGCTTACAGCTATGGCTTCAAGTTCGGATGGCCTGATTCCATTATTTTTAAGGAGTTCACCAATGAAAACAGTAAGAAGTGATGCATGTGATTTACTATCATTGCTTTCTTTTAAAGCAACAATACCTGCATCATCACATAATGCGACAGAACATAAAGGAGTTGCTGTTTCAAGGCATAATATCATATCTACTCAACAGAATAGAGATCATCCTTGTTTACAATTTCAACAAGAGTACTGTCAGATAGCTTTTTACTTATAGCGCTGAAAGGCGCTGAGACTACCTGTTCGTCAGCAGTAACACCTGAAGTAATCTCAATATAATTGTTATCCTGGATACCTGTTTTTACATCTTTGGCGAATGCATATTTACCGTCTGTTGTAAAAACAAGTGTCCTGATATCATCATCAGTTATATTCAGTTTTGTTGTGTCTGTGCGGGTTGTAACAGATTGTATGGGAACTGTAAGGATTTGATTTCTTGTCTCAGTCTGAATATCAACTGTACACGACATACCCGGCCTAAGCGGGTTGGCATTTTCACTTCCTTCGAGTGTACTGTACGATTCAGGAAGGACAAGTATTTTAACATCGAAATTGGTCACCTGGTCGGCAGATGTACCTGATGTTCTTGCTGAATTTGCAATTTCTGTAACAACTCCCTTGAATTTATGATCGAGGTAAGCATCTACTTCAATAAGGGCAGTGTCGCCAAGATTTACCCTGACAATGTCGTTTTCATTAACCTGAACCTGGGCTTCCATCCTTGAAAGGTCAGCAACCCTTAGCATATCAGTACCTGCCATAAGATTAGTGCCTGCAACCCTTTCGCCAAGTTCAACAAGAAGCATTGATACTGTACCTGTGATGGGTGCATATATCGATGTTTTTGTCAGGTTCTCATTGGCTTCATTAAGTGCAGCCTCCGCGCTGTTAATTGAAAATCTTGAAGCATCAACCTCTGATTTTGCAACAGTATAAGCTGCTTCAGCCTGTTCAAATTCAGCCTGTGATATTGTTTGTTCCTCGTACAATTGTTTGTTCCTTTTATATGCAAGCTCTGCCTGCATAAACTGGGCTTCTGTCTGGGCAAGCCGTGCTCTTGCTGAACTAATCGATGCGTTTGCTCGATCGCGTTGCGAAACATAAACATCGGGTTTTATTCTTAAGAGAAGCTGCCCTTTTTCAACCGGGTCGCCTTCTTTAACTGTTAATTCAACTATCTCACCAGATACATCAGGCGTAAGTTTAACTTCTCTCTCAGGTTGTATTTTCCCGTTAGCTGTTATAGTTTCAACTATAGTACGTTTCTCTACATTTTCTACAGCTACTTTTATTGTCAGAGCTTTGCCAAACCATCCCTGCTGCTTACCAATAATTGCAAAAATTATTAACACCACTACTGCTGGTACAAGGATCTTCAGGATTTTATTGCTTTTCATTATGTTGATTATTCTAATTAGTTCAGATTTAATGCATTCCCTTTATAAAACTCAAGAACTTTTGTCTTGAAAACATATTCATATTTTGCCTGCGACATATCAGATTGTGCATTCAAAAGCTGTGTTTTTGCAGCATTATAGTCAATAGGAGTAACCATTCCGACATTGAATTTCTGCTCAGTATACCTGAATGATTCTTCTGTTGAAACTACTGCCTTGGCGCTCGCAGCGTACTTTTTGAGGGCTGCCGCAGCATCAGCATAAGCTTGCTGGATGTTCTTATAAAGTTGTTTTTTCGAGGCATCAAGAGAATACCTGCTGTTTTCAACCGCAAGCTTTGAATTTGCTATATTCTTATTCACCTGCCAGCCATTCAATATCGGAACATTAAGCGATAAGCCTACCCCATAATTGATATTATCATTAAACTGTTCACCAAATGGATACTTTCCATATTCAGGAGGAGGTCCGATCTGCACAACTTTTTTCCTTATATCAGAATAACCTGTGCTGAATGAATTGCTCAAAGATAATCTGGGGCTTCTTCCTCCCTTTGCAATTTTAAGGTCATACTGGCTTGCCTGGTAGCGATATTCAGACCCCTTAACCTCAGGCCTTGTCTGAACAGCAGTGTTATAGATATCACTTATTGTCCCACTGATTACTGCATTTGTGTCAAGCGGAATTGCAGGAACAATAACTGCAAAACCTTCAGGAGAAGATAATTCAAGTAACTGTGTTATATTTAAAACTGATGCTTCAAGCTGATTTTGAATATTTATTAATTGAAGTTCTTCCTGGGCTGCCTGGGCTTCGATCTGAAGAAGAGTTCCGCGGGCTGCGCTTCCAGCATCAACCAGTTTTTTAGTCTTCTCAATTTGCTGATTTGTTATTTGCAGCTGGTTTTCAGTAGCTGATACAATCTCCTTATTAAGAAGTACCTGAAGGTAATAGAGGGCTACATTCAATGCAACGTTGTCCTTTATGTTCCTGAGGTCCTCTTCACTGGCAAGAAGATCGAACTTACTTCTTTTAATTGTATTCAGGTTTTGCAATCCACTGAAAAGGTTCAAACTACTGCTTATATAAAAATTATCAGAAAGAATCGTTTCATTTTCAGTGTATTCATAAGTCGTCTGGTCAAGGGCTCGTCCGAATGAATAATTATGGGATACCGATCCATTAATCGTTGGTAAAAGATCATACTTCGAAAGATCAAGGGCATTCTTCCTCGTTTGTGTCTGGATACCTTGTTGTTTTATCTGAATGTTGTTTTCTAGAGCATAGGTAATACACTCTTCAAGTGTCCATTCTTTATTTTGAGAAAATCCCTGTCCTTTAAACAATACAACTACAAGGAACAGGATAAGAGTTTTTTTCATTGGTAAGCATTTTTTTTCAGCAATGAATTACAGAGAGTACATTCCTGAACAGTTAAAACTTTTCAAATTAAATTAGTTATCATTTCAAAATAAGTCAACGAAGATAGAAAATATCCTTAAATAAGCTACAATAATCAAACCATACAAGTATGACAATAATATAAAGTTATATATTCCAATTTATAGTTGTTAATATACAAACAATCATATAATCAATGTCATACAACTATTCACAGATGAAATGTTAAAAACTTATTTAATTCATGAAGATCAGTTTAATTAATTTAGCGGGAGATATTATAAGGAGTGAGACATACTATAAACAAAGAAGAGCAACTGCGAAGGAAGAAAAGGTTGTCACTCATGCTTAACAGCCGGGAAGCCAAAGCTCTTGGAATTTATTGTAACAGGTTCAGAGTGAAGAACAAATCCGAGTTTCTTAGGGCAACTATTATGAAAGAAATTGTAAAACGATTCGAGGAAGAACATCCTACTCTTTGGGAAGAAAATGAAAGGACTCTTTTCAACCAGAATATTTCACTTTAGTAATTTTTGTTATTAAAGATTATTGAAAAAAACGTTTTAATAACGTAAAATTTCCGCAAAGAGGCGAGGGTTAATTGGGGGATGCATATTGAATCATACATAAAAGGACCGACCAGAAGAACACCGGGCATTGTATTGAGTGAGGGGAGAATTCTTATTATGGGACGATCTATTCCCGAAAACCCGGGAGATTTCTATACCCCTGTAATAAATTGGGTTAATGACTTTACCCAAATTTATACAGGCAAAATAAGAATTGATCTTGGATTTGATTATATAAATACCTGCTCAACAAAATATATCTTCCTCATGCTAAAGCAGCTTGTAGAAACAGAAGGTATTAAACAAAATATTTCCGTAACATGGTATTTCGAGCAGGATGATGATGATATGAATGATCTTGGCTTAATCCTGAGATCTATTACAGAATGTCCCTTCATTTTAAAAGGGACATACATGATCGACCAGGGACTTTACGAGAAGATATTATTAGAATCTGAAAGAGAATGATTGTTTTTCGCACCGGCATTCAACATTTTCATTTTTTTTCCTAATTTTGCAATTCGTTTTTCCTGATTACTGACCCATGGTGTAATTGGCAACACGTCAGATTTTGGTTCTGAAGAGTCCAGGTTCGAAACCTGGTGGGTCAACAATTTCTTTAACAGGTATTCTCCCTATTTTTCATCAAGCGCATTCTCAAGATCATTAAATGCCGGTCCTTCAAGCAGTGTTCCGTTAACAGCAAAACGGCTGCCGTGACATGGACAATCCCAGCTTCTTTCTGCTTTATTCCAATGAACAACACAACCCATGTGCGGGCATATTGCAGATACTACCTGCAGGTTACCTGATTCATCACGGTATGTAGCTGCTTTTTTCCCTCTTACTTCAACTATTTTGCCTTCACCAATGTTAACCGACGCAAATTCTTTCTCTGACCCTTTTACTAAATAATCCTTAATGAGGTGCGCAAGAACATCAATGTTTTCTTTAATTGTCTTTTTGGCAGAAGCTTCAGGAGTGAATCTTTTCGGATCAAAAACTTCTGCCCATGGATTATGCTTCCCGGTAATCAGATCTGATAAGATAGCACCCGCTGCAGTGCCATAAATTAAGCCATCTGCTTCAAAACCGGTTGCTATATATACGTTTTTTTGTAAAGGACTTGTCCCTATATAGGGGAGTGAGTCTGCTGGTGAGTAGTTCTGAGCCCCCCATCTGTATACAATTTCATCTGAACCAAAAGCAACTTTGATATAGTCTTCAATTTTTTTAAAGCTAACTGTAGTATCTTCCCTGTGACCAACTTTATGGGTATCATCCAGGACAATCAGGTACGATTCACTGCCAACATTGTAAGTACTTATCCTCTCCATCGAGAGCCCAGTATATCCCCTGTGAAACAGGAATCCTGAGCTTTGCGGCAACTGCATATTCTCTGTAAACTTCCATCATTGCATGAATCGCATAAATACCTTTAGGTGTATGTGTTGCCTGGACAACTTTTCCGGCAGTAATAACTCCCTTATCAGTCTCAACAAGACATGGCTCACCATCAGCTATGGCAGTTACGCGTGTGTTTTCATATATCCTGCACTTTTCACCAATAATCGATGAGGCAAGTTTCCTTACATATTGCAAAGGATTAAACTGTGCCTGGTTATCGACCGTGATTATTGAATCAGCCGAAAAACGAAAGCCGGGTGGAACAATGCCGGAAATATTAAGGCCTGTTGTTTCCATGGCCTCTCTCTCATTCTCTATTTCTTTCAGGTTACCATCGTTCGAAGTAAAGTAATTCCATGGTACCCTTGTGAAACCACAATCTATATCAAATTCTCGTATTCTTTCTTCGATGAACCCAAGGGCTGAGGCTCGTGACGAAACAACTGCACTAAGGGCTTTCTCATTATGCTTTGATAGAATTGTTTTGAATTTTGCAGTTGGTATATAAAGGTTTCCAGTTGAAGAACCTGTAGAACCCATACCAACCTTTCCAGATTCCACGATGGCTACTTTTAATCCTTTTCTCGCAAGATTATAAGCTGTGCTTATTCCAGTGATACCTGCACCAATAATGGCTACATCAACAACAGTACCTTTTGTGAGAGTTTCGTATGAACTGACATAATAAGGTGCTATATTCCAGATTGCCTGATTTGAAAAAGTTTCGGATTGCATAAGTGAGAGTTTTAAGCTTCCTTTGATTGGGAAATACGTAAAAAACAAATAATTAACCCTCCTTCAATGGCTTTGTTCAAACACTATGAAATAAATCTCAAAAAGCAGTAGAGACGCTGAGCAAGTCGCGTCTCTACAAGGACAATGAAAAAATTAGCAGCTTAGAATAATCAGCGTGATGTCCCCTGAAAAACCCTTGAGTTATATGAAGCAACAAGATTCCCTGTATATGTAAGACTTCCACTTACCATGCCGGTGATTGTAGCTTTTGCTTTTTTATCTGCTCCAATCCAAAGGATGACATCGTATACTCCATTATCAGTAATTGCATTAAAACGAATAGTAAAAGATCTCCGTTTTTCATCTTTTGACACTTTCCAACTGTTAATGGTCCCCTCGGCAGTTACTCCTCCAACCCCATTATATCCATAGTTCCCGTTAACCCCTGTTTGAAGAACTGTACGGTCTGAGTTAACAAGAATAAAATTCAGATTTGATGCTACAGGTACCTGTGATCCGTGATTGTCGCTAAGATAATATGCTTCGAGTATAAATTTCCTTTTTTGAACGAGAGTATCAATGGCCTTGAAGTTAGCATTAAGATAAGCTTCCCGGGCTGCCTTTTTCTCTTTTTTATCAAGTTGGTCCTTATTGTCAAAATACTGTGAAAATGCATTAAAGGGGAAGATCAGCCCTATAAGAATTGAGACTATTATAAAACTGATATATTTTTTCATACAAATTGCTTTTTTTCTAATGGAGCAATTAATGTGCCAATCAAATAGTTATGGACTATATATTTTATGATAAATAGCACCTGGGGAGGGCTATCTCATCTTTTTTATTAGTTCGGGATACAGCTGATCCTTCACATAAATAAAGTCAGGCTCGATCTTTAGAATAATCTCATATTCTTTCTTTGCTTTTTCGAATTCTTCAAGGTATGTATAAGATTGAGCTATTGTAACGAGTAGACTGAGATAGTTCCAGTTTCCCTTTATTAACGAGGGGTCGTTTTCCATTAGCTGCCGTGCTTTTGAAAAATTTTCAAAGGCGATGGATTTTGATCCGCCGAAAGCCTGTGGCATATAAAAATAGGCATTCCCAAGCTGGGTATACCCGAAGTAATTTCTGGCATCCAGTTCGACAGATTTTTTTGAGTTGTTTAAGCTTTTTGGACCATTAATAGGAGCGGAGAGTTTATTTAAGGATATTCTGAACCCATAAAAGGCACCTCTGTAAGCATTCAATACAGGTACTTTATACCCGGCCTTTTCCAGAATTTCAACATTTTTTTCAGCAAGCGACAGATACTTCTGTCCTTCTTTTTCTTTATTAAATCCCAGACAATAACCTATGTAGCCATATTGATAGTTCACAAGCTCTAAAATAAACTCATTGGTCTTTGAAGAAGAAGCCTGCATTCTGTCAATTACGGATTTCCATTGGTCCATCCTGTTTGTCACATAAGCATTATAAATATCAGATTTATTGTCAGCAAATGCGAGTGCCGGCAATAACAACACTAAGAATATGGCTATTCTTCTTCTCATATAAGCACTATCTTTACGCTCTGCGCCACATGCCCCCTGTTCTCTGCCCTGCGCCCTTCGCCATCTGCCTTTTTGGTTATGAGTAAAAATTCAGTATAGTATCAAACACTCTTTCTTTGATCTCCTCTGCAGTAGGATTGAGCTCTTTTGTTGTGAAGGTACCATTTTTCAGATCAATCCTCTCAAAAACCATAAGATAAAGATTGAAAATTATGTCGAGGCTTAACTGGTACCTTGGCTCAAGAAGTGGTTTGATCCTGCTTATAACTTCAAATGTTTTTTCCCTGTATTCGTCAGCAAGATTATAGAGCTGACTAACAAGATTACGGAAATCTTCATTAACAGGCCGGCCTTTTGCAAATTCCGAAAGATCTTTATAGGTGAGATTGTTCCTCTCAATCAGGTCGTCGGCAAAATAGTTCAGATTATTGAGCTGATCTTTCTGGAAATCACGGATAATATGGACAAGATAACTGAATATTGCACAAGGTGTTGAAGCCCATTTTATATCGAACTCAGCTGGTTCATAATGATCGTTAACTTTCCTTAGACAATTTAAATGCACAAAGATTGAAGCCGGAGCTACAGAAGCCCCGTTTGAATATTCAAGGAATGAGTCAAGAGTCTTAAAACCATCATTATAAATATCATATATCATCGATTTCGCAAAAGCTTCCATAGGCCAAAGCGGAATCCCGAACTTATCCATTGTTTCAGTAAGTTCTTTCTTCAGCGGATTCTGATCGTCTTTCGATACAATGAGGTCAAGCCATTGGTTCACATTAGTGAAAAAATCGTTCTTTTCATCATTCCTGATAAGCTTATGTGCAGCTTTGTGGTTATCTATCATATCGTCAATAGCCCGCATGAACTTATAGCACGATTTAGCTGCTTCGTAACGATCTTCTTCCCAGAATGCTGCAGCAATTAAAATATTCGGATGATCTTTTATCTTCTCAAAATCGATGGAATTAAACTTTTGAATGAAGAGTTCCCTGTTCTTTATCGACGACTGCTTAGTATCCATTAGTTATTAAGAATTCTTTCACTTGTTAGTTTTGCTGACAGCAATACATTCGGGATCCCATTTCCTGGGTGAGTGCTGCCACCGACAAAAAACAGGTTTTTATATTTGGGATGCTGGTTATGGGGTCTGAACCAACCCATCTGAAGAATATTGTGACCTACACTTCCGAATACCGATCCTCTTGTTATGTTACATGAATTTTCCCACGTTTCGGGGGTATAGCAGGCTTCAAATTTTATGTGATCTTCTATATCTGTAAGTCCTGCCTGTTTAAGTCTCTTTATCACGGCAACCCTTGTTTTTGATTTAAGCTGATCCCAATTCTGCTCTTTTGATAAATCTGTATGTCCGGATGCAACAACGAATGATAGAGCTTCATGACCTTCCGGAGCAGCGGAGGGATCTGTTCTGCATGGTGCATGAACATAAAAACTTGGGCTATCACCTAATGTTTTGTCAATGAAAATTTTATCAAGACCTTCCCTGAAAGAATCTGAAAGAAAGACATTATGATGTGCCAGTTGAGGGTATCGTTTATCAAGCCCCCAGTGAAAACATATTGCCGAACATGAATATTTAAGGCTGTCAATTCTCCGTGAGCGCTTTTTGTCCGGTAGCAGATTCCTGTAAACATAAGGAAGATCAGCATTTGCAACTATAATATCAGAGACTATAACACTGTCATCGCTGAGAGTTACACTTTCTGCCCTGTTATTGTTGATATTGATCTTTTTAACCGCCTTGTTGTATACAATTTTAACTCCAAGCTCTTTTGAAGCAGTAAGTAGCTTTTCAACAATGTTATACATTCCTCCATGAGGGAAAAACGAACCTTCACTTAACTCGGCTGCCGGAACCATTGAAAAAAGTGCAGGAGAGTTGAAGGGGCTCTGTCCTACATATATTGTCTGGAATGTATAAGCCATCCGGAGATGTGTGTTCCTGAAAAACCTTTTGGTATAATTCCAGTGCGAAATGTAAGTTTTGAGTTTTATCAGTAAAACAAGATTTGAAAGAGTTGCAAACTGGAAAAAATTAAAGAAATTCCGACCGATGAGCTTACTTGTGCCTTCTTTGAAAATCTCATATCCTTTTGCAACATATCTCTCTGCTTTCTCTGAGCTTCCGGGTTCAATTTTTTCAAGCTGTTTTTTCATTTTTCCCTTGTCGGGTGTAAAGTCGAGTGTTTCACCATTGTCGAAGTAGATCCGGTAAAGATCATCAAGCTTCTTAATATCATTTTTTTCGAAAAGAGGAATGTCAAGACTCTTGAAGACATCTTTGTAAATCTCCGGCATCATCAGCATTGTAGCTCCCAGGTCAAACCTGTATCCATCACGTACAAGGCGGCTGCACCTGCCTCCTGGTGAATCGTTCTTCTCAAATACCTCAACGGAATAACCCTGCCTGGCAAGCAAAATAGCAGTCGCTATCCCTCCAATGCCGGCTCCTATTATTGTGGCTTTTTTTGTCTCTGGCATGAAATCGTATAAAAACCATCAAATTTAATTTTTCTTCATAAACAACAATATGATTAAGATAATAAAAATGGGAAACAGCTGTTTTACAAGGCAAATAAACAACTAAAACCAGAAAGGCTTAATGTTTACTATTAAGCCTTTCTCATGGAGAATGTGGGGAAGCTTGTTTTTTATTTTTTAAGAAGATCGCGTATTTCAGTTAGAAGTATTTCCTCTTTGCTGGGAGCAACAGGAGCAGCTTCTTCTTTCTTCTTAAATCTCAGTATTCCTTTAACTACAAGAAATACCGAAAAGGCAACTATGAGGAAATCAAAAACAGTCTGAAGAAAGTTGCCATAGTTCCATGTAACAGCTGGGGTTGTCTCAGTTGCAGCTTTCATAATAACTTTAAGATCAGTGAAATTTACGCCGCCGATTAGCAACCCAAGAGGAGGCATGATGATATCGGCAACAGCTGATGATACAATTTTTCCAAATGCCACGCCGATTATAATACCTACAGCCATATCAAGGATATTACCTTTTATGGCAAACGATTTGAATTCATCTAACAATTTCATAATCAGATTTTATTAGTTTAAAAACTCTTTAGAAATTATATGAAAAACCAATACCAAGTATTTCTTTAAACTGGATCTTTGACCCCACAACTTCACCCGATTCAATAATATCATTGCCATTTCTGTCAAAAGGAACTTTAATTTTATCATCATAGATCATCTGGGTATTGATGCTTGCTGAGATGAATTTATTGATCTTCATTGCAATTAATGTTTCCCAGTTGACAACTATGTTCTGAGGATTCTGAAGATAATTGGAGAAAAAGTCAGCCTTTGTTGTGAAAGAAACATGTTTAAGGAGATCACTTTTAAAATCATTTTTTGTATAGATGATCCTTATGTAGGCTCCCAGCTCTGAGTTCATTTTTTCACCGGGTGACACACCAAATGCACCAGCTGTTGAAAGATCATCATCCATTACGAAGGTAAATTTCGCGGTGACAGGGGATACAAAAGCGCTGAAGTATGCATTTGGCTTATAGTCTAGGCCCAGAGCTCCAATAAGGTATCCGGGCGCAAGCAGGTTTGATATTTTATTTTTCAGATCAGGATTTGCAGGATCGGGATAATTATTTCCTACTGAAAGTTGTGATTTTAAGTTGAGAAGCGCTGCATAATACACACCATCAAATGCCTTCTTGCCGTATTTAGAAAGGAAGTCGAATTTATCATCTGTTTTTCTTACATCAACCCCATTCTGTTTAATGATACCATAACCAACATCAAGTGAGTTAGTCCACGATGAGCTCTCTCCCTGGTAATTAGCAAAGACACTGAAAAGTCCGTTAACCGCAAAGGAGTTCTGCCCTCCTGCGGCCCAATTTGTTAACGATGTCTGTGCCAGGTTAACTGACAGTACGCCACCATTTTTCCAGCCAGAGACTGTGTCAGCTTTCTGTTCCCTGAGTGTTTTTTCAGCATCTGTCACCTGAGCTTCGACAGCTATTGATGAGACTAATAATACAACTAATAGAAGAAGTCTGTTTTTCATATTAGCGAGTTTAGTTTATTAGATTCCACATAATGCTAAGTTAAATGTTTTTTTTTATTTTGTAGAATAATGAAACTACTATGGATAGAAAGAATTCATTTTCCGGCTTGATCTCCGGCGGGTATACATGTAGCGGGGAGAGTATTGTACTGGGTTCTGCTATTTTAGATGGTGAAACTGTTGCCGAAGCACAGGTTAAGGTGCCTCTAAAAACTATGAACAGGCATGGGCTTGTAGCAGGAGCTACAGGTACAGGAAAAACAAAAACATTACAGGTAATTGCGGAGCAACTATCAGAAAAGGGGGTACCTGTTCTGCTTATGGATATTAAGGGCGACCTGAGTGGTATTGCAATGCCCGGAGAGAAAAAAGCTTTCATTCTTGAACGGCATGCAAAACTGAACCTGCCCTTCGAACCAAAGGGTTATCCTATCGAACTCATGTCCCTTTCCAAACAGGAAGGTGTCAGGCTGCGCGCAACTGTTTCAGAATTTGGCCCTGTACTCTTATCAAGAATACTCGACCTTAATGATACTCAGGCGAGCGTTTTGTCGGTTATATTCAAATTTTGTGACGATAACAAGCTCGCCTTGCTCGATCTGAAAGATCTTAAGAAAGCAATCCAGTTTGTTACGGAGGAAGGGAAAAGTGAAGCTGAAAAAAACTATGGAAGAATTTCAACTTCTACCACAGGAATAATTCTAAGGAAAATCCTTGAACTTGAGCAACAGGGAGCAGAACTCTTCTTTGGTGAATTATCATTCGAAATCAGGGACCTGATGAGAAAAGACACTAATGGTAAGGGATATATAAACATTGTAAGACTTACAGATATCCAGGATAAACCAAAACTATTCTCTACATTCATGCTATCACTTCTTGCGGAGATATACAGCCAGATGCCTGAAAAAGGCGATGCTGATAAGCCGGAGTTAGTCATATTTATTGATGAAGCCCACCTAATCTTTAGCCAGGCAGGTAAGATACTACTCGACCAGATCGAGAATATTGTTAAGCTTATCAGATCGAAGGGGATAGGTGTCTTCTTTGTGACACAGAACCCAATGGATGTACCTGTTGGAGTACTTGCCCAACTTGGTCTTAAAATACAGCATGCCCTGAGGGCTTTCACAGCAAACGACAGGAAAGCTATTAAACTATCAGCTGAAAATTATCCTGATTCAGAGTACTATAAAACCGACGAAACAATAACAAGCCTTGGGATAGGAGAGGCTCTCGTAACAGCATTAAATGAAAAAGGCATACCGACACCGCTTGCTGCAGTTATGTTGCGAGCTCCCCAGAGCCGGATGGATATTCTCACTCCTCAGGAAATCTCCTCGATTAATGGAAAGTCGGAGCTCGTAAGGAAGTATAGCCAGGTCATCGACAGGGAAAGCGCCTATGAGATACTTGGCGAGAAAGTATCAAGACTTGAACAGGAAGAAGTTGAGGAGTCGGAAGAAAAAAGAGAACGCAAAAGACCTTCGGAATGGAATAGAACCCCCGGAAGAAGAGTTTATACAGAAAGAAGGAGCTCTCATTCAACACAGGATCCGGTAGTCAAGGTACTTACAAGCGCAACCTTCATACGAGGAGTCTTCGGTATCCTTAAGAAAGTCTTATAGTCCTATCTTTTTGATCGTATACTATCAACAAGATACTCTGAATCGCCCCTGAAAAACAAGGGGCTGTTCTTTTGTTTGTAATGCACTATTACATTTTCTCCCTGGAGTGTGTCAAAAGCCCTGATAAGATTACGGTTTGTAAGTGTAAAGAAAAATTTTTCAGATGCAAGCGTTACATCCTTTGTTGATGAAACACTGCTTAATATCAACTCTCCTTCGTATGTTTTAAAGATTGAGCCTTTGTGTGAAAACTTCTGAAGCAAACCTGCCCTGTACCCATCACTATATGTATAAAAATACTGAAAGTAAACAAAGATTATTACTGAAATTATTGCAATGAATGCAGCCCATTTTAGCACTTTTTTTGTCTTCCTGACAGACACCTTCCAGGCATTTGTTTCTGTTAGTTTTGTCATTTCAATTTTTTAATAACCAAAATTACTAAAAATAAATGAACAGATAGGTCTCAACCGGGGAATACTAGTTTGCAAATCAGCTTAAACCAGGTTATTAGAAGATGTTATGGGAATAGAGAAGTTAAAGGTTGTTTCTTCCCCTTGTATCGATTCAACCCAGATGTGTCCACCATGCCTTTCAACAATTCGCTTGCATATTGCAAGGCCAATGCCTGTTCCCTCGTATTCATCTGAACGGTGTAATCTCTGGAATATCCTGAAAATTCTTTCGAAGTACTGTGGCTCAATTCCAATACCCTTGTCATTAATAGAAAAGATTACAAAATCATTTTCCTTTTTCGATGAGATATATATTTCAGGTTTTTCCTTGCTGAACTTAATACTGTTCTCAACGAGGTTCTGTACAAGTTGTATCATCTGATTCTCGTCGGCAAAAATAACCGGAAGATCCTGAATGTTTAAAATGGCGCCTGTTTCTTCAATAACAAGACTTAGATTGCTCTTCACCTTATTTACAACTTCATTCATATCAACTTCGCCAAATTCCCTGCCTTTCGATTGTACCCTTGAGTAGGCAAGCAAGCCATTAAGTAGTTCGTACATTCTTTTTGCACCATCAACGGCATACCTGATATACTCATTTGCCTGGGCATCAAGCTTATCATTGTATCTTTTCTGCAGTAATTGTGTAAAGCTGGAAATCATGCGAAGGGGTTCCTGGAGATCGTGCGAAGCCACATACGCAAATTGCTGGAGATCTGTATTGGAACGCAAAAGATTTTCATTCAGCTTGATAAGAGCCTGCTCAGCTCCTTTTTTCATTCCTGTAACGTCAAAACAAACACCAGCCATGCTTTCGGGATTCCCATTCTTATCAAGGTTGATAAGAGCTTTGGCTGTTATAAAACTCGACTCTCCATTAACCGGTTTAGTCCTGTAAATTGTTTCATAGGTCGTGTTTTTATCGAGGGAGTCCTTTATTGCTGCCCTGACATGTGGCAGATCCTCTTCATGGATAAGAGCTTCAAATGAGGCCATGTCACCACCGAAAGTTCCTTTCTTAAGACCAAACATCCTTTCCATCCTTTCATCCCAGATAATCCTGTTTGTTTTGAAATTCCATTCCCAGGTACCAATCTGACCATTCTCAAGTGCAATATTATACCGACGCTCACTTTCTCTTAGTTTAATCTCAGCAATAGTACGTTTTGTAATATCCCTTGCAATTCCGTTGATTCTTGTTGTTTGAGATCTAGCATCGAAACTGATATTAAACGAAGCATGGATCCATCTCACAGACCCATTTGGCCAGATAACTCTGAATTCAATTTCGTGACCTGTGTTCCTATTGATTGCAAATTCCATCTCATGCTTTAAGTAGTCCATGTCATCCGGATGAATTTGCCTGATAAAATCTTCCTGTGTGAAGTTTTCCCTTTTCTCAAGTCCGAATAATTTAAACATGTAATCAGACCATATAATTTCAATCCCTTTTGGGGTAACAGTATGATCAAATGTTCCCAGATTGGCTGCTTTTACAGCAAGAGAATAGCGCTCTTCGCTTTCTTTAAGTTTTTTTTCTGCGGTTATGAGTTTCTGAAGTTCCTCCGAAAGCATTTTATTTGCATTCTTAATTTCAGAAGTTCTGTAGTCAACAATTTCAAGGAGGTAATTCTGATAATTGTTCATCTCCGTAACATCAGAAACAATTATGCATATATCACCTTCCATCCTTGAAGGAAGGGGTACCATTGACAGATTCAGGTAAATATTCTTCCCATCAACTTTTGTTGTTACTTCGCCCCGGGTTGCCTTCTTCTGGCTAAGTCTTAACAGCCTTTTGAATTCTGGTTTGTCGTCTGGAGAAATAAAAGAAGAAAACTCTGAACCGATCAGCTTATCATATCTGTTACCAATTATTTCAGAAAACCGCTGATTACAATACAGGATAATACCTTTTGAAGATACAGTTACTGCGCCTTCATTGATCTGTTCAATAATTATGCGATAAGGTGTTTCTGAGGTTGTAAGAGAAAATACCTTTTCTCCCTCGGAGCTGTTTACAATTATGGCATCTACATCACCATTCCGAATTGCTTTAAGAGTTTCCTCAGATTCATCAAGCCTGCTTTTAAGCTCTTCAATTTCAGACTTTAGTTTATTAACAAGATCCTTGTCAGATATGTCATAGCTTTTCTTCAAGTTTAAATAGTTTCAATCTTCATTTTTGTTTTACTTCAATTATATCAAGTCCTGCCAGTACCCTCTCAGTACCCGAGAGATCACCTATTATCCTTCGAAGGGGTAGAGGCAATTTTCTGATAAGCGTGGGAGCAGCAATTATCTGTTCACTGCTTGCCAATTCAGGCTGCTTATAGAGGTCAATTATCTGCAGGTCATACCTTCCTTTAAGATGCTTCTCACAGATCTCTTTAATATTCGAGATTGCTTTAACAGAATTTGTTGTTGATCCTGTTACATATAGCTTGAGCAGGTATTTCTCATTACTAATACCCCTAATTGCAGCTTCTATTCTTGACTCGGCAGAAAGTGGTTTTTTCTTTTTCACTCTGCCAGGGTTATTTCTGTGTTTGTAATATATCTCATATTAGACATTTTATATTATTTCTGACGGTTTTAAATCGAGGCCCACTAACACCTTTTCAGTATCTGACAGGTCACCGATGATTTTCCTTACAGGAACAGGCAATTTCCTGACAAGGGTAGGTATTGCAAGAATCTGGTGTTCCCTGCTCAATTGCGGATTTTCGAGAAGATCTATAACCTCAATGCTGTATTTCCCTTTTAACTGGTTATCGCAAATCGTTTGAAGATTTTTAAAAGCGGTAATACATTTCTGGGTACTTCCAGCAATATAAAGACGTAAAATCCATTTATCTTCATTTTTTTCAAGGTGTTTATTTGTAATTCTTTTTCTGGAGTTCATAAATATTTCTCACTTTGAATTTTTGAATTTATTATTGCCCTGACCTTTTCTCCTGTCCATCATATTTTTTTGATCATTTCTGATTCGTGATATTTTTTCAGTCTCAAGTTTTATCATTTTCTGATCTTCTTCTTCCAATGAAGCAAATTCGGCTTCGATAGCTTCAATCCGTGCTTTCATCGCCCTTCTTTTTTGCTCCAGCGATCTCTTCCTGTACTCAACTTCATTTTGAAGATTTATCTGTTCTTCCTGATTTTTTATTTCCTGTGCAATTCTTGATGATCCGGTTAGCACTCCATCAATGCCCGAATAAACATCAAGTAGTTTTAATCCTTTATCAGTAATTAGAAATTCCCTTATCTGGTTTGAATGATTCATACCTCTCGATTTCAGGATATAAAGACCACGGTTTCTCTCACCACTTATTTCAATATCGCGCAATAATATCCATGTATCGATAAGCGATGAAATAAAGTTATGTTCAGTATCTTCAGTTGTTCGTGTCAGGTATGTGAAGAATCCTGTTATGTTTTTAATTTTAAGAAAATCAATAAGTCTCATTGACATGGCCTTTGCCTCATTCTGGTTTGAACCTGTTACAAAGCTGTTTAGCGGATCAACAATAATAATATCTGGATTGAATTTGTTTATTTCCTTATGCATATTTGCCAGATGCATTTCAAGCCCAGTCATCGTTGGTCTTACTGCATAAAACTTTAACACCCGGTTTTTGAGATAAGGTTCAAGATCGATGCCAATTGACTGCATGTTCCTCAGAATTTGATTAGGAGACTCTTCGAGAGAGAAGTATAAAACTTTTTCTTTCCTATTACAGGCCGAATATGTAAATTGAGCAGAGAGGCTGCTTTTTCCTGTTCCTGCAGTGCCTGATAAAAGGATGCTACTTCCTTTGTAAAAGCCTTTATGTCCCAACATTTCGTCAAGCTCCTGGATGCCTGATGATATTTAAAAAAGATGTTATTACAGGTTCGGCTTCTTCCTGGTTGGATTTCTCAATATACAATTCAATATTATCAGGAACGACCCCCCAATATCCTGCATTTGAATCTTTCCTGATTTCTGATGCTATACCCATCCTGGCCAGTTTCCCCTTAAGCAATAAAACCGATGCTTCTGTCCCCGAATACACGCTTATAAGATTTTTATTCTCATTCATCTGGTATCATTATACAGTTGCGCAAATGTATAACATGCGAAGACTTAATAGGTTCTGAGTAAGGCTGTTAAATTGGAAAGAGAAGTAATTAATCAACTTAAAGCCACATCAAGAAACATCATCACTGAAAAACCAAGCATTGCACCAATAGTTGATAAATCAGTTTCATTGCCCGTTTGCGATTCAGGTATTAACTCTTCGACAACGACGAATATCATAGCACCTGCAGCAAAAGACAAGGCATAAGGGAGCAAAGGTTTTATTGCAAGTACCATGTATGCCCCAAGGATTCCTGCCATTGGTTCTACAATGCCTGACATCTGACCATAAAAAAATGATTTTCTCCTCGTAAAACCTTCCCTGCGAAGTGGGATAGAGACAGCTGCCCCTTCAGGAAAGTTCTGGAGGCCGATACCAATTGCGAGCGCAATGGCTCCCGATAATGTTGCAATGTCATTGTTCTGCTGGAGGGCTCCGAAAGCAACTCCAACAGCGAGTCCTTCGGGTATATTATGCAACGTAATTGCCATTATCAGCAGTATGCTCCTTTGCCAGGTTGTTTTAATACCTTCAGCCTTATCAGTTGCCAGACCCATGTGAAGATGCGGCAATATTTTGTCGATTATGTATATGAATGCTCCTCCTGCGAGAAATCCAATAACTGCAGGAACCCATGGTGTTGAACTTGTTTCTCCGGCCATTTCAATGGCTGGTTTCAGAAGCGACCAGAAGCTTGCTGCAATCATAATACCTGCCGCAAAGCCGAGCATTGAATTCAGAACCTTCTTGTTAATAGATTTAAAGAAAAACACCATTGATGCTCCCATTGCCGTAGTAAAGTAAGTATACAAGGTGGCAAGAAGAGCAAGTACTACCGGGTTAATCGCAAGTAAAGATTCCAGTTCCATTTTATTTATTTACTAAAACAATTACTGATTATTGTTTGTTTCGACTTTCCTTATCAGTATTTTATCGACCCTTCTTCCATCGATATCAATTATTTCAATAATATTTCCTGATATCTCAAACTTATCTCCTACACGGGGAATTTTCTTTATGTTATTCAATACGAAACCAGCAACAGTAGAATAATCAATATTTTCAAAGTCAGTTACATAGTTTTCGAGGATTCCATCAAGCACTTCAACAGGAGCATCACCGCTTACCAGAAATGATTTATCATCACGGACAAAAACATCAGGCTCGTACGATTCGCCTTCTTCTGGTACCTCGCCTATTATATTTTCCATAATATCGTGTACAGTAATAATACCTTCGAAACTGCCATACTCATTAACGACAATGCAAAAATGCTTTTTTGTCTTCTTCAGCTTTTCGAGAACCCTGTTTGCATCCATGTTCTCAGGAACAATAAGGGGTTGGGTTATTAGACTTTTTATATCAGGTAACCGTGACCCTGATGTTGCAAGAAAATAATCTCTTAGAGAAAGTACACCTTCGAAGTTTTCAAGGCTTCCGTTGCCACAAACAAGAATACTGTGTTTCGAGTTAAATAGCTGATTTCTTATCTGATCAGCTGGTTTGTTCAAATCTATCCATTCGACTTCAATACGGTGCGTCATCAAATGCCTGGCTTTTTTATCAGAAAAGTAAAATACTTTTTCGTGAAGAAGATTCTGGGTTTTCTCTATTATTCCTTCCCGTGAGGCCGTTCTGATCATCTGCCGCAACTCCGCTTCAGTAAGCTGGTCTGGTTGCCTTTTTATCCCAAGAAGCTTATTTACAAGCGATGTTGAAAATGAGAGAAATCTTACAAACGGATAGAACAGAATGCTGAATATGTGTATTGGCCTTGCAATTTTGACGGCGATCTTCTCAGGATTACCAAGCGATATAGTTTTTGGTACAAGCTCACCAAGAACTATTGAGAAGTATGTGATAACAACAATCGTAATAATTAATGCAAGTTTATCTGAAAATGCCGGCCCTATACCTGCTTTTTCAAGCAATGGGGATACAGAATCAGCTATACTTATTCCTCCGTATGCCCCTGTGATTAAACCGATAAGTGTAATTCCAACCTGTATTGCTGAAAGGAAATTCTCTGATTTCTCCTGTAAAGCCAGCGCCCTTCCTGCACCTTTGATCCCTTTCAGCTTCAACTGCTCAAGTCTTGACTTTTTACTCGACACAAGTGCAATCTCTGAAAGAGCAAAAAAACCATTGAGCAAAATTAGAAGAGTTATTATTATCAGTTCCATAAAAACTTTCCTGGCGGGTAACCACAAAGATACCATAAATACTACACGTGTCACAATTTTTTTAAAGCTCGGGGTGTATGTTTCCGAACATACTTCAATATCATTTTGTTAAAGCTATATCCGTTAAACCTGGCCATAACAAACCGATTAATTTAATTCAACGCAATTATGGAAACAGGAACAGTAAATATTAAAGACCGTGTAAGGGAAAATACTCCCGAAAACAGGAACATAAAGATGGATGCAGCTTTGATGGAAAGGCTGAAAAAATACAGAAATCTAAGTATTTATGAGATCAATCTCCGGCTTAAGAAGCTTGAGAAAGAGTGGGATATTGAAAGGGCTCTTGAAGTTAATGCCTCTTCTCTTGCAATATCAGGCATCGTGCTTGGTACAATTGTCAGCCGGAAATGGTTCCTCCTGTCTTTTTTTGTCAGCGTTTTTCTTCTTCATCATGGCGTACAAGGATGGTGTCCCCCAATACCAGTTCTCAGAGCTTTCGGCTACAGAACCAGGCAGGAGATAAACGAGGAAATATATGCTTTAAAAGCAATAAGGGGTGATTTTGACAATATCTCCTCAACTTCCGAACCATTTGATCTTCTTGCAAGCCTGAGGAGATAAATTAACAAAAAAAATCACCCACAGAGTTACACTAATGCACTCTAGTACACTCTAGGCACTTTATCTAAGAACTTTTCTAACAAATGCCACAGTGAAGTATGACATCATAAAGACGCCAATAAAACCCTCAAATCCCGATAAAATCCTGCTTAATCCCATAGGATAAACATCACCGTATCCTATAGTAAAAAATGTTATTGCACTATGGTAAAACGACTGTGCCAAAATAGACAGGTTATCGGGATTTCCAACTGATGAGACTGTTTTGCCAAGAGAAGAAATTTCGAGTACGAAATAAAGACTTCCAAAGAATAACCAGAAAACGATCACGCTGAACAGAACCCTGCCAGGCGATGTTGCATATAGACCAATCTTGTCAAAAACAAGCCATTGAAATCCATGCGATACATTAGCAGAAATATATTTAATGCCGCCTTTTCCCTTTTGGCTGTTAAGCAATGCCCTTGCTTCAAACCTTTTGAACATCACATAAGCTTCATCCTCATCCTCATATTTGCCGGTACCGTTGAAATTCTCTTTCAGTAACCTGAACTGTTCAGCTTTCTGTTTTAATGTAGTATGTACCTGTGTTGTTATTATTTTATTACACCTGTTTTCTTTCCAGCTTATATAAAGTTTGCCCTGAAGCCTCATTCCCGACATGTCGAGTATTGTTATATCAACAGGTGCATCATAAGGAACGAGATCTATAATGTCCCTGACTATTGTATCTGAAATGTCTACTAACTCAGCTTTTGCAACTCTAAGATCAAAGTAATGATCGAGGTGACACGACTTAAGACTGAGCAGATGGAATTTTGATTCAAAAAAAGTTACATCACCATCGCCAAAATCAGATCTTTCGAATATAAGATCAGAATCTTCCATCTCAATAAGATTGAAGTTCTTAGGGCCTGACCCAAAAATAGCTTTTTTGAAAAGCAGTTTAGCGGATTTGGCAGAAGCCCCTTCAAAGCTTACGTCACCGTTACCAAATATTGACCTGTTGAAATTAACTCTGCCGGAGCCGAAATCAACAGCCCTGAAGTCCACTTTGCTATTTCCAAATTCCGTTCTTTCAAACATAATATCACTGTCCTTGAACACAGAATAATGAAAATCGACTTTCCCGGATGTTATCCTGGCTACTTTAAAATCAAATCTCCCGCTATTGAATCTTGAGTTAATGAACAAAACATCTCCGCTGTTGAATTCGGTATTGGCGAAACTTATCTCGCCATTGCCAAATTGAATGTCCTGGAAATCCTTTATTCCATCGCTGATAATTGCATTTTTAAAAAGAAAATTCCCATCACCAAAACGACAGCCTGAAAATTCGATATTGCCGTCGCGAAACAATGTATTGGAGAAAATAACATTTCCGTTTTCGAAGATACATCCGGTAAAGATTGCTTTTCCCTTGGCAAAATGTGATCTTTCAAAGCTGATATTGCAATCGGAAAACGATGCATAGGAAAAGTCAGTTCCATCTTTTGATTCAAAGAATGATTCTTTGGCTGAGAAGTTTTTTAATTGGACATGCTGTTTTTTGTCAAGCCCGAAATGT
Organism: Bacteroidales bacterium; assembly: GCA_036261255.1. Classification (GTDB taxonomy): domain Bacteria; phylum Bacteroidota; class Bacteroidia; order Bacteroidales; family VadinHA17; genus LD21. Next base: position 41,687 of record DATALD010000095.1, read on the forward strand.
CTCCTGTACGATGATAGAGAAAAATCAGCCAGGTAGCAGTTATCAAGGTTCAGATCCCGTCCGCTGTTAATCTGCTCGTATAAGCTTTTTATTTCAGGCGCCCCAAAGAGATTTTGCCTGACTTCCTCGCCTTTATTATTGAAGTATGTTATTATGGCTGTCCTGGGAAATGTTCTGCCATCGTCGGCAATAAACTTCACATTCTTTACAGCAACCTGGTAATTTGTATACTCCCGGATCATCAATAGAGTAAAAGGGCTAAGGTATAAAAAAAAGCTTTAGAGGCATTAGAGGTATTTGACATAAATTGCCTGAAAGATTAATAAAGCCCAAATACTTTTGTGCACTCTGGTTCACTCTAGGCACTTCTTCCTAACTCTAAATACTTTAGGCACTCTAGGCACTTTCCTTAAACTTTCCTGTTTCCCTGATGTTAAACAATAGCGGAATTTAATTATATTTGAAAATGAAAAAAATACTGTTTTCAGGTCTGATTATTGTAGCCATAGCACTTACATCGTGCATTAAGAGCCTGATTTGCATTGATGGCAATGGGAATGTGGTAACCGATCTAAGGGATGCTGACCAAATAACAAAAATTGTAAGCACTTCATTTATAGACGTAGTTTATAGAAAAGCAGACACATCAGGTATTAAGTTAGTTGCAGAATCGAACCTGATAAGTCACATAGTTACAGATGTTGATGCTAATGGCAGGCTTGAGATCCGAACAGAACCAAAAAACAGATGTCTTGACAACAGGGTAAGAATCGAGTTAATTGTTAGCTCTCCAAATCTGAATGCTGTTGATAATACCGGCTCCGGTTCGTTTCAGGGCGACAGCCTTCAGGGCGCCAGTGTTATTATTCGATCCACAGGATCCGGTGACCTGCATATTAACTATATTGACTCTGATAACCTGAAAATTGAAGTTACAGGTTCTGCCGACAATGATATTGTTAAGGCTGAATCAGTTGAAGCAGATATATCACTGACAGGTTCAGGCGATCTCAGTTTAGGAGGTTCAGCTGAAAATGGAACAACAAGGGTCACAGGTAGTGGAAATGCGAAGATGTCAGGTTTTTCACTTAACACGGCTTCTGCAATATTAACAGGATCAGGAAACGTTTATACAAGGGTTACAAATTCAATCAATGTCGTAATCAGCGGAAGCGGGAATTTATATCTTACCGGGAATCCATCTATTACTCAGACAATCACAGGATCAGGAAGAATAATACACCAGTAATTCTATAGTCTAGTCACTCCCGTACACCTCCAACGCACTTTTCAACCTTATTCTTCAAGGTCGACCGGTACTCCCTGGCGGATAGTATTGTGGATCTCCGCTATTCTGTCGGTGTGTCTTATAAGATCTTTTATTTCTTCATCAGAGGCTTTTGCCTTAACTCGTACTTTATATTTAAAGTTCTTCCCGGGTTCTTCTTCATTATCGAACTCAGCGGAGGCAGTTATTTCTACCTCTGAAATTGCTATGTTTCTCTTGCCGGCTTCACGGTAAATATCATTGCAGAAGCATGTTGCAATTGCAAGCAAGAGTAATTCACCACCATTAACTGACGATCCATAACCAGATGCTTTTGGGGGAATTATCAATACTCTTGAGTTACCTTCTGTCTGCACCCTTACATTATGTTTCTCAAGCTTGTTTGATATTGTTGCTGACATTTTCATTTTAAAAAACAATTATTTATTAATTCCGGTATCAGTAGTTAAATTGATAAGCCTGTCAGAAGTGTTGAGAAGGTAACCTAGCATCACATATACTGAGACCGTGAAAACTGAAAGAACAAGGAGGCATGCTCCATCAATATACAAGTCAACATCGGGTGAAGCAAAAAGGTCAACCAGATTAAAAATTGAACAGAAAAGGTACAGTAGCGACAAGATGGAAAGAAATCCAAGGATAGCAGTCACCCATGCAGCCAGCCTTAACCTTTTCATGATAACTAAATTACTAATCTGTAATGAACAGGTGCATCAACTGCTTAACAAACCAGTCTGTTAAATGTTCCTTGAGAAATGTATAACTTGTTATCAACTATTAATCATTCCCTTTGATAAGTATAGTATCACATTTTGCCGCTTTAAGTCTGTACTTCAGGATCTCCTGGTAGTCTTTTGAAAAATACCATGATTCAAATTCTTCCCTGTTTCTAAAACGAATCAGAACAGTTTTTGTGTAATTCCAATCTCCTTCAAGTATTGTTGGAGCTTCATCAATAGCAAGATATTCTCCCCTGTATCTTGAGAAAATCTCATCAAAATTCTCAAGGTAACGATCATATTCATCAGGATCGTTGATTCTGATCTGAGCTGAAAAATAATATGCCATATCATTGATATTTAGTTTTATATAAAAACAACCTCTGTCTTTCTTCCAATAAAATTCCCATATGCCTCAACTTCTTTACTCACTGACTCTTTTGCAGATTTAGATGATCTTTTAAAAAATACAGCCTCAACGATTATCTTATCCTTATTCTTTGTTGTCTTCCACAAACCAGATACCTGACCGTCGGTAACAATTACAGGCCTGAAGAAACCATTAGACGAGATTGCTTTTTTATTATCTACTCTAGTAAGCATCGCACTTCTGTCAGAGTAGCTTATAAGAATTTCATCAAACGCAGGGATAAGATATGCTTTAGTGCTTCCTTCGATGTTAAGTAAATCACATCCGCACCAGTATTCATTTTGCTCAACCTTGATTTTTTCAAGTTTATTGCCTGCAATTTCTATAGCCTTCCTCGATTCTGTTATTGATAATCCAGACCACCACGAGAAATCTTTAAGCATTGCGGGCCCATGACTTGTGAAATACCTGACTGCCAGTTTCCCAAGCGAAGTCTCCCTTGAAAGAGAACCTTTACCAGGAGCCCATTCCTCAATTAATGAATAAGTGGTGTTAACAGCTGAAGGTCTCCCGCTGCAGATTAAACCACTGAGCTCTGCCCAGAACAACAGATGATATGCCCTGCTACTATCAAGCGCAATTCGTTCATCTTTCAGATGCTGAACCAGGTCATTCTTCGTAAGATGTTTGTTCCCTCTGAGCGCTGAAGTTATTATTTTATTTGCCTTATCAAGAGTTATATTGTCGAGACCAAGGACTGTATGACGGGAGTTCAGTGACGATTTGATTTTTTGAGAAGTTAATTCAATCATCCATACCAGATCTTCAGATGGGACTATATGCCAGGTTGGCCTGAGCACATGAGTTCTTACAATTTCACCTTCATAAAATGCTTTATTAATAATTTCAGTTGTACTTCCCGGGAGCCGAATCCCCATAGCCCACTTGGACATGTTGTAATCCTGGGCCTGCATGGCTCCCATCCATCTTACTAACTCTACAGGTGATTTAAAATCCTGTTTTAAAAGTTGCTGGTTTGACAGCCTCAGCCAGGAAATATCATTAAGATTCATTATTAAAGCTCGCTATAAATTTACTCGTATTCAGAAAACAGTTAAATCGCATTCAGGTTTATTTAAGTATACAGAATAAGATATGTTGTTCATTCCAAAGAATCCGGTCATTCCAATTAGCAATAGAACACAGATGACCCGGATCTTCACGGATTTAATCAGTGTTTATCCGTCAAATCCGTGTCATCAGTGTGCTATTCTATTCACATTGTTGTTAATCCTGTACCAGTAAGCCGATACATCAGAGTAAGAATATTTTTCAGAGCCGATCAGGTTTGTAGTGAAGAATCTGTTTTCACTTATTTTGATTATTTTATCATAGGCATGATCGATGCCTGTGTTATATGCGCTTGCAAGGAATCTGATTTTTGTTTCTTCATCAAGTGTATTAAGATTGAACTTCACTTCACAAATCTTGATGAAAGCTACTATATACATGAAACTCTGCCGTGTATCTTCAAGGTCGGCAACAATTGATTTCCTGTAATCACTGATATTATTAAACTCATCAGGAAGCCTGAACCGGTCATTAATTGTTAATCTGGCCGATTCGGTTCTGATCAGTTCTGCAAACGTTGGCTTTATCTGGAATTGGCCGACAGAGAAGTTAGCATACTGATCTCCAAGGTTTACATATAATGTCTTGAGAAGAGTTGTTTCCATCTTATCTCTCAAGGCAGAATATCTTACAAGTTCAGGGAATATAACAGCTAAAGCCACGTTATAGGGGATGCTGTTTTCATCTAGTATTTGCGCCATCCAATTCGCATTCGCCTTTTCAAATGCTTCAGCTTTTAGCCAATTATCACCAAAGATTTCCCTGTAATCAAAATTCTGCCCTCTTGAAGGGATTTGTATTAAAAGGAAGCATAAAGCAATGAAATATTTTTCCATGAAAATGCTGGTTAAAAATCAATTTTGCACTGCATTATTGCATCTTTCTTGGGTGAATAATAAAGATATGCTAGCTGGATTTTACTTCCTGATTTTACAAGATAGGGATTGAAAAGATCGGACATTGTTTTATTCTTGCCAAAGTACAGGGTTCCTGATCCGTAAGCTGCATAAGATGTATTTGCAGAATTGATGAATATATTATCAATACCTACATGTTCACTTTCAAGAGATATTAATATATTTCCTTTCAGATCAATGACATCAGCCATAGAAGTGTAAACAATATCATTATATTTCATTGATGCGTTTAGTAATCCTCCCATCATTGGGTTAAAGGTTGTGCCTTCAATATTTGTCACAAATTTAGGAGTAACACTTTCGGCGCCTCCTCCAGCCATCATTTTCTGCGTCATCTGTTGTGAAAACTTCATTGCAAGCTCCATTTTCTCCTGATCTGTTTTTGCATTCTTCATTGCTGCCTCAATAGCTTCTCCCTCATCTTCTGATGTAATCTCGTTCTCAACAACTATTGCAGCAAACTTGTCACCCGATTTTGGTATCATAAATTGTTCGATTCTGGAATAAGGCCCGTATATTTTTCCATTGAAATTTATGGTATACTTGTTCCCTGATTGAGATATATAATCCTTAAACCTGAGGAGAAGAGGATTTTCATCTTCATCGGAATAATCAAGGTACATCGATACCTGTGGATCATCATCTGAAAAGGGTCCTTTTTTTTCTCCGTCTTTAATAATAAAATATTTGCCGGTTAACCTATCCTGCACAAGAAAAGAACCGTCACCAACCATATCAATGTTAATCTCAGAATACAATAGATTGTATTTGCTTAAACTAATTATTTCCTGGGCATCATTGCAGGCACACGAAGGTTCAGGCTTGGCTGTCTTTGAAGTCTTCCCGGAATTTCCAGATCCAAGAATTTCATTTTTTACGTCCTTAGCTACATTGTTGAGGAACTTTGATTGGGGGAACATCTGGCTTGAAAGCAAAAGCAAAAAAAACAGGGTCATTGATAACCTTTTCATATCATATAAGATTAATTCAGAATCAAATATAATACTATTATTTTGCCATTTTTCTCCTTTGCACGAGTATCTATTCTACTGAAATGTTCCTCTTAGGCAAATCTATAGAAAATAATAACAAACAATATTGTTTAATAAATGATTACATAATCATTAACAAAAGAATCCCGCATCAACAAATGCGGGATCACTAAATCAAAAATGAGAAAACAGGAATGAAAGTCTTGTTCGTGCCTTTTTGTAAGGCAGTAGAGTTATTTATTCTATATCAAGTAATGCAATCTCTTTGAGATATTTTGATTCAACCCGGTTTAACTTCAATTCTGTTTCGTTTTCCACAACCTTAATTTTATTTGAGTAGAGGTTTTCTATTTTCTGAAGTCTGAGAGAGTATTTTAGTTCAAGCGCTTCATATTTAACAGAATAATCATGTTCAATTTTCTTGTATTCAACCTCGAGTTTTCTTTGGCGTGCAGGCAGAACTATCAGGTTGTTTTCAGCTTTATAGGCCAAATCATCAAGCTTTTCCTGAGCTTCGGCTTTAAGAGCAGAAGCTTCTGATTCTGCCCGGAGCTTAATTGTTGATACCGAATCCTGGGCTTCGCTTTTTATTTTCAGCAACAGGCTTTCAGCAGATTGCTTAATTGAATCCATCTCATATTCAGCCTGAATTCTGAGTTGCTCGTATGTGAGGTGTTTAGCTTTCTCATGTTTTGATTGTCCATCCAATGTTATTACAATGAGACCGAGCAGCATGATTAAAGTGATTTTTGTTTTCATTTTCAATATTTTTAAGAGTAAGGGAAATTAGCAAGTTAATTTTCAAACGGCGATAGAAGCCCGTCTCTTATAATCCATGAATCCTCTTTGTGATCTACGTTAAACTCAGATTCGTTGAATTCATAATGTTCGTCAAATTCATAGAAGTCATGAGAATGCAGATTATTGATAATTGTTTTTACAGTACTATTATCAAATTTTAATCTTGTGTTCTCAGGTAGGTTTATATCAATAGAAACAAAGCCACCAGCCCATTTTCTATCTGAAGGGATTTTAAAATATTCATCAAGATATAACGTGTCTCCATTTATTTCATAATTATAGATTATTGATTCGGCATTCGTCCTGGCATCATGTTTTGTTTTTCCCTGTGATTGCTTTCGAACCTCAATTGATGTTAGATTATCTTCAGATTCATGAAACCAGTACCGTGTTGGATTAATAAAAATATTTCTCGAAGAGTCAACTATGAGAACAGAATAATCCTCTTCCGAAAAGACAAATTTCCTTTCATACTGAAGATCATTTATCCTTTTTCCTGCTTTAATATAAAGAGTATTACCTTTTTGTTGGAAGGATCTTACTTCCCGCACTGAAGAAGTTTCAGCAAACCCGATACCTTCATTAAAGACCATGATTGACAGGGCTGTGAGTGACATTATCCATATTACGAGGGCAACAAGATTTACAACTCTGTCTTTAGCCTTGTACCAGAAAATCATTCTGACTCCCCAATATATGAAAGCGATCAATGGCATTATTATAACTATTGAGAGCAGAACAACGATCCATTTTGCAGATTCAGGACTGAAAATATAGTTGAGGATCTCGGGAAAATAATTTATTGTATAATCAACACCATCTATTACAAATGTTCCGGGATACTTAAAAACAAAAACCATAACAATTGCAACAATTGAAATAAAACCAAAAAGCACGAAAAAGGTACCTATCACAATCAGAAAGGTCCTGAATATTATGAAAAATACCTTCCCGATTGCTCTTATTATTTCACTAATCCCATTATTCGATTCTCCGGATTGGTTTATGGTATTCCTGCGTTCATAGTAAGCACTGCCATGCATCTCCTTCTTCTTTGAGTCAGTATCCGCAACCGGAACAGATATCCATAAAATAAGATATATAAAAAAGCCGGTTCCGAAAAACAATAGTAAAAGAATAAACAAAATTCTGAAGAGTACAGGATCGGTGTTAAGGTATGCACCAAGTCCGCCCGAAACACCGGCAATAACCTTATTGTCGGGGTTCCTGTAAAGACGTTTCGTGATGTTTGAATTTATAATCCGTGTCTCTTCATCTCCCGTATACATATCTTCAGGTTTGCCTATTACCGAAACCATGTATTCAACTGTTTCTTTTGTAATTATTCCTGCACTTCCTTTTCTTGACCTGAAAATTTCTGCTATTCTCGATTCTATGTCTTCAACTGTTTCAGGGCCGCCATCTGTATTCCTGAACCGGTTGTTTATTTTCTGGATATAATCACGTAGGATCATGTATGCATCTTCCTCGATCTGAAAAAGAGTGCCTCCCAGGTTAATGTTGATAGTATTTGCCATTGTGGGTTAGTTTAAAAGTTCTTTTTGCCCTTTTCTTATGATGTTTACAGATTCTACAAGTTCCTGCCACGATTTATCAAGTTCAACAAGGTACAACCTCCCCGAGTCTGTCAGCTCATAATACTTACGAGGAGGCCCTTGTGGCGATTCTTCCCATCTATAACTCAAAAGCCCTGCATTTTTCTGTCTTGTAAGCAGTGGGTAAAGAGTGCCTTCAACAACAATAACCTTTGCCTCTTTTAATTCTTTTATTATATCACTGGCGTAGCACGAATTCCTTGACAACACTGATAAAATGCAGTACTCAAGAATTCCCTTACGCATCTGTGCTTTATTGTTTTCAAGATCCATATTGAATATTTTTAATGAATTCAGAGTTTCATATTTTTCCTTAAGGAATCAAATTCCTTTTTAACGGCATCCTTGATGTTATGTATGTTCACAGGATTGCCTCTCATCTCAATCTTCTGAGCAGTTGTTCGTGCCTCGGGCAGAACTATATATAAGATCAGGTAAATAATTATCCCCAATCCTCCTGCAAGAATAAGAGCAAGAAAGAGCACCCTGAATATCCAGGGTTCAGTTCTCCAGTATGCCCCCATGCCTGCACACACACCGCCTATTATCCTGTGGTCTGGGTCACGGTACATCCTGTGATAGCTTGTTGATGATATTTTCCGGTTTTCATATTGCGGTTCATCATCAGACAGATCTTCAGGTGTTCCCATAACTGAGATAACATAAACGACATCCTCTATTGTTATCACCTGTTTATAGCTTGTGAGTCTTGTCTTGAATAATTCCGCCATTCTCGTCTCTATATCAGACAGTATCTCCGAAGAGCCTTCCTCTGCTGCAAAGTGAAGTTCAAGATTCCTCAGGTACATTTTTAGCTCGGAATAGGCATCATCATCAATGTTGAATGAAATTCCACCCAGGTTAATGCTAACTGTAATTTTCATTGTTTACTTTTTAATTTACTACTATTCTATACCTGCAATTAAACATTACAAAGATATATCAAAAAAAATATACTATGCAATACATAATACTCAAAAATTCAAAATATTTTTTATTTATTAATTCTGTTTCATTATTTTAGAGACATGGACGATACCGAACAGATCTATTTTAGAAGAAAGCTTTTTCTAAGCTCCATCCTGCCTGTTTTTCTTATTACATTGATGTGGCTTGTAAGTATAACTGAGTCATTATTTGGGTTAGATTTTACTAAAGGAGGGATCTATCCTCTTAAAATTGAAGGATTGCCAGGCATTATCCTTTCACCTTTTATACACGATGATTTTGTGCATCTCTTTAATAATTCATTACCACTTCTGTTTCTTACGATTGCATTATTTTACTTTTATCCCGGTATTGCAATAAAGGTATTTATCTGGACATACCTCCTTACCGGTTTGTTAGTCTGGATTGCCGGAAGGCCGGCATGGCATATAGGTGCCAGCGGACTTGTATATGGGATTGCATCGTTTCACTTTTTCAGTGGAATAATCAGGAAGCATTTTCGGCTTATTGCCTTATCGCTCTTGATTGTATTTCTCTATGGATCCATGGTATGGGGTCTTTTCCCGGGTGTTTATAAAAATGTATCATGGGAATCACACATGCTTGGATTCTTTTCAGGTATACTGCTTGCTATTTTTTTCAGGCATGAAGGACCTCAACAACCTGTATATGATTGGATGGAGGAGGAAGATGATGGGCAGAAAGATATCATTGACGCGAATATTGAGGATCAAAGTGAGAAATAAATGTTTACCGTTCTTACTAAAAAAACATAACTTTAGAACTTTTATTTTACCATTTTATGCTGACTGCTGAAAAACTTGATAGTAAGACAACAGACCATCTTAAAATTGGTTTTGATGCCAAGAGGGCATTTTTTAACAGGAGTGGACTTGGAAACTACAGCAGGAACCTCATATCAGCACTTTCGGTAAATTATAAGGAGAACGAGTATTTTCTTTTTACTCCGGGATTAAAGAGTAAGGTAAAATGGAGCCCAGGTGAGAATTGCATAATAATTCCTCCCGGGAGAAAGGTTTTCAAATTTCTTGGATCTTTATGGAGAAGCAAGTACATTACAGAGGATATAGTTAAAAGTGGGGTAAGCATATTTCATGGCTTAAGCCACGAGTTGCCAGTTGGAATAGAGAAGACCGGCGTAAAATCGATAGTAACGATTCATGATGTTATCTTCCTTAAATACCCGGGTTTTTATAACAAGATAGATATTGAAATTTATAAAAAGAAACTCTTTCATGCCTGTAGGGTTGCCGACAAGATTGTTGCAATTAGTGAACAAACCAGAAAAGACCTTTCCGAACTCCCTGGCATTAATCCGGAAAAAATCTCGGTTATTTACCAGGGATATAATACTTCATTCCTCACTAGGCTTGATGATGATATTAAAAAGAAAATCAGGATACGATTTGATCTGCCTGACAGATTTCTACTTTATGTCGGTACAATAGAAGAGCGAAAGAACCTTCTGGGTCTTATAAAAGCTTTGCATATTACTGGAATTAAAATTCCGCTTGTGGCTATTGGCAGGAAGGTTGAACCCTATTTTGCCAGGATTGACAGCTATATTAAAGCTCATAATATAACCAATGTAAGATTTATTGATACGATTGAAAACCATGACCTTGTTGGTTTTTACCAAATGGCTGAGTGTTTTGTTTATCCTTCTTTCTACGAAGGGTTTGGCATCCCCATTATTGAAGCGCTGGCTTCGAAAGTGCCTGTAATAACAAGCAAAGGAGGCTGTTTTGCTGAAGCTGGTGGCCCTGGAACAATCTACATTGACCCGGCTGATCCTTACGCCCTGGGAAGTGAAATCAGTAAGGTACTTTCTGATAAAGAATTAAGATCATGGATGATAAGTCAGGGAAAAGAATTCATTAAAAGGTTTAGCAACGAAAACATAGCATTTAATTACATGAAACTATATAAGTCATGGCCTACGACTTGAATGCAACAGTAATAATAGCTTATTACAAGAGACTAGATTTTCTTGATAAGATCTTTTGCGGGCTTTCAAATCAGAGTATGAAAAACTTTGAGGTTATTGTTGCTGAAGACGATAATTCACCTGAAACAATTGAATATCTTGACAGACAAAGGGAGAAGCGCCCTTTTATTATTAAACATGTATCACAGGAAGATAAAGGTTTCAGGAAGAATATGATATTGAATGAAGCTCTGAAAATAGCTACCTCTGAAAACATTCTTTTTCTTGATGGAGATAGTGTTCCTCACAGTGAGTTTTGCCGGATGTATTATAACAATCTGAGGGGAGGTATTGCATGTTTTGGAAGGCGAGTTATGATGGGCGAAAAAATTACAGCATCTTTTCTGAAAGATATTGATAAGCCGTATCCTGGTTTTTTTTTCACTTATTTTTTCAGATGCAAAGAGGGTAGAAGAAGCCATTTACCTGCCCTGGTACCAGAAATCATACAGTGAATACCGGGGAATATGGGGATGTAACTGGGGAGTCCGTCTGAAAGATATAATAGAAATAAATGGTTTTGATGAAGATTATGTTAAGGCAACTGTTGGTGAGGATGTTGACATTGAATGGAGACTGCGACAAAATGGTGTAAAATTTAAATCATTGAAGCATAAAGCCATTGTTTACCATCTTTTTCATAAGGAGAATTACAACTTTGATGTAATCACATTTAATAAAGCTATTTTTGAGAAGAAGAAAAAAGAAGGAAGGCTTAAATGCCAAAACGGAATTATAAAACTCACTTAATGATAAAATGGTATACAGGAAATAAGGATCATTCGGATTGCAGGTTTTCAATCTTGATACCAAGCTGGAATAATCTTGAGTATCTTAAGATCTGCGTTAACAGCATACTCAAAAACTCTTCATTCAGGCACCAGATCATAATTCATGTTAATGAAGGGAGTGATGGTACTCTGGAATGGGTAAGAGCTAGTGGATTTGACTATACCTATAGTCAAGAAAATAGTGGTGTTTGCTGGGCTATGAATGCCGGGCGTTCACTTGTCTGCACCGATTATCTGGTCTTTGTAAACGACGACATGTACATGCTACCAGGCTGGGATACTGAATTATGGAAAGAGATTGAAAAACTCCCTGATATCTATTTCTTCCTTTCCTCATCAACTATAGAACCAAGAAAATCACCATACCTTCAAGTACTTGCAGAAAACGATTACGGTACAAATCCTGAGAACTTCAAAGAACAGGATCTTCTTGATAATTTTCGGAAGATAGAAGGCATTGACTGGAGCGGATCGACATGGCCGCCAAATATCGTTCATAGAAATATCTGGGATCTTGTCGGTGGTTACAGCATTGAATATTTCCCTGGTCTTTATTCTGATCCTGATTTCTCGATGAAACTATTTGAAGCCGGCGTCAGGTATTTCAAAGGGGTTGATGCAAGCAGAGCTTATCATTTCGGCTCAAAATCGACAACAAGATCAAGGATGAATAACGGCAGCAAGCAATTCCTTAGTAAATGGGGAATTACTTCTGAATCATTCACCAGGATTTTTCTCAGGAGGGGTAAACAATACAACGGTAGGGTGAAGGTTGAACGAAATGATGGCGCTTTCAGGCGTGCTTTATTAAAAAGCAGGCTAAAAAGGTTCTTCTGGCTCATTACAGGAACAGGAAAAGCTATTGGAAGGCATTCATTTAATTCTTTCAAATAAGCATTCTTTCAAATTCCTGTTCGGGAAGAATACTTTGGTTGTCAGAACATTGAATTATATTGTTAAATTATTAACTTTAGCCACCATTTTTTACTAATAACCTGACATAATTCTATCTATGAACAACAAACCTGTAGCAGTTATTACAGGGGCAAGCAGAGGAATAGGCCGGGCAATTGCCATCTCTTTAGCTTCTGAAGGATACGATATTGCAGCCATCGCAAGATCAGTTGACAGTGAAGGAATGGAGATCTTACGGAGCGCTGTCGAAAAATGCGGAACCCAGTTTTTCCCGATAGGACTTGATGTTTCATGCACAAACTGCCACAAGGAGGTTGTTATGAATATCCTTGAAAGATACGGCAGGATTGATGTCCTTGTAAATAATGCCGGTGTTGCACCCTTACAAAGGAATGATGTACTCGAAATGACAGAAGAGAGTTATGACAGGGTCATGAATATCAACCTTAAAGGGCCGGTATTCTTTGCTCAGAAAGTAGCCAAAGAAATGATATGGCTTAAGCAACAAATTAATTGCTATAAACCTGTTATTGTGTTTATAACTTCTGTTTCATCTGCACGATCATCAACAAACAGAGCTGAATATTGCGTCTCAAAAGCGGGATTAAGCATGGCTTCGACAATTTTTGCCGACAGGCTCTCACTTGAGGAAATACTTGTATTCGAAATCCGACCCGGGATTATTGATACAGATATGACGATTAAGCTTAAGGATAAATACACAAAGCTTATACATGAAGGTCTTATTCCACAGAAAAGATGGGGGTTGCCTGATGATATTGGCAAGGCAGTTGCATCTATTTCACGGGGTGACTGGAATTTTTCTACGGGAATGGTTTTTGAGATAAGTGGTGGCCTGAATATTCATAGGTTATAATAACTTATCTTCTCGTAAACAGAACTAATCATTGAACAAAGTGAATCGTTTTTGAGTTTCTTATTTAGACTTAATCTAAACAAAGAAACCATGAAAAGACTTTTATTTTTTGCGGCTTTATCATTCATTGTGGTAACTGCAGTAGCACAAAAAAAGACCGCCGATGTTGAGATATCCCAGATATTATGGTATGGAGAGAAAGTAACCGGTGATCATCATGGAACAATCAGGTTGAAATCAGGCTGGCTGAGCTGGCAGGATAACAAGATAACTAATGGTGAATTCATTGTTGACATGACAACAATTGAAGAATCAAGTGACACGCAGAAACTAGAATCACATTTGAAATCGGATGACTTTTTTGGTGTTGAAAAATACCCTGATGCAAAGCTTGTATTGCATGGGAGTACTGTTTTTGAAAAAGGTACCGCTACAATTAAGGGTGATCTCACTATTAAAGCGGCTACTCATCCTATTGAATTCATTACTACAAAACAGGAAAAGGATGGGGGCATCTGGTTTTATTCAACAATAACAATTGACAGAACAAAGTATGATGTAAGATATGGGTCGGGTAAGTTCTTTGAGAATCTTGGCGACAGAACCATTTTTTGACGATTTCAAACTAAGAGTTAGCCTGTTTGTCGTCTAAATACCTGTCGTGATCATAGTCATTTATAAAACAACTTATTGAAGAGGCTGTTATGTAAGTATTATGGTTTGTTATAATGAAAAGTTTCATTATCCTAAACAAAAAACATGAAAACAACAAGAAGTCTCTTTCATTTAAATATAATGGCCTCAATCATGGCAGGATTATTCTCATGTGCCTCAATCCCGAAAGGAGCTACTGCAGTGAAACCATTTTATAAAGAAAAGTATCTGGGCAAATGGTATGAAATTGCAAGGCTCGATTTTAGATTTGAAAGAGATCTTAATAATACAACTGCGGAATATACTTCGAAAGATAACGGCCTGATCAAAGTCGATAATAAGGGATACAATACAAAAACTAATGAATGGGAACAGGCAATAGGTAAAGCAAAATTTGTTGGTGATGAAAATATTGCCATGCTTAAAGTATCCTTCTTTGGACCTTTTTACTCGGGATATAATGTACTGGCGATAGATGATGAGTACAGGTATGCACTTGTTGCCGGAAAGAATCTTAAATATTTATGGATACTAGCCAGAGACACAAATATTCCTGAAGAGGTGAAAATCAGATACCTTAAAATTGCAGAACAGCTGGGTTATAGAACTAATGAGCTTATCTGGGTTGAGCACAACAAAAAACAATAGGCCCTGAACATATAATATTAAAATATCTAAATATCAAATGGGACTAAAGTCCAAGGGGATTAGGAGATATCTGCTTGCCGTTGGCTGAAGCCAACGGCAAATGAGGTTTTAGCCCGATAGATCTCATACAATAATTGCCATTGAAAGTTTCAATTCTATATGCTTTGGACTGAGGCAGTCTTTCTCGATTGCCGTTGGCTTCAGCCAACGGCAATAAGGCAATGACCTCCCCGGGCTTTAGCCCAATTAAATGATATTTTCAAGAATTATTATCTTTATAGTGTACTCGCTAAAGTTCTAAATTCTATATGTTATTTCATATATCAGAATCCAGGTCCATGTTGTATGGTCCACAAAAAACCGGATTCCTTATCTGAATGATAACATCAGAGAGGAAGTTATTCATCACATTCGTCAGAATGCCACGACTAAAAAGATCTTTATCGATCACATCAATGGAGAAAAGGAGCATCTTCATGCCCTTATTTCAATGGGAAAAAATCAAACTATTGCAGGAGTGATGCAACAATTGAAAGGAGAAAGTTCATTTTGGATAAATAAGAATAAAGAAAACAAAGTTGAAATTTGAGTGGCAGGATGATTATTGGGCTGTATCGATAGGCATAAGTCAGCTCGATACTCTTCGGGAATATGTCAGGAACCAAAATAGTCACCACCGGAACTAGATTTCAATGCTGAAATTGACATGATGATAGAAGAATGGGGGCTTGAAAGGATCAGGGACTAAGGATTTCTCAAACGGAACTATCAAGCCTGATCATGTCTCTTCACTTATTCTGTATACATTTTTATTTCACGGAATAATGTCATTATATAATATGGCTTTAATCATCATAAGCTCCATCAGACTAAATAATGGAAAAAATGTAGTATATTTTCCCAAAATAAGGTTTTTAAGGGAAGTAGAGAATGGATAGTTTTAAGAGGGAGATCATAAATGGCATCTGCTACACCGATCTCGTTTATGGCAGGATTAATAAAAAGCTTAACAGAAGTTTATCAAGAGACCAAATCGAAAAGATGATCACTGATGTACTTGAAGAAACAGATGACTCGCAATTTAAAAAGATCGGTAAGAACTATTATGTGACAAATTCAGACCGGGCTATCAGGATCACAATTAATTCCTATACTTTTAGGGTTATAACAGCAGATAGCTTAACAAAAATCAATAAGAATTTGCTCAGCACCTCAAAAATCCTTTCATAGATGAAAATTATAAGATATTTCCCGCCAGCAGTTATAATCTTGTTTTCTGTATCATGTGCGTCATCTCAAAAGTCCAGTTTAACATTAGATAAAACTCAGGTATCTAAAGACTTTCTTACCTTAAAAGAGGCGGTTTCAGCCCTGAAAGTGTCGGAAGCTGCTGCACCATATAACAATGTTGTTGTTGAGTCAACTTTACCACGATCTTTCCGGCCGCCATACAGGTCAATTGCTCCAGTTAAACTTTTCGATAACCTGTACTTCGTAGGAACAAGAACCGTTGGTTCTTATATTATTGATTCAGGAGAAGGTCTTATAATGCTTGACACCGGCATAGGCGATGAAGATGCATCTATGATGACAGAGGACATGAAGAAACTAGGGCTAGATCCTGCATCAATTAAAGTTATTTTTATATCACATGAGCATTTTGATCATTATGGAGGTGTTCAATATCTTAAGAAAAATGTTTGTCCTGGTGCAAAGGTTGCACTAAGTCTTACAGGATGGAACATGTTGCAGAACGTACCATCCGAATGGGCTTACATTGGCAAGAGACCTGAATCAGTTGACATTTATCTGGTGGATGGGATGAAAATTAAAGTTGGTAATGTTATTGTCCAATCATATTCAACTCCTGGCCACAGCGCAGGTTGCATGTCGTTCATTTTTCCTGTAACAGAAAATGGCGAAAAACATGTTGTCGGCATAATGGGAGGATCAGCAGTCTGGCCAACTCAGCTCGAAACAAGGTTATACAAAGCTTCGGTTGAATATTTTAGTGCAATTGCCAAGGCTGAGGGTTGCGATATTGGCCTGGTATTCCATCCCCAGGAGCAGGATTTTGCCGGCATGCGTAACAGGAAACCCGGCGAAAGCAATCCTCTTGTAATCGGCCCGGATGAATTCAACAATGTTTATCTTGAAGGCTTCCGTACCCGCTATAAAAAAATGCTGGAGTCCGGAAGCATTACACCCTACCAGCCAATCTAATGGCGCAGGGCGCAGGGCATAGGGCTTGGAACTCTATGTCACTCTAGCGGACTTTAGTTCACTCTAGGCACTTCTCATTGGCTCCTTTGTCAGCAACTGGTTATGCGAGTTAGTTGAAAAACTCTTGATGAGATAGGCAAGAGCCGCGCTTATACCCGCAATTAAAACAGGTTTCAGGGTAAGCCACGTAAATATAGCGCCGTTCCCGAGGATATCAATTATCCCTGTCAGAATTGCTGTTAGAAAAGCAATGATGAGACCATTGATCAGATCACGCATATCAAGTGTAAAAAGTCTTGATTTCATTTTATCATAGTTAGTTAGACAATTGCTTGCCGAATTTATATTATATACAAGAAAAAGTCAAGTTTGGATTGATAATATTACTTAGTGGTTAATAGCGAGCCTGTTACGTGATTACACTGTAGATTATAAAGAGATTATTACATTAAAAAAACTTGCTCTAAATACAAAACAATTACCAGAGGTTGTTGATCTAAGAAAATGGTGTTCTCTAATAGAAGATCAGCTGGGATAGTGTATAGCTCTGTATAAGAAACCTGATGCAGGAAAAGGTGATACAGGCGGCTTGTGCATTATGCCTGTGCGGGATACGGGAATTTAGCCACAAAAAATACTATTCGATTGCCGGAATTGTTTCATTATTGATAATATCTTTGGGACAAAGTTTTACTGAGGCAAAGTAACATTTTACAAAATTAAGATTTACCATGAAATTCTCAGACAACATGATGCGACAATTAGTAGCAATAACCCTGTTTCTACTGATTCCATTTTCAGCCTTTTCACAGAATAATGATGAGGAGGCAAGGCAATATTACCAAAGAGCTAATGAAGCATTCAAAGCTGGCAATTTCACGGAATGCATCTCATCCCTTTACAAAGTTGAAGATTTGCAGGGAAGATCAGATATCAGAGTTCTGCCTTTGCTAATAAAGTCTTATTATGCAATCGAGGCCTGGAGATTTGTCATAAATGATTTCCAAAGGTATATGGAACTAAAGGGCGATACCAATCTTATTGAGTTTGTTGAAATTAAGGAGCTTGAGTTTAAAGCCCGGCAAAAGGTAGAACAGGAAAGCACAGAGTTTAAGAACCTTGTTGAAAATGGAACAATTGAAGCCTATGAAAAGTATCTTGCAAAATATCCCTATGGTTCTTACCGCGATGAGGTAACATGGTTGAGAGCTGAAAAATTAAACAGTTTTGATTCATATCTCAGCTACCTCGAAATATACCCTATGGGCAAGCATTACATTGAAGCAACCGGGCGTGGAGTTGATATCGACAAGAATGCTTACAACAAAGCGCTAAGCGAAGGAACAATGTTTTCCCTGGATTTTTACCTCGCAAATTTTCCCAAAGGCGGTTTCCGTGCGGAGATTATGAAGAAAATTGAGGAATTGAAAGAAGATGCGCTCTATTCAGAAGTCCTTTCAACACGCGATTATGAGAATTATACTGACAGATATCCCAATGGAAAGTATACCCTTGAAATACACGAACTAAATAAAAACTTATTACTTGGTCAGGGTGCTGTGTACTTCAGTTTGGGAGATTTTGATGCTTCAATTCAGAGATATAAAATGTTCATTGAAAAGTATCCTTTTGATTCAAGGGTATGGGAAGTGCAGGAAATGATGACGAAGTGTTTAAAAAGAAAGAAGCGAGCCGGCGCTGAGACATTGACTTTCATAATTGATACAGAAAAATCATTAACAATAGGGTACGAAAATTTCAGGCTTCATAAGATAGGTGGCTACATTGATTTCAGAGTTCTTCCAACCTTTGTGACATTACTGATGTATGGGGATAATACCATAAACAACCAGGGTGAAACAAATGTGGACAATATCACCTTAAAAGATGTTGAGAAAACTGGTCCTGTTGGCGTTTCAGGAGGAATAACATTTAAGGTAATTTATCCACTATGGGTGGCCGTTGGCGCCGGAATTACCTATTATCCTGTCTTTGTTAAGGCATACGATAGTTCACTTGAGGAGAACATCTGGCTAAAACATACCGACAAGTCTTCTATTGCTTTCGTGCCACAATGCAACCTTAATCTTAAAATTTCAAAAGGGTTTGTGCTGAAAGCGGGGATTCTTTACCATAACGGTGTAAAGGGACAGTTCGGGCTTGGCTTTAAAATATAGAGCTCAATCATATTAGTTATTCTGAATGCTGTAGAAAATTGGATTGAGCGTTGTTTACATTCTCAGTATAAAAATCTAATATAATTATGAAAAAACTACTTTCATCAACATACACAGTGCTGTCCTCCCTGGTGGATTTAGGGCTCAGAATGTAAGGTGACTTGAATGACCAGAGTTAGGAGTGACCAGAGTCATAAGAAGTGGCAGGTATGAATACGATCCCTGATGGTAGCATCCATTCAATTTACTATCTTCTCTATAAACATATAATCCCTACTGGATTTTAATCATAAAAAATCATAATTTTGATTATACTGTTCAAAGCAAGAAATGAAAGCTAAAATGGCTGCAATTTCCGATAGATTCATCAACACTGTCATCCAGGGCGATTGCCTTGAAGTTATGCCAAAGATACCGGCAAAAAGTATTGACATGATTCTTTGTGATCTTCCTTATGGAACAACACAGAACAATTGGGATTCTGTGATCGACCTGAAAAAGCTCTGGATTCAATATGAAAGAATAATAAAAGATAATGGTGCAATTGTGCTTACCGCCCAGGGGCTATTCACAGCAAAACTTATCCTAAGTAACGAAGTTCTTTTTAAATACAAGATTGTCTGGATAAAATCGAAATCGACTAATTTCTTAAATGCAAAAAAACAGCCTTTAAGGAAACATGAGGACATTTGTATTTTTTATAAGAATCAACCGCAATATTTTCCGCAAATGACCGATGGAGAATCTTATGACAAAGGGGTACGGAAAAACCAGCTCACCGGTAGTTATGGCGGTTTTAAACCAAAACACATTAAGAGTGGTGGTGAAAGATACCCCAATGATGTTCTCTTTATTCCTGAACAATGTGACGAGGATTATATATATGTAAAAACTGCAGAATCGGAAGGACCAGTATCCCATCCGACACAGAAGCCTGTTGAACTTGGCCGTTACCTGATCAGGACATTTACAAAACGAGGCGATGTTGTTTTAGATAACGCCTGCGGAAGCGGTAGCTTTCTAATATCGGCAATCCTTGAAAACAGGAATTTTATCGGAATAGAGAAAAATGAAGCCCCGTTGTTACATAAGGTCAATAAGGTTGACTATATTGAGACTTGTAATAAGAGAATTGAGGCGGTAATGAAGGGAAAGGTGTAATTGCTTTTGGGGCTTTAATAATAGCAGAGGCTTCTGAGGTAAATTGTGAACACGGCATAATTGTTGACTGGGTACATGTTGATTATGTACTAAACATTACGAGATATGAAAAGATGCATACTGTTTTTAACCATTCTGGCATTTGTTAATGATATAAATGCTCAGAGCCTCAAAGAATCACTTGGAGGTATTTCAACAAGTTACAGGATTTATTCTGACTCTGTCGATTTGAAAGCAACTGATCAGATAATAATACAAAGAGCTGAGAAAAATTTTGGTACTGATACAGGTGGTGCCGGATGGGGGTATGCCTACCAATCCTTTCATCTTGAATTTATGACATACAGAACAATTAAAACTGAAACATTTAAATATAACAGGAATCAAGATAATGAATCAAAGCTTGAACTCAGGTTTTTCAACTGGAAGGGCAATTTATTAGCTACAAAAAGCATCCCTTATTACTCTGTTGATATTGTTAAGAATGAATCATTGGCTGGAAGTCCAAGTTTTATTTCAATTGATCTGATCAATATTCCCATTGTACTGCTTGATGAAGCAACAAAAATAGATATGATATTGAAAATGAGAGAATAAAAATATTATGTTCCCAATTAATTTCTGATATGAGAAAATTGTTTAGTCTGTTGATAGGATCAGTAATTTTTTTTGGCTGCAAAAGCGCCGAAATTGAAAAAGGAGTTGAGTGCTCGATAAAAATTTCAGGAGTTGAATTTACAAAATCGCTTAATGATGCTGTAAAGACTGCAACAGTTGAAAAGGAAAAAATGATACTCACCAGCAATGCAAAATGTGATAATTTTAATGATCCTGATGGAAAACTTTCAAACAGTACTGCACCGGTGCTACTTACAAAAATTAACAATACAAAGCCATTTACTTTTATTGCCAAGGTTACGCCCACATTCAGGGATACATACGATGCCGGCGCTTTGTATATTTATCTCAATAAGGAATTCTGGTTCAAATTCGCTTTCGAAAGGGATGAGAGGGCCAGAACACGTATCGTTACAGTCAGAACAATTGGAACATCCGACGATAACAATCATGATGTAATAGACAGCGCAAGCGTTTATATGAAGATTTCTTCTGACATTAAGACGGTAGGCTTCTACTACTCTTTCGATAAGGAGAACTGGCAGCTGGTTCGATTGTTCAGGAATGATTATCCGGGTGAGACATGGATTGGATTGAGCAGCCAGTCACCTATTGGTGATGGAACAAGCGTTTCTTTCGAAGATTGTTCATTGATCCTTGAAAGCATTAAGGATTTCAGAATGGGAGAATGATTCGTATTTATTGAAAAAACTACTATTTAATAGATATGGTAAAAACAAAAGCAAAGGAGATCAGGAAATTCTATGAGGCGAATTCTGATCCGGCAATAATCAAAAAATACTCAAGATATTTCAGGGATGGTTATGATGGTTATGGTATAGATGATGAGCTGATTAGGAATCAGGTAGAGAACTGGAAAGTTCAATGGAAAGATATGACGTTGAATGATTACCTCGATCTGGGAGATGAATTGCAGCGTGGAAGGTATGATGAGAAAAACCTTGCTATTCTGTTTATCCAGGCGAAAAGAGGGGAATATACCAAAGATACATTCAACCGCATCGGCCGATGGTTTGACATCGGCATTAATAACTGGGCTACAACCGATGTGCTGTGTATGTTGGTATTATCATCCTTTATGATCGATAATGTAATTGACACTGATGATTTGAAAGCATGGAATGACTCTGAATCGGAATGGAAAAGAAGGGCTGTTCCAGTTACTTTGATTGAGCTTATCAAAAAAGATTTGAAACCTGCAGTAGCCATTTACGCTATCGAACCTTTGATGCTCGATAAATCTGAATATGTTCAGAAAGGAATCGGCACGTTGTTGCGTGGATTATGGAAAAAGTATCCTTCTGAAATAGAAACATTTCTTCTGAAATGGAAAGATCAATGTGGCAGGCTGATTATCCAGTATGCAACAGAAAAGATGGAAAAGGAATACAGGGTTAAGTTCAGGAAGGTAAAATAAAAGACATTCTTTTTTAACCACGGAGTACACGGAGAACACGGATTCTTCACGGAATCAATTGAAGTAAATCCGTGGATTTCTCCGTGCAACCCGTGAAATTCGTGGTAAAATTGAAATTTGATATACCACTTTTTTTCACCACGGAGAACACGGAGAACACGGATTCTTCACGGAATCAATTGAAGTAAATCTGTGGATTTCTCCGTGCAACCCGTGGAATCCGTGGTAAAATTGAAATTTGATATACCACTTTTTTTCACCACTGAGAACACTGAGAACACGGATTCTTCACGGAATCAATTGAAGTAAATCCGTGGGTTTCTCCGTGCAACCCGTGAAATCCGTGGTAAAGAAAGAAAGCACTTCTTTTAAACTACCAACTTTAAAGAATTATTCTTTTTATTCCTTCCTTAAGAAAAGCAACATTAAAATTTATTAATATTCCAACCCTACAACCTGAAAGCTTCAGGTAAGTCATTAGTTGTGCTGTATGTACCGGATTTAAACATTCAACAGATTTAATTTCAAGAACTATCAAATCTTCAACAAGAAGGTCAATTCGGTATCCTAATTCCAATTTCTTTCCTTTATATACCAAGGGCATTGGAACTTGCTTTATAGATGAAATGCCACAATCCAGCAATTCTTGGTGAAGACATTCTTCATAAGCTGATTCAAGCAAACCAGGCCCAAGTTGTTTATGTACTTTTACAGCACAATCAACAATTTTACCACTTAGATCTTTATAAAGTAATTCCATAAAGCGAGACATATAAATATATGAATTCCCTAGATTAAATTCAAGATGTAAGCAGTCGTATAAAAGAAATTTTTGCTTTATTTTTTTTTCAACACGGAGAACACAGATTCTTCATGGAATCAATTGAAGTTAATCCGTGGATTTCTCCGTGCAACCCGTGCCACCCGTGGTAAATAAAAATAATATTCCC
>DATALD010000069.1:0-52813 GCA_036261255.1 Bacteroidales bacterium
CTTTAATCTCACTACTTACATCCAGACCGGTAATGAATGTCCTGATTTTATTCATGGGTTTTTTTTCAACTTCTAAAATTACTACATTTGTGCGTACACTTACATATACCAACTGATACTTTAATAAGGTTTTTTGATGGAATTGAATTCCCTTACAGCAATTTCACCTATTGATGGGAGGTACCGGCAAAAAGTCGGTGAGCTAGACCTGTATTTTTCAGAGTTTGGATTGATCAGATACCGGTTGATGGTTGAGGTTGAATATTTTATTTCACTTTGTGAAATTTCTTTACCTCAGCTTAGTGATTTTAAAAAAGAGAACTACAAGTCTCTTAGAACAATATATGAAGACTTTACAGTTGAAGATGCTGAAAAAGTCAAAGAGAAAGAAAAAATCACGAATCACGACGTAAAGGCAGTGGAATATTTCCTGAAAGAAAAATTCTTTATGTCGGGATGGGGAAAGTGGAGTGAGTTCATTCATTTTGGACTTACCTCTCAGGATATAAATAACACAGCAGTCCCTTTATCAATAAAGGATGCTATGATGGATGTATACTTCCCTCTGTTGTATGAGGTCAGAGAGAGTCTTGCTTCGTTTGCTGAAGAATGGAGAGATATTCCCATGCTTGCACGCACACATGGACAACCAGCTTCACCAACAAGATTAGGTAAAGAGATTGAAGTATTCATCTCAAGGCTTGACGGACAGATTAAATACTTCGGACAAATACCATACTCTGCAAAATTTGGTGGTGCCACAGGAAATTTCAATGCACATAAAGTTGCATATCCCGAAATCGATTGGATCACATTTGCCAACAACTTTGTTAACGAGGAGCTGGGTCTTGTAAGATCTCATCCTACAACTCAGATTGAGCATTATGACAATCTTGCTGCCTTACTTGATAATCTTCGCAGGATAAATATCATACTGATTGATCTTGCGCGAGACTTTTGGACATACATCTCGATGGATTATTTCCGGCAGAAGATCAGGAAAGGAGAGGTGGGGTCCTCTGCAATGCCACATAAGGTGAATCCCATTGATTTTGAGAATGCAGAAGGTAATTTTGGATTTGCAAATGCCATACTTGGGCATTTATCAGAGAAATTACCTATATCAAGACTTCAGAGGGATCTCACTGATTCAACAGTTCTACGAAATGTTGGCGTGCCTTTAGGTCATTCAGTACTGGCTTTCAATTCGCTGCTAAAAGGTTTCAGCAAACTCATAGTGAACCAGGACAAAATGAGGCACGATCTTGAAAATAACTGGGCAGTTGTTGCGGAAGGTATTCAGACAATTCTAAGGCGCGAGGGTTACCCAAAACCTTATGAAGCTTTGCTTGAACTGACAAGGATAAATGAAAAGATTACTCAGGAATCTATCAGGACATTCATTACCGGTCTGGATGTAAGTAGTGAGATTAAAGAAGAGCTGATGGCAATTACACCATATAATTACACAGGTTTTTAAAATGGAGAAGATAAGACTCATCCTAAAGTATATTAAACCTTATAAATGGTCAGCAGTTAAAAATATACTTTACAACATAATAAGCGCTGTATTCGCGCTTTTTTCATATACTTTAATAATCCCCTTCATAAAGATACTCTTCAATAGAGTTGAAGTATTGCCACATCCCGGAGAATTTGCTATGACCTTAGATTATTTCAATAGTCTTCTAAATTATTACTTCTCTAATCTTGTTGCAACTAAGGGACCGGCAGGCGCATTACTTCTTGTAAGCTTACTGTTTGTTGTTGCAAGCCTTCTTAAAAATGGCTTTATTTTTCTGGCAAACAATAGCATGGCTTATATAAGGGCATGTGCCGTTCGCGATATAAGGAATAGTCTTTACAATAAAATCCTCAGACTTCCCCTTTCTTATTTTACGAATTCAAGAAAAGGTGATATCATGACAAGAATATCAAATGATGTCCAGGAGATAGAAGTATCTATTATCTCTTCACTGACAATGATGTTCAGAGATCCAATCACCATTCTGATATTCATAGCATATCTCTTTATAACAAGTTATACTCTCACACTGATAGCTCTTGTACTCTTACCTGTTACCGGATGGTTGATTAGTAGAACAAGTCGTACTTTGCGGGCTTCTTCATTTGCAGGACAGCAACACCTCGGGAAACTCCTTTCGATTGTTGAGGAATCACTTTCCGGATTAAGAATTATCAAAGGATTCAATGCACAGGAAAAGATGAGGAAGGCTTTTTCATCGTCGAATGAACAGTATTCGAAAATCTTTAAGAGAGTAGCAAGAAAGGCATATCTTGCTTCACCTGCAAGCGAATTTCTTGGAACGATCGTTGTTATTGTTCTGCTTTATGTTGGAGGTATTCTTGCATTAAACGGGAATAGCGGAATGACATCTGATTCATTGATTGCTTTTGTTGCTATATTTTCTCAGATACTGCAACCGGCAAAGAACATTTCGGTTGCATGGTTCAGTATTCAGAAAGGTATGGCATCGATCGACAGGATTGACCAGATTCTTGAAGCAGAAGAGACAATTACAGAAAAAGCTGATGCTCTCGGAGTAAAAGAGTTTACTGATACTATTGAGTTTAGGGGTGTATGGTATGCTTATAATGAGGAACCTGTACTGAAAGATATAAATCTGACTATAAAAAAGGGACAAACAGTTGCAATAGTTGGCAGATCGGGAGCCGGAAAATCAACCCTTGCTGACCTGTTACCCCGCTTTATTGATGTTGACAAAGGAAGTATTCTTATTGACGGAATCGATATCAGGGAATACAGGATCAATGACTTAAGGAATCTTATGGGTATTGTTAGTCAGCATCCGATTCTTTTCAATACGACTTTCAGGGATAATATTGCTTTTGGAAAAAACAATGTAGATCAGGGAATTATTGAAAACGCAGCAAGGATTGCCAACGCCAATGATTTCATAATGGAAACTGATAACGGATATGAAACATCTGTTGGTGAAGCAGGTAATAAGCTTAGTGGTGGACAAAGACAAAGAGTGAGCATTGCAAGAGCTATTATGGCAAATCCTCCTGTGTTAGTTCTCGATGAAGCTACATCAGCGCTCGATACCGAATCAGAAAGACTGGTGCAAGATGCGATAATGAAACTCATGGAAAACAGAACATCACTTGTTATCGCTCACAGGTTGTCAACAATACAGCATGCAGATCTGATAGTTGTTATTGATGATGGCAGGATAGTTGAAACAGGAACACATGCTGACCTTATAAATAAAAAGGATGGTTTTTATCAGAGATTAAGAAGCTTCCAGGCTATCTAGTCAGCTTAACGAACTTAGATTATGAAAAAGATAATAGTATTATCATTAATCCTGCTTTCAATATCTGCAGGCGCTTATTCACAGAGAGGAAAACAGAGTTTTACACTTGGAGATTCAGAATTTCTGCTTGATGGCAAACCTTTCCAGATAATAAGCAGTGAACTTCATCCTGCCAGGATTCCTGCTCCATATTGGAGAGATCGTATCAAATTAGCCAAATCGCTAGGTAGCAATACGATAACAATAGCTCTTTTCTGGAACTACTATGAGACTGACGAGAATGTTTTTGACTTTGAAACAGGTAACAGGAATATAGCTGAATTCATCCGCCTTGTTCAGGAAGAAGAATTATTCCTGATAATAAAACCCGGTCCATACATCTCTGTAGGTTGGGAGAATGGAGGATTGCCTTATTATCTTGATTATACCGGAGATGTTAAATTTAGAACTACTGATGCAGCATTTATGGCTGCAGTCAACCGTTATTTTGATAAGCTCTCTGAAATATTAAAACCAATGCAGGTATCAAATGGAGGACCTCTCCTTATGCTACAGATAGAAGATGAATATGGTAGCTTTGGGAGTGATAAGAATTACCTGCAATCACTTGCGAAGCTATGGAAGAATTTGGGGTTTGAGATCCCAACATTTACATCTGAAATACCTTCTGTGGCAACGATTAAAGCAGGGACAATTCCGGGAAGTGCAATAGGTTTGAAATATGGATGTAAACCTTCTGATTTTGAAATGGCAGCTTCAATAAGTCCCGGAGTTCCGGTCTTTGCATGTCTTATTGCCACAGATAAGCCTTTTCATTGGGGAGATAAACGCACAAAAATTGATTCACTGGGTATACTGAATGATGTTAAATACCTTTTGGATAATAAAAAATCATTCAACATTATTTTACAGGGAGGGACAAATTACGGATATACGTCAGGCGCTGAATTAGGCAATAATGGTTTTGAACCCTATATTACGAGTTATGATAATAATGAATTGGCAACTGAAGACGGCAAACCAACCGAAATATTCCGTGATCTGCGAAAACTGATTAACTCATATCAAGGGAAAAAAGCAACTGACATTCCAAAGAGTATGGAGTCACTTGAAATCACTCCATTATTTCTACAGCCATTTGCTTCGGTCTGGGATAATTTACCCGTGGCCGTCGCTTCTGAATTGCCTTTAACTTTTGAATCATTGAAACAGGGTAATGGATTTGTTCTATACAGGACAACGCTTCCCGATACTGCCGGAGGAGTGTTGATACTTAAAGGGGTGCATGATTATGCCACAATCTTTGTAAATGAAAAATATATTGGGCACATAAACCGGATGGAGAATAATGATAATGATACAATAATAATTCCTGCGACAACAAAAAAAGCTACACTTGAAATACTCGTTGAGTCAATGGGGAAAGTTGTTTTAGCTGAAGGCCAAGATAAAAAAGGTTTGACCGGTGCAGTTTTATTTAATGAGAAACAATTAAAAGGTTGGAGCATGTATGCCCTTCCGCTTAGCGAGAAATTTGTATATGACCTGCGTTCCGGAAGAACATTGAACAAACCCGGAATTTTCTTTAAAGGGAATTTTATGATAGCAAGTTCATCTGGTATAGAAAAGGCTGATACCTATATTGATGTTTCAAATTTCTCGAAAGGAATCCTCTGGATCAATGGACATAATCTGGGAAGGTTCTGGAATATTGGTCCCCAAAAGAGGTTATATTGTCCGGCATCATGGATCAGGGAAGGTCTCAATGAGTTTGTCTTATTTGATCTTCATGAAACTAAGGCCAGAATGGTATCTGGGTATACCTCTGAGCACTGAGCCCTTTGCCCTGCGCCACTCCTAGTCCAACCTTACAACCTTATTCTTCGGTGCAAATACTGTCATTATAACCCATGCCAGCAGGTAAGCGCTTGCTGCAACGGTAAACATTATGACGTAACCTGTTTCGATCCGGTCAATGCTTTTGTAATGATCAAGAACACCTCCTGCAACGTACGAGATTGCAGCTCCTCCAAGAGCTCCGGCCATCCCCCCGATACCTGTAACAGAGCTGACAGCTCTTTTAGGGAATGCATCAGATACTGTTGTGAAGATGTTTGCCGACCAGGCCTGGTGTGATGCTGCAGCCAGAGCAATGAGGAAAACAGCATTCCATGTTGAAATTCCGGGAGAGGATGCAAAGGCAATTGGTGTTACAAGGATGGCAAAGACCAACATAGTGTATTTTCTTGCATTGAACGGAGTCATGCCTTTTTTTATCATGAACGATGAAAGCCATCCACCTCCGATACTTCCCACTGTTGTTGCTGAGTAGATGAATATCATCGGCAGGCCAAAGTTTTTAATGTCAAGACCTGTTCCCCTGACCTCTGCCAGCCAGCCTGGTATCCAGAAAAGATAGAACCACCAGACCGGGTCTGTTAATCCTTTACCTATAAAGAACAACCATGTCTGACGATATTTCAAAAGCTGAAGCCACCTGACTGGTTCACCGCATGAATCTACTGATTCTCCTGAATCGCTGTTTATATATGCTATTTCAGCTGCCTTTACTCTTCTTTGTCTTTCCGGGATCTCGTAAAATATAAACCAGAATATAAGCCAGATAAAACCTATTGCTCCTGTTAGTATGAATGCTGCCTTCCAACCCCAGAGAACAAGTATAGCCGGAACAGCAATTGGCGCAATGATTGCTCCAATGTTGGTGCCTGAATTAAAAATACCTGTGGCTAATGCTCTTTCCTTCTTTGGGAACCATTCTGCAACTGTTTTTATTGCTGCCGGGAAGTTGCCGGCTTCACTAATGCCAAGCATCGATCTCCAGAAACCGAAACCAAAAGCTCCTTTGGCAAGGGCATGACCCATGGCAGCTATGCTCCAGAATGCAACTGAAACTCCATAACCGATCTTTGTTCCAAATTTATCTATAAACCTGCCGGCCACGATCATGCCAAATGCATACGAGAGCTGGAAAGCAATTACTATGTATGAGTATTCTTTCTCACCGATTCCAAGATCAGAATCAAGCAATGGTTTAAGGATACCGATTACCTGCCTGTCAAGATAGTTGACCGTTGTGGCAAAGAAGATAAGTGCACATACTGTCCACCTGTAATTCCCGGTTTTTTGTGTTTCAGACATAATAAGCAGGTTAGGTCGTTAGTGATAGAATCAGACATTATATGTTGAAGATGCTGTTGTGCCGCCTCTTCCTGTCCAGTTGGTATGGAAAAACTCGCCTCTCGGTTTATCAATTCTTTCGTATGTATGAGCACCAAAATAATCTCTTTGTGCCTGGAGAAGATTAGCAGGCAGCTTCTCACAACGGTACCCGTCAAAATATGCAAGGGCTGAAGAAATGGCTGCAACCGGGATTCCGTTTGTAACTGTGGAGGCAACTACATTCCTCCAACCTTTTTGAGCTTTCCCGACTTTTTCAGCAAAGTATGGATCGAGCAACAGGTTTGTTATTAAAGGATTATTGTCAAATGCTTCTTTGATCTTCCCAAGGAATACTGATCTGATTATGCATCCTCCTCTCCACATCAGGGCAATCCCGCCATAATTAAGCTTCCATTTGTTCTCTTCTGCTGCAGCTTTCATTAATGCATAACCCTGGGCATATGAAACAATCTTCGAGGCATACAGTGCATCCCTGAGATCATTAAGGAATTGCTTCTTCTCAATAATGTTTGCAGAACACGCAGGTCCGTTCAAAACTTTGGAAGCTGCTATTCTCTCGCTTTTGATAGCAGACAAACATCTTGAGAAGACGGCTTCACCGATTAGTGTAAGAGGGATGCCAAGATCAAGAGCTGATACTACTGTCCACTTACCGGTTCCTTTCTGACCGGCAGCATCAAGGATCTTATCAACAAGGGGTTTCCCGTCTGTGTCTTTATAGGCCAGGATGTCGCGGGTGATCTCAATAAGGTAGCTGTCAAGTTCTCCTTTGTTCCATTCACTGAATACATTATGCATTTCGTCAGCGCTCATATGAAGAAGATCCCTCATAATCTGGTAAGCTTCACAGATAAGCTGCATGTCGCCATACTCTATTCCATTGTGCACCATTTTCACAAAATGCCCTGCGCCGTTTTCTCCAACCCAGTCGCAGCAAGGCGATCCGTCTTCAACTTTGGCTGCAATGGCCTGGAATATTGGCTTCACATACGGCCAGGCCTCTTTTGATCCGCCAGGCATAATTGAAGGACCAAGCAAAGCGCCTTCTTCACCGCCGGAAACTCCCGTACCAATATATAATAGTCCTTTGCTCTCAACATATGCGGTGCGCCTGTTCGTATCGGGGAAATGAGTGTTACCACCATCGATAATTATATCACCTTTCTCAAGGTATGGAATAATTGTTTCTATCATTTCATCAACAGCTTTTCCTGCTTTAACCATAAGCATCACTTTTCTTGGTCTTTTCAGAGACTTAACAAGTTCTTCTATTGAGTGTGATCCTTTTATGTTTTTCCCTTTTGCCCTGCCTGCAAGAAACTCATCCACTTTTTGTGTTGTCCTGTTATACACAGTTACACTGAAACCTTTGCTTTCAATGTTCAACACAAGGTTTTCACCCATTACTGCAAGGCCGATTAATCCGATGTCTGAAAGATTGCTCATAGTTATTTATATGTTTTGTTTTTTATGTTAAGAATAATAAAAACACTTGTTGTATTATATTACAAGGAAGTAAATTGATTTTCTTCTCATCCCCTGGGGAGGGTAAAAGAAGAAAATCAATGTGTTATTTCTGAATATCCTCATCTTTTAAGTCTTTCTTTTGAAGTCCATAGTCCAAGCGCAGGGTTTGAAATGTAGAAAACACTTTCCCCGCCTGGCAATTCGTTATACCCTTCTTTCATCTTATCAGGCGAATACATCTTAAGCATGTCTGCCAGGTCGTGGTAATTGAAGCCGACAGATTCTATTTCCTTTCTTGAAAGATGCCCGGGACAATATGTTACTGAGAATCTCCCTTCAGTACTACCATGGATGAAATGTGCCGCAGCGCTAAGATTATTGCGGAGATCAGCATTTTCTTCGGTTGCTTTCAATGTTGCTGGAGTACCCCTGTATCCATATTTCCTGATAAGCCTGTCAATCTCCTTATCTTCCCCAAATTCTTTCAAACCAGGCGCAAGTACAATAAGCTCACCATTGTCAGCCATTGCCATGCGTGTTCTATATATACTCTTGTTGCCAACCCAGGTAGTTCTGAATTCATCGGGATCGAGATAAACAACAGCTTTATTAATGGGTTTGTCAAGAACTGCAAAATTCACCTTTACTGATAATTCAGCAGCTCTGATGAAAACTTCTTCATCATCACCTATAAATAATCCTCGTATTACAAGGTTACACTTATCATCGCGGCCAATGACTGTTAAGACATATAGCACTGGAAGGTGTGAAATAAAATGTTCCGAGGCATAGTTAAGTAACGACCTTACAGGATTTGAAGCTTTTCCCATAAGATTCTCCATTCCGTACACCGCCCCGATAAAATGACTTTTACTTATTCCTTCGTGACCACCAGTCCCGACAAACAGATTTTTGTTGTAATTGGCCATCCCGATAACCTCATGCGGAACAACCTGTCCGGTTGAAATTACCAGATCATGGCCGCCATTTATGACAAGCTTATTCAGTTGTGCCGGCCATGCGTAATCAAGAGCGCCTCCGGTGATCTCTGATACGAATTCACCCGGGACAGTGCCGACGGTAACTACATCGTTCCTCCAGTCATGAACACGAAAAAGCTCATGGGGTACATCACCGAACATCCGCTTTAATTCGTTCGTCGTCATTGGAACATGGGTTCCAAGTGCAGGTAGTATGTCTTTAAGACTGTCTTTGTAGTAGCTGTGAAGGAGTTTTGTGATTTCTCCTGCTTTTGAATGTATCCTTGTGTGGTCAGGAGGAACAACAAGTACCTTCTTCTTCGGTCCGATTTTATCGAGTACAGCGTACAATCCTGCCTCCAGCTCTTCCGGGCCTATAATGCTATTTTCAGATCCTGAACTATAATAAAGCATTTCTTAAAGCACTAAATATTATTATACGCCCGAATACGCGCTGAATCCACCATCAACAGGAATAACAACCCCGGTCACAAATTTTGAAAGATCCGAAACGAGGTACAATAATGTTCCAGAAAGTTCTTCAGGAATGCAATATCTTTTCATCGGAGTCCCATTGAGTATTTTTTTTCCACGTGGTGTCATCTCTCCTGTTTTTTCATCTGTCAACAGGAACCTGTTCTGGTTTGTGAGCAGGAACCCTGGTGCGATTGCATTCACTCTTACCCCTGTTTTTGCAAGATGGACTGCAAGCCATTGTGTGAAATTATTTACAGCTGCCTTGGCAGCTGAATAAGCAGGGATCTTTGTAAGAGGCCTGTAAGAGTTCATTGATGAGATGTTGACAATAACCCCCGAACGCTTTGATATCATGTCTGTTGTAAGGACAATTGAAGGCAGTAACGTTCCATTGAAATTAAGGTCGAAAACACGATCAAACCCCTCTGTTTTTAAACCATAGAAGGTCTCCTCAAGCGGTTCGCCGCCTTCCATCGTTTCAACTTTTGTTGTTGCCGCTGGTGAATTACCCCCTGCACCGTTTATGAGTATATCAATATTCCCAACCTTTGTATTAATCTCTCTTTTTGCATTTTCAAGTGATAACCTGTCGAGAACATTTGCTGAAATACCTATTGCTTTTGAACCAGTTTCATTTTGAATCTCTTCTGCTACCTTATCTGCAGCTTCTTTATTTAGATCGAGAATCACAATCTTCACACCATGAAGAGCAAGGGCTTTTGCCATTGTAGAACAGATTATGCCTGCTCCGCCAGTAATTACTGCAACCTTGTCTCTTATGTTAAAATCATCCATCTTGTAGATCATTAATGTTAAAATCCAAAATATTCTTTAGCGTTTCTATATGAGATTCCTTCAATCAAGGGACGAAGTATGTCTTCATCATCCGGTATTGATCCTTTTTCGACTTCTTCGCCAAAATAATTACAGGCTATCCTCCTGAAATATTCATGTCTTGGATAGGAGAGGAAGCTTCTTGAATCTGTGACCATTCCCACAAATCTCCCCGGCAAAGAAAATGAAGAAATATCTTTCAAGTGCTTTTCAATCCCGTTCTTCTGATCGAGAAACCACCATGCGGCTCCATATTGCACTTTTGCTGGAGATGTTCCGTCGTTGAAGTTTCCTGCCATTGTAATCAACATCTCGTTGTCGGCAGGATTCAGGTTGTAAAGAATCGTTTTTGCAAGCTGATTTGTTTCGTCGAGAGCGCTAAGGAATTTAGAAATTTTTCTGGCGTCAAGGGCTACACCAATGGAATCGAAGCCGGTATTTGGACCAAGCTTTTTGAAAAGCCTGGTATTGTTATCACGAAGTGCGCCGGAATGAAACTGTTGTGTCCATCCTCTCTCGTGGTTCATCCTGCATAGTTCGAGCATTATCGCTGTTTTGTACTTCTCATCTTGCTCAACAGATATTTCTTCACCTTTGATAAGTTTCTTAAGGATAGTATCAGCTTCTGAGAAGGTCACTTCAGAAAAAAAGAACCTTTCCATTCCATGATCAGAAAGCCTTCCACCCATTTTATGGAAAAACTCATGTCTTTTATCAAGTGCATCGATCAACGTTTTGAAGTCACTGATTTCAATTCCTGCAGACGTTCCAAGCTTTATCAGATATCTTCCGAATTCACCACGATCTTCAGTTTTGATAATATTATCCGGTCTGAACGTCGGAAGTATTTTTATTTCGAATGTGGAGTGAAGTTTAGAATGATGTTCGAGGCTGTCAGCCGGATCGTCAGTTGTACATACCACTTCAGCTTTCGCTTTGCGGAGAAGCTCTTTGACACTGAAATCGTCTGTGCAGAGCATCTCTGATGCTTGTTCATAAATATCATCGGCTGTTCTTTTTGAGAGCAGACCGGTAATATCAAAATAACGCGCGAGCTCAAGGTGTGTCCAATGATAAAGTGGATTGCCCGCTGTATAAGGAACTGTTTCCGCCCATTTAATAAATTTTTCCTTGTCGGGCGCTTTGCCAGTGCAAAACTCTTCATCAACCCCGTTGATCCTCATTGCCCTCCATTTATAATGATCCCCCTCGAGCCAGGCCTGAGTCAGATTTGAAAACTTTATATCCTGCGCGATCATTGCAGGAGAAAGATGGCAATGAAAGTCAATTACCGGAAGATCTTCGGCATACTCGTGATATAGTTTTCTTGCAGTCTTGTTTGTCAGCAAAAAATTCTCATTAATAAAAGCAGTCATCACTTTATTTCAGGATTGTTTTCAATAGAAGTATTATCAGGAGAGCCTGTGGGACCTGAATAAAGATCTTCGACCCTCGGTTTATATTCTTCCAGCTTAGCTCCGGCATTTTGTTCGTATTCTTCTTCAGCCCTGGCTTTAAAATAAAGTGTACATGCAAAAATAGGTACAAGAGGGAGGGTAAGTGCGCTCAAAGCTGCTGAGAATATCAAAAAAAATGGACTTGTGAGCAGATCGTTTGTTGCAGTCTCCCCTGGATTGAATGCACTCTTTAATACACTGCCTGAGAAAGGTATCATAACAATAGCAGAAATAATCATGCTAATCACAATGATAGTTATAAGGAAAACAGCCGCCATCCCTATATTTGCCCAAAAATCCTTGTGTGTAAGTTTGAATGAACGACTTATCGCATTTCCTATATTCGAACCTTCAATCATGAGAACCGGAAGAATAAAAAGATAGAGTGTCATTAAATAAACAGCTACGAATAAGGCTCCTATTATAAGGGCCAGCAAGCCGATTACAATTGCAAAGGTTCCAAAGAATGCCAATAAGATCATTATGATTAAAAATGGGAAGAAGTATTTAAAACCTCCGATTACTGATGCTAGTATCCCGGCATTTTCATCAACGGGTTTATGCAGAATATAATACTGAAGCACTGTCGTAAAGAATAAACTTACAATTGAGATTAGCAACATGGGAACAAGCATTTCCTGCATTATTCCTATCATTTCCTGGAGGTCGGTTGTCGACTGTAGCTGGTCAGTCTTTAAGAATGATGTTGTAAGATATTGAAGAACAAGCGACATCACCAATGAAATAAGATACAATGAAAGAAAATTCTTCTTATAAAAGTTCCATACTGCCCCCATAGCGCTATCGAATGTATGACGCCTGTAAAGAGGATGATTCCTGAAGTTTTCCATTATTAAAAAATTATTTCAGACAAATTTAGTATTTAACTCATTCTTTTGTTGTAAAAGTTGTAAAAGTTGTAAAGGTTGTAATAACTCTAAATACTCTAGTGCACTCTAGTTCATTCTAGTGCACTTCTTCAAAACTCTAGTCACTCTAAACTCGTTCCTCTAGTCACTTCTTCTTACTTCCCCTTCCTCCATTCCCTAAGAATATTACTGAAATGGAAAGGTGAATTTATTTTTCGGGCATTGAATATACCCTCGTTTACTGACCTTACATCTTCAATTGTATAAAATGCTTTTGGATTGAAGTGATTAATGTGTTCGACAATCTTGTCAAGTTCATTCCTGTGAACGATTGTATATATCAAATGAACTTTATCCCTTGCCCCATGGGCTTCTACAACTGTTGCCCCATAGCCGTTCTTATTAAGTATCGACACAAGTTCAGACCCTCTTTCGCTTGCGAAAACACGTACCATCAGAATACCCATCGCAAGTCTTTCTTCGATTATCATACCAACAAAGTTTCCTGTAGCAAAACCTCCGGCGTAGGCAACATAATTAACATAATTATCAAGATTTTGCATTATCTTGCTTATTGCTGTAATCCATATAAGAACCTCAAAAAAACCAAGAACAGGCGCGATGTTTCTTCTCCCTTTCGAAACAAAAATGATCCTCAGGGTTCCGATAGATACATCACAGATCCTTGCAAGAAAAATAAGCAAAGGCATGAGTACATAGCTGAAAACATCTGAATTGAAGATCGTATCCATAGTTTGATATTTTGTACAAAGTTATGATTTATTCACCCGTTTTGCCTGCAATGAATGACTGTTTTAAGACATCATGCTTAAGGAATATAATGATTATTTAAACAAAATCACTTTTTTAGGTGTTATTCGAACATGCTTTATATCACCTTAATAACAAGCTTATTTTTTACTATATTTATAACAAAAACCAAACCTTAATTTGAATTTTTTTATGAAAATTATGAAATCTTTAATTCCTGTAGTCGCAATGGCTCTAATAGCAGGAATGATGTCGTGTTCTGGCAATAAAAAGCATGCTGGTGTGGAGTATTATCGCAATCTTCAATTCAGTGAGACTCCTTATGATATTGAAAAAGGAACCCACAAGCTTACAGAAGCTGAAGCCAAGAGTATAAACAGTTATAAGTTTACTTATGATGAAGATGGAAAGCTCCTTTCTGTTGAATATGTCAGAGATACTGTTCTCCTTGGCTATTCATCAATGGGTGTTCCGAAAATTGCCTATGAATACAATGGTAATATGCAGACGAAATATTTCTATAATCTGAATGGAGAAAAGGTTGATCAGGGTGGAGTATTCGCCTGGGAATATGCGCTGAACAACGAGGGCGAAAGAGTTGAAATGATGTACTATAATAAGGAAGGCGCAATGATTGATAACCGCAATAATATTCATCACTGGGTTTGGAGTAAGCTTCCTGACGGAATGATTAAGGAAAACAGGTATAACCTGAAGGGAGAAGAAGTTGTAATGAACCCTTTCTGTCCTTTCTATGAATTGCGTTTTACGTATAATGATAAGGGATATGTAACACGAATGGCAAATTTCATGGGCGATACGTTGTACAATTGTACAGCTGAAAATTGCGGTGATATTGGCGTTTCATATTTTTCATTTACTCCAAACGAAGCAGGTGATGTTGAGAGATTTGAAGTATTCAATGTTACAGGTCAGATGTCGAACCTTTACTGGGGATGGTCGAAAAGGATAAGTAAATTTGATGAGAACGGATATGTACTTGAAACAACTTACTATGATCAGGATAATGAAATAGTGGGAGGGAACATGGTTCCAACAACACGATATAAATATGATGAGCATGGCGCAGTAATAGAGACAACCAATCATGATAAAGACGGAAATTTGATGAATAACCCTTCAAATGGAGCTGCGATTACACGCTACAACTATGATGAAGCAGGCAGGAGAATAGAAACACTTTCTTTCAATTCTGATAATGTTGCTATTAATACCAGTAGTAGATAATTATGAAGAGAATTGTTTTTTATCTTTTACTATGGGGCATTATTATGCTTTCGACCGGTTGCCAGGGGAAAAAAACCGATAAATCTGATAATGACCAGACAGTAACACAATCTATCAATACTGTAAAAAAGACTGCCCCTCTTGTAATTCCAGAAGAAACCCAGCTTCTCTTGAAAGAACTTGTAGATAATGGTGATTATGTGAACAGCAATAATTACCCTTCATTAATTAAAGCATCTATTGTTCATGAGGAGATTGGAAAGAACATACAAATAATTGACTTACGCTCGACGGATAAATATGCTTCCGGTCATGTAAGTGGCGCTGTAAATAAAGATTTTAAGGATCTGCCTCTTTATTTCGAGACAGGCATCCGGCCCTTTGAATTTGATAAGATCGTTATTGTTTGCGATGATGGTTCACTCTCGAGTTATACAACTGCATTACTCAGGCTTATGGGGTATGGAAATGTATATTCAATGCGTTGGGGAATGAGCGCCTGGAATAAAGATTATGCTGAAAAAGGTTGGCTTGCGAATGTTAATGGTAAGTTTGAGCAGTTGCTTGAAAAAGCTGTGAATGAGAAAGCACCCGGAACAAAAATGCCAGAGTTGGGTACCGGCTTCAAAACAGGACAAGAGATTGCAGATTCCAGGTTCAAAAAGCTTTTCAGCGATGGCGTTTCAAATGTTTTTGTTACAGCAGATGAAGTTTTTGCTAATCCTTCAAGTTACTATATTATAAACCTCGAAAGGAAAGACAAATACGAAAATGGTCATATACCAGGCGCAATAAGATTTAAACCTGAATCTACACTTGGGTTCCCTGCTGAAATGGCTTCAATACCAATTGACAAGCCTGTCGTTGTTTATTGTGGCACTGGACATAACTCTGGATTTGCTACTGGCTTTCTCCGTCTTTTTGGTTACGATGCCCGTACATTGCGTTATGGCAATAACGGTTTTATGTATAACAAGATGGTTAACGATAAAGATGTGTTATCGTGGTTGCCATTCACAAAAGATGAAGTCAATGATTTCGAAGTTGTTAAATAGAACTTTTCTACATGTTCAGAACCATCTAACATTCTGAATATAAGTCTCCTCCCTCTTTTGAGGAGGAGATTTAGAGGAGAGGTCTTTCAAGCAGTGAGTGATTAGGATCTCTGCTTTTATAATCAATGCTCTGGTTAATACCGGTTTAAAACAGTGTCAACCCTGAATTTGTTTTTTGAAACTTCATCATCTGATGATGCCAGTATGTATAAATTATCAATGCCTTTCTGCGCTAGTATCATCCATACTCTGGCTGAAACAGACTGATCGGTTGAAGAAAGAAGAATAGGTCCTTTGTTTTTCGCAATTAGATCAAAAAATTTCTTTTCAAGGATAGAGTCAGATGAAGAACTGATGATTGTCGCAGAAGACATCTCAATAACACCATTTCCATCAAGGAGAACAATTAGTTTATTACCCGGAAGAGATGCAACTTTCTCGCTTAAAATAAAATCAGAACCTTTAATTGTTTTAATTGCATTTTTATAGGCGTCGGGTTTGAAAAAAATGTCAGATGCAGATCTTATAATAAAGACAGCGAGTACTGTCATTATTAGGACAATCGTTAAAACACTCTCTTTAATTA
Source organism: Bacteroidales bacterium (assembly GCA_036261255.1). Classification (GTDB taxonomy): domain Bacteria; phylum Bacteroidota; class Bacteroidia; order Bacteroidales; family VadinHA17; genus LD21. The sequence continues at coordinate 16,248 of DATALD010000069.1, forward strand.
TTCCGTTCAAGGTACTTTTCATTTTTTGGGATTTATTCGCAACCTCCATCAAGTTTTTTTGCTTCAAGCCTTTTCGCTTCAATTAGTCTTGATTTAAGGCTGTCGGGGAGGCTATTAATTTCATAGAATAACTTCGATGCCTTTGTCCTGGTCTCGAAAAGAGTATTTTCCCTTGCGCTGATTCTGTCGCCTGAGAATTTACTTTCCAGCACAGTTGAATACCAACCATTCATTCCGTCCTTCATATAGTAGACATTCTGATGTTTCATTCCTCGTGCAATCACAAGAGCATAGGATGCATGTGAATTACCGTTTGAGTACAGGATGTTCTTTGTGTTCCCTCCTCCCAGGAAAGCAGCAGGATCGTTTTTGATAAACATATCATAAGGAACATTTACCGCACCTGGCAGACTGAAGGATCTGAACTCATTTTCTGGTCTCAAATCAATCAGCCTAAGATCAGGGTTTTCGTTTACAATCATCCTTGCAACCTGATCTGGCGTTACAATTACATCTTCATTGAGGACTTCTTTAAGAAGCGATTCAGGGTCTTTAATTAAAGCTTTCTGCCCGTTATATGGCAGAATTGCAAGGATAATACCAATGCTTATCAGTCCTATTGAATATTTAACTCTTGTTTTCATATTCAGATATCATCTGTTATTGAGGGTCTTTCAAACTTCTTTTCAGATCCTTCAGCAATCCAGAACATCACAACTGCAACCAGAATAAGCAGGAAGGTGAATAACCCGGGTTGAATGCCAAGTACCTCATTGATCTTAACGGGACCTTTATAGGAGCCTTCGGCAATATTTTGAATCAATGGATAAGTTTCTGCGTACAGGAAGGCTCCAATCAACCCTCCTGCAACAAATACAATAGCATCAATTTTCCCGGTGGAAAGAGCAGCAAGGCCGGTTCCGGGGCAGAATCCTCCCATAATGAAACCGGCTCCCATAATGATGCCTCCAATAATTGCTGCTGCAACATAGTACTCATTAACAAATACCATATTCAGATCAAGGATTCCAAGGTAGCTAAGTATCTGTGAACCAATAAGTGCAACTATTGCCGCTGTAAAGAAAACCTTGATAACTGTTGTATCATATCCGTAGAACATTCCAACAAGTTTCCTGCTTGAAGAAAAGCCTGCCTGTTCTAGTGCGAAACCAAAGCCGGTCCCAATGAGAAAAGCAAAAAGAAGATCGAGCCAATGTGGTATTCCAGTATAAGGTAGCATACGATTTACTTTTTCATTATTTAAATCCAGTTTTTCCTGAAAAACCATGCAAAGAAGTAAGCTGATCCGAAGATTACAGCCATTGTTACAAAGCCGCCAAGTGATAAGACAGCCATCCCCGACAGGGCGGCTCCGCTTGTGCATCCCCTCGCCAGTTGGGCGCCATATACAAAGAATATCCCACCCATTAGAGCGAATGTAAGTCTTCTTGCATTTGATATTTTTGGAGATTTTTCAATTTTCAGCTTGAATCTTCCTGAAGCAGCTCCTGATATAAATCCACCAGTAACAAGTCCGAAGATTTCAAAAGCTAGCCAGTTCATAAGAGGCTTTTCGCCATCCTTGAAATACTTGCTGTAATAAATTGAATTTTCTACATGAGGCTTGTCAATAGCGCCTACAACAGACACTACGCAATACTTAAGGCCTCCGCTTGCGCCCAGTCCTCTTCCTGCTATTATCATTGCAGATAAAAGAACAAGCCCGAGGAGTGTCCCAGCAAGGTATGGATTCATGTACTTCTTTTTCATGAGACAGTATCGAGTGTTTAATCAGGGATTCATTATTATCACAAAAATAACAAAAATTGCATCTGTCGATTATAGTCAGATATATGGAAATTAGATATTTAACAGATTTTTAAAGTGATTATTATTCTTTACTTTATGTTCAATGATCATTTCCACATAAGGTATGATTATCTTTGATCTTTAAAATGATGAAATGGGAAGGTATAAGCTCACAATTGAGTACGAAGGGACCAGGTATGCCGGTTGGCAATTGCAGAAAGGCGGCAAGACTGTCCAGGGTGAGATAATGGATGCATGCCGCGATCTTTTCAACACTGATGATTTTGATTTCTTTGGCGCCGGCCGCACCGATGCCGGTGTTCATGCTGCCGGGCAGGTTGCCCATCTCGAAGTTTCGACTGATCTTCCTTTATTAAGGATCAAATATGGCATTAATGACCGTTTACCGCCAGATATTTGCATAATTGATGTAGAAGAAGCTCATCCCCGATTTCATGCGCGGCATGATGCAATAGCCAGAAGTTATATTTACCAGATAAGCCGCAGACGAACTGCTTTTGGTAAGAAGTTTGTCTGGTGGATCAAAGATGTCCTTGACATAGATTCAATGAGCGAGGCCGCTTCGCACTTTAAAGGTTTAAGAGACTTCAGATATTTCACTGACCCTGAACAGGAACAATCTTCAACAAAATCTGAAATAATCCATATATCAGTTACTGAACGAGGAGGTATAATACTGATTCATATTGTTGGATCACATTTCCTCTGGAAACAGGTGAGAAGAATGACAGGCGTTCTGGTGGAAGCAGGCAGAGGCAAGATTAGTCCTGGCGAAATAGAATCTCTGCTAACAAAGAAATCAGATATCCCTGCAAAGCTTACCGCGCCTCCTTCAGGCTTATTCCTCGACAGAGTTTACTATAAAAATGATATTATTGATTATAAAGCTAATCCTGTTATCAGAATATAAATAATAATTTGAAAATTTAAAAATGTTATGGGTTGATTCGTCTTGTTATCCATTAAGTCCATTAAGTCAATAAGTCAACTTAATCTCTCCAACCCTCTGTCCCTCTATCCCTCCGTCCCTTCGTCCTTCTACTAGTCTCTATACTTTAGCTTCAAATTTACTGTCTTATCGTATATGTAATAACACGGTTCATCACACTGATCCTCACTGAACTTTACACGAGGATAAACGGAATCGACTGCAACATAAGTTTTTCCCTCAATATCGTAAGTGGCTGTAATCGTATACACATTATTAACTGGAAGACTGATATTCACTTCGGGACCGGTAGCATGGTATGAAATGTATAGAATTCTATCCTCGAGATTTCCTGAAAAAACTTCTACTATAATTAGTGAACGCCAATCATCAATCCTTACTTCTATAGTGGCGTTTGTTGGCTCTTCGGAACGGCAGTCAGCACAATTAATAATTGGTGTATCCTCGCATGAGAAAAGGAATGCAGATACTATGTAAGTTAGTATTATGAAAAAATATCTCATTCTAGAACCATCTTGGGGGTTTGATCTTTTTCCTAATATTATCGAAATAATAGTTGTAACCAATCCCTAGTCTCAACCAAACGGGACCTACTTTATGAAACTCAGAATTGACGTATTCAGCGCCCAATGAAACTCTGACATGGGTGTGTTGCATGTTTAAAGACAATGCCGGGATTACGCTTAATTTATTATCTGGGACAATAAATGTTCCCTTAAGATTATTCCCAAAAGAGTAGCCTGCTGATATGGAGGTGTTTAAACAAATATTAAACTTATTTGAAACCTCAGAAATCTCAAATTCTTTGAAAATGCCTGCGTATGCAAGCGAGCCTTTATCCATGTATTGATAAAATTCCGAATCTGATTCTTTTACCAGAACACGTGTATAAAATGGTTTTATGTCGATCCCGGAAATGATACCAATGTTAGAAAGGGGTTCTTTAAAAATCATTGATAATCCAGTGCTAAAATCATGAGTTGTAAAACGTGTCGAAACATTAAAAGATACCTGGTCAATATTATGTCTGACATGCCCTGGAATACCATTCTTATTAAGCAAATCAATTATATCTTTTCTGCCATATTTAGCTGCAATAGTTATAGGATCTAAGGAGTTTTCACTTCGCTGAGACCATCTGTTCCCGATCCTGAGAAGGTATCTGATAGATTCCTCTCTGCCTGCTATAATTGCCAGGGTCAATGCATTGTCTCCGTCATTATTTCTTAAATAAATATCGGCGCCATTGCTCCGAAGAATTTCCATCAACAGGGTGTCTCCATAATATGATGAGACAAGGAAAGGAGTGAATCCCTTGTCATCTTTTTCATCTGGGGATGCCCCGTTTTGAAGGAGGATGTCGGCAATATCAATATTACCTACCCATGTGGCACTGAGAAGCGGTGTTGTCCCATCGTCAGTTTTTATATCGGGTTGGGCATCGTAATAAAGGAGAAGATCAGTAATATCTAAAAAACTATAGAGTGACGCATAATGAAGGGGTGTTGCCCCATGGTTATCGTTAAAATCTATGTCAGCGCCTGATCTGATAAGTAATTCAGTAATTTCGAAGAACCCGCTCTTTACTGCAATCATCAATGGAGTTTCAAAAGACATGGTTACTTTGTCTATCTCGGGTTCATGATTTAAAACTGCGCTTACCGCTTCCGGTTTTCCAGATGTCACCGCAAAAACAAGTGGTGTTGCCCCTTCGTATGTTGAGGCATTAACATCAGCGCCCATTTTAATAATCCTGTTAATCTCAGATGCATATCCTTTTGAGGCTGCAATCATTAGATTAGATTCAAGCCAGTTACTAAAAAATGGAAGAACATAGTCTGATGTGTCAATCTGCTGCTGTTCGGAATTAAATAATTGTCCTGCAGTGCCTTTGGGCATAAGAAGAAGAAACAGGAAGAATAGTATTCCAGATATTGACCGATGGATTATCATACCACAAAAATACTTTTTTGATTATTATTCACATTATGGGAAGCAGAATCTCTTTAAAAAAACTGATTTCAAATCAAAAGCATTTATTAAACTAAAGTTATTTATTGATGTTCTTTTATATAAAATGGTTGATAAGTTTAAAAAAATCTGATAATATTGCCATCGAATAACCGTTTAAATTGCGGAATTGCCTAATTAATGTCGATTTAATATGGTTTTTCATCTAAGTTTATTTATTTTTGTATAACATGTTCAATTATTGATGGATACGAAGAAATTTTTCCTTGTTGCTCTTTTTGTACTATTTGCAAGTAATAATCCGGGAGCCAGGGAGAACACAGTTGTTACCGAAAAGCTTGTTCCTTATAATGTAAGGCTTAATAACAGTTCCTCTATGGGAGCTGAATTTGCTGATGTAGAGAAAACTGTAAATAATTTCATCCACAAATGGTCTATCAATGGTGTTTCGATTGCAATTTCAAAGGACGGAAAGCTTGTATATGCACGTGGTTTTGGTTATGCTGATACTGCATTAAAAGCTGAAACCCAGCCTTTTAACAAATTCAGGATAGCAAGTGTTTCAAAGCTTGTTACAGCAGTAGGAATAATGAAGCTAAGGGAAGAAGGAAAGCTCTCGCTTGATGATAAGGTGTTTGGCCCTGAGGGAATCCTTAATGATCCTTATTTCAGCGATCCAAAGGATAAGAGGGTATATAGTATAACAATCGGGCATCTTTTAAGCCATGAGGGTGGCTGGACTCAGCGTTATGGCGATCAGATGTTTATGCCTCTTGTTATTGCTGAAAAAATGGGAGTTATCAGCCCGGTAGACAGCAAATATATTGTAAGATTTGCGCTTGATAAAAGACTTCATTTTACACCAGGAACAGGCAAATCATATTCAAACCTTGGTTATACAATACTGGGCCTTGTAATTGAGAAGGTAACCGGAAAGAGTTATGAAGAGTTTTGCAGGACTGAAGTGCTTGAACCACTCGGCATTTTCGACATGGCAATTGCCGGTAACCTGCCGTCAGAAAAAGCACCCCTTGAAGTAACTTATTATGAACCAAGAGGGGCTTCATTAAAACCATCAATTTATAATCCTGATGAGCTATGCAACTCGTGCTATGGTGGAAATGATATAAGGACACTAGGAGCTGCCGGCGCCTGGGTTGCCACTGCGCCCGATCTGATGAGATTAATACTTGCAATTGATGGCTTTGATTCAAAGCCTGACATATTAAACCCTGAGAGTATCGAGCTTATGACCTGTAACGAAAATGGTGAAGCTCCATTAGGTTGGAAGAGTATTGTTTCAAATGGAACATGGTGGAGAACAGGATATTTTCCGGGTACATCTGCAGTACTGAAACGTCAATCTGATGGGGTTTCATGGGTCGTGCTCTGTAATTCAAGCTCCTGGAACGGACCCGAGATATATTCATACATCAATAATATGATGTCAAAGATTTTTTCACAGGTTGATACATGGCCTGATTATGATCTCCTTGATATATCATTGCCGGTACCACTTAAAGTAACTTTAAAAGGTTATCCTGGTTAAAATGTGTTTTTCGGTAAATGTGAATCTTGTAAAAGAAGAGCTCGAGAACAGGTATGGAGCAATTCTAATTGACCACGATAATTATCGCCCCAGCTATTATTACCACGCTTTTGCAATTCCTGACATACCAGTTATATGTTCAGATGACAGGTCGTCAATTAAACTTTATAAATGGGGACTGATACCTTCATTTATTAAGAACTTTGAAGATGCCGAGAGTATTAGAATTAAAACTTTTAATGCACGTGCCGAGAGCATTTCAGAAAAACCTGCCTTCTCATCATTATTCCGGACAAAAAGATGTATTGTACCGGTAAAAGGGTTCTTCGAATGGCAACATGTAGGAAAGGAAAAAGTCCCCTGGTATATCTATCATTCAGAGAATGAGATTATTTCACTGGCTGGTCTGTATGACTGCTGGGTTTTTGACAAGACAGGAGAGGTCTTTAACACTTTTACAATAATTACAACCGAAGCAAATGATTTGCTTGCTGAGATACATAACTCGGCAAGGCGAATGCCCGCCATAATTGTGCCCGGAGATGAAAATTCATGGCTCGATTCCCAAAAAAATGACGAAGATATATATAGCATGCTTAAGCCCTCTCCTGTTGAAATGCTTAAAGCACATACGATTGGCCCGCTTGTTAATAAAAAAAACGCTGATAAGAATACACCCGAACTTATTAAGCCATACCTGAAGCCTGTTCAGAAAGGGTTATTTTAAGAGAAAACGGGTTACTGGGCCACAAAGTGGTAAGTTAACTTGCCTCGTTGTGTCTTTGGTGAATTAACATCAGGATTAAACCGTGAAATCATTGCAGTTGAAACTGCTGTCTCCGAAAGGCACGGATCGTTTGTTGTGCTTTCTTCTGAAATAACATCAGCATCAATAACCTCACCTTTCTGGTTGATCTCAATTGAAAGTACTATCTTTCCTGATCCCTGACACATGTATATTGGTAGGGGAAGATATATGTGGGTTCTTCCGGGAACATCATAATAAATGCGCGTAGGTCCTTTGTAGTTTGCAGCCATCTCCTGTGACTTACGTGGCTCTTCCGGTTGTTTTACCTTTTCTTTTTCAGCAACCGATAGCTGTTCTTCAGGATTGTCGCGGAGTCTCTTCCATTCGTCTATATAGTTGTTCTCATCAAGCTTTCCGCTTTTTATTAGTTCCTCTTTAACCATGTCGATATATTCAGCAGGATCAATAGTCTGATCTGATTTGTTTGCAAGGTTTCTTGCAATATTCAGCATTTCATTATCGCCCTGTAAGATTTTTTCAACAGATTTGGAAGGCGGCAGGTTGATTAGCTTGTCCTTTTCTGGATTTACTTCTACTTCTTCAAATTCTACGGTAAAAGCTTCAATATTCTGTTTTTTTTCGAAGCTGATCTGAAAGGACATAAATATTATTGCAGCGATGAGATGAACAATCAGGGTACCCAATATGCCAATCAGCCTGCTTTCTCTATTCTTCATTCCAATAAAGCTTTTTTTTATAAAATAGCCAGGTTTTCTGAATATGTCGCCAGCATTGATAGTCATTTGGGAATGTTGAATTACTTTTTGAAACTGAAGAAAGATGTATTTATTATCTGTCCTAGTTTTTCTTTTTTCTTATTTTGCTTTTAGAAGGTTTGTTGTACTTCTGATTCTTAAACATACCATTTTTTACGCCACTAATAAACTTAGCCCAGGCAAAGGGATTCAGAAGGTTGTTCACAGGATATTGCTGGCGGGTAGCAATTGAATTGAAGTTTTGCTGGGTTGCATATCTAAAGCTTGCCTCGGGTGTAATACTTAAATTAGTCTGGCTCTGCATTGCGACATATATTGATGCCATATTTCTATTCATATTCTCTTCAATCGGATCAACAGGCCTTTCCTTAGTAATGTCACTTAGAAACTCACTATATGTTTTCCATGGCAGGATTGTTACCGGCTCAATATTAATTGTATCAGGTTCCAGCCTGATATCTACAGTAGCATAACGACCTGTGTATGATTCAGGTATGATTGTATGATATCTTTTATATCCCAACGCTCTGTAGAAGATAGTGTCGCCAGGTGTACTTGTGATTGAATAAATACCTGATACTCCGCTAATTGTGGCATGTTTTAGTGCTGTTGACATTACGGAAACCCCATACACAGGCTGATTGTCAATGTCAATTATCAGGCCGCTTACCTCAACATATCTTTTTTCAACATCATCCTGCCCAAGTACTCTTAAGGAAAACAGAGCCAGAATAAAAATTATATTAATTGTTCTCTTCAAAAGAAATAATCTTCATTAAACTAATTGAAACATCTGCAAAATAAATAAAACATTTCATATTATTCTAAGTATCCAATCATATCACCTCAATAACCGTGCAATTGTTCATTATTAACTTTATTAAAATATTTATCATTTGTTTTTCAATTAAGCTTTAGCATTTAACTTTTTATGACCTAAATTTGCCTCAAAAGTTAAGCACAATGATGAAACAACTTTTACTTGGGGATGAAGCAATAGCTCAGGCAGCTCTGGATGCAGGGATAAGTGGCATGTATGCTTATCCGGGAACGCCATCTACTGAGATAATGGAATACGTTCAGGCGTCAGGAATTGCTATAAAGAGAAATATCCACAGGGAATGGTCTTCTAATGAGAAGACAGCAATGGAGACTGCACTCGGAATGTCGTACGCCGGGAAAAGAACACTGGTTGCAATGAAGCATGTAGGTCTGAACGTTGCTGCTGATGGTTTTATTAATGCTGCTGTTACCGGAGTAAATGGGGGTCTTGTTGTTGTTTCTGCTGATGATCCTTCAATGCATTCTTCCCAGAATGAACAGGACTCAAGATTCTATGGAAAGTTCGCAAACGTTCCGATTTTTGAGCCGTCCAGCCAGCAGGAAGCTTATGATATGATTTTTGATGCTTTTGATGTATCGGAGAAATACAAAGTACCTGTACTTTTCAGAATCACAACAAGAATGGCTCACTCTCGAGCAATTGTTGAACTCAGGCCAGCGCTTGATGAAAAGAAGTTAAATTTGCCTGTCGATCCTGTTCAGTTTGTCCTACTGCCTGCTATTGCAAGGAAACGCTATAAGGGTTTGCTTAATGCCTTTGAATCAATAAAATATGATTCGCGACTTGCTCGCTACAATACATTCAGAGATGGCAGCAGAAGGGAACTGGGGATAATCACAACAGGTATTGCTTATAATTATCTTATGGAGAATATCGGAAAAGATAGTGATATTCCTGTTTTGAAAATTACAACTTATCCTTTCCCCAATGATCTTATTAAAGACATTGCTTCAAGATGTTCAGAACTTCTGATACTTGAAGAAGGCGCTCCATATATAGAAGAGTTCCTGAGAGGATTGCCTGAGAGTGGAAAGAAAATCTATGGCAGAATTGATGGTACTTTGCCCAGGGACGGAGAGCTTAATCCTTCAATAGTTGCAAAAGCTCTGGGACTATCAGTTGATTATGGACAACCTGTTCCGGGCATTGTTAAGAACAGGCCACCATCATTTTGTAAGGGATGTGGTCATTCTGATACTTTTAATGCCCTCACCGAAGCCTTAAGTGAGTATACCCCCGGACGTGTTTTTTCTGACATAGGATGTTATACTCTTGGCGCTCTTCCTCCTTATAATGCTATTAACTCATGTGTCGATATGGGAGCTTCAATAACAATGGCAATTGGAGCTGCAGATGCAGGCTTATTCCCTTCTATTGCAGTTATTGGTGATTCTACTTTTACACATTCAGGAATGACCGGCCTACTCGATGCTGTCTCAAAAAATTCTCCTGTCACAATAATTATATCTGATAATTCAACGACAGGAATGACCGGAGGGCAGGATTCAAAGGCAACTGGCAGAATTGAAAAAATATGCGAGGGGATAGGTGTTTTGCCTGAGCACATTAAGATTATTACCCCTCTTAAAAAAAATCATGATATGAATGTTCTCATAATGAAAAATGAATTTGATTATAAAGGAGTTTCAGTAATCATTTCTAGCCGTGAGTGTATCCAGACTGCCTCACGTAAGGTAAAAATGAAAAAAGGTTATAATTAATCAGATAAAATAATGAAGAATGACATTGTATTATCCGGCGTTGGGGGACAGGGAATCTTGACGATTGCATCAGTAATCGGGCTTTCAGCAATCGAGAACAACATTTATCTAAAGCAAGCTGAGGTTCATGGAATGAGTCAAAGGGGAGGAGATGTTCAGTCTCATCTCAGGCTTTCTGATAAACCTGTTTTTTCTGACCTTATACCACTTGGAACTGCTGACCTGATAATCTCTGTTGAACCTATGGAATCTTTACGATATCTGCCCTGGCTTTCGAAAACGGGATGGCTTATTACAAGCTCAGAGCCTTTTCTCAATATTACTGATTATCCGGATGTAGAAGACATAATTCAGCAGGTAAGAAAAATTAAAAATCATGTTTTGATTGATGCAGACAATATAGCTCATGAAGCAGGTTCTTCAAAAGCTGGAAATATTGTGATCCTGGGTGCAGCTTCTCCATTTCTCAGTTTACCTTTTGGGAGTCTTGAAAGAGCTGTTCGCAAATTTTTTAGTAAAAAGGGCGAAGAAATTGTCGAAACAAACATAAAAGCCCTCAATGAAGGCCGTAAGTTCACCAATAATCGAAGATGATTATTATCGAGGATTAGAAATAAGATAAAAAGAAGAGGCTGATCTTTTGAACAGCCTCTTAGCACACAGGAAAGCAGCACCTTTATTCCTCTGACTTATCTGTCAGTTTTCCCGACCTGAGCAAAACCAGATCGTTAAGTACTATTTCAGTGATGTATTTTGTCACACCGTTTTTATCGTCATAGGTACGGTAAACAATTCTACCTTCAACAGCTACTTCCCTTCCTTTTTTCAGAAACTTTCCTGCTGTTTCTGCAAGGCCATTCCAGGCAACAATATTATGCCAGGTTGTTTCCTTTATTTTCTGGCCTTCGGCATTTTTATAGCCGTCAACAGTTGCAAGCGTAAAATGTGTTACTTTCTTGCCATTTTCAATTGTCTTTGTCTCTGGGTCCATGCCGAGATTGCCGATGAGAGTTACTCTGTTTTTCATTGTGTTCATGACTTTTAATGTTTAGTTTGACATCAGAATTAAATTTCTGATCAAACTTAAGTCTGTTCTTAAAGACTACCCGGACAATAAATATTTATATACGTTTCTTAATCATTTAAAAACGGTTGCAATCGTTTAAAAACGTTTTTTTATATCTTTATCAAAACATTACAGCCGTGGAAAAAAAATGTCTCGATTGCGGCGAAGTTATACATGGTAGAACAGATAAGAAGTTTTGCTCGGACCAATGCAGAAACAATTACAACAACCGTGCTAACCGTGATTCGAACAATTATGTGAGAAATGTTCATGGACTTCTTCGGAAAAACCGGAGAATACTGGCCGATTTATACATCGATGGCAAAAGGAAAGTTCATAAGGATGCCCTATTTGCCCTTGGGTATAATTTCACCTTTTTTACCCATGTAATTGAAACGAATGATGGAAACAGGTTCCATTATTGTTTCGAATATGGTTATAAGGAAGCAGATGATAACTTTATAGAACTAAGTGAGAATAGCAGATACATTAATTATTTGTAGAATTTATATAACTTCTTCTCTGCTTTCAGTCTGCTGTTTTTTTATAGACTCAATATAACCGCTATAACTGGCAGCATCAATCTTCAGACTGTTTATTGATGCACTTACATATCCATCCTTATTGACTTTAAGGAAAATAGTAAATGTATTTCTGCCATTACCCACATTCATTCTGATTGAATACCTTCCTTTTGCATCCTTTTTAATTATCTCATAGTTAATTGTCTTTCCCTGCATCCTTATGCCTTCAATAGGCCTGAAATCATATTGTCTCCCAAGGTAGGCTGCACTTAGAATTGCATTTTCACCATCAACAATCAGGTAATTGGATCGGGGCCGTAGAAATACAGGAGAACCGAACCGTGTAAACATCATATCAAATTTAACAATGAACTTCCCTGATTCAATTGCATTATTGAGTGTTGCCTCGTCAATTGAATGATCCGAAGAGCCAATGCCTTTAAATGCAGCGCATGAACTTAATAATGTTATTATGGTAATTAAACTGACTAAAAATAGAATCTTTTTCATGGTGGCAATTTTTTGGTAATATAAAAACAAATCTCATGCCACTACTTTCAAATATAAGCAGAAAGTTTAGGGTCATTTCGGATATGATTGTTTAATGTGTTCCAATGTTTTTGCAACTTTTTGTTATTGTTTGATGTTATATTTGTAATATTTTACAAATGGAGTATGTTTAACATAATAATGAAGTCATGAAAAAGTTTTCTGCAATTCTACTTTTTGCTTTAATTGCTATTCCTGCGATGTCACAGGTCAAATTTGGAATCAAAGCCGGGGCAAGCACCACCACAGTTCCAAAATATGAATCAAACGGAACAGTCACTTCCTTGAAAGATGCAACCTGGGGATTTCATGCAGGTATCTTCGTCAGGGCAGGTCTTGGTCCGGTGTATTTACAACCTGAGGTTTACTTTGCCTCGAACACTTATGAATATAATGTTCAAACAACTCCTGTAAGTCAAATTCTTGATCAGAGTTTCAACAGGCTTGAAATACCTGTTCTTGTAGGAGTGAAACTTGGGCCGATTAGACTTAATGCCGGACCTTCTGCAACTGTTCCAATTGGTACACCCGAGGCGCTTGTCAATGACCCTGATTTCGAGGATCTTTACAGGGGGACAACTTTTGGTTACCAGGCCGGTTTAGGTATTGATATTTTCAATACAATCACTCTTGATGCCAGATATGGAGGAAGCCTTGCAAAAAAATTCGGAGATACAGTTGATGTTGGAGGAGCTAATTTCAAGCTTGATGACAGACAACAATCGTTTATCCTGAGCCTTGGTATAATGTTTTAAAAAAGAATAAACAGCGACACAAAACACATGATCATGTGTTTTGTGTCGAATTATTTTGTAATCAGCATCTTTGCAGCAACCGCAATTAAGAGGAAGGCAAAGATCTTCCTCAAAAGTGTTTCCGACATATTAACAGATAATTTTGAGCCGAAATATGATCCAACAATGAAAAATACTGCAAGGATCATGGCATATTTAAGGTTGACAAACCCTGCTTTGTAATAATTTAAAGCAGCTATTATTCCTATCGGTGGAAGCATAACAGCAAGGCTTGTTCCCTGTGCCGATTGCTGGCTCATCCCAAGGATATAGACAAGAGCAGGAACCATTATGATAGCTCCCCCTATCCCAAGCATTCCGGCCATAATGCCGGTTATTATTCCAACTATAATCAATATTAATACTGCAGATGCTGTCATTTTTAGGATTTATTTGTTAGTTCTTTACAAAGTTAGTAAAGTATGGAAATATAAAATAAATTTGCATTCCGGAGGCCTTTATGAAGAAAGTCAAATTTTTTTTAGTTTCCTTAATTGGAATAGCAACAATACTAGCGCTTATTTTGATCCTTAATATTGACAGTATCAGGATCAAAACTGATGAACCCCGGGATATATACATTAAAACTGGTTCAACATACAATGAAATTATTAACATGTTGATTTCAGATTTTGATATTGAACATCCTGATCTATTCAGATGGGTAGCCGAGAAGAAGAACTACGACATCCTTATCAAACCAGGAAAATATTCCGTTGAAAGCGAAATGACATATTTCGAACTTATTGACATGCTCAGATCAGGAAAACAGAAACCAATTAAACTTACATTCAATAATGTCAGAACTCTGAACCAACTTGCAGGTAAAGTCGGAGGTAAGATCGAGGCAGACTCGGCGTCAATAATTGAATTTCTTTCAGATGAATCAAATTATACTTCCGATGGTTTTTCGTCAGCGACAGTTATATCAGTATTTCTTCCAAATACTTATGAACTCTTCTGGAATACCGATGCAAAAGGATTCTATACAAGGATGTTAAGAGAATACAACTCTTTCTGGAATGATGAAAGGTTAGCCAGGGCTGCCAAGCTTAGTCTTAGTAGAAATGAAGTATCGATATTGGCATCAATTGTTGATGATGAAGTTGCAAAAGCTAAAGAAAAGCCACGCATTGCGGGTGTATACCTCAACAGGATAAGAGTCGGAATGCCTCTCCAGGCTTGTCCCACAATTAAATTTGCGCTAAACGATTTTACAATAACGAGAGTTCTGAATAAGCATCTTACAATTGAATCTCCTTATAATACATACAAATACCGTGGATTTCCCCCCGGACCTGTTGGATGCCCATCAATTGAGGGTATTGAGTCTGTACTGAATGCTGAGAAGCATGATTACCTTTATTTTGCTGCCAAGTCAGATTTTTCAGGGTATCATAATTTCTCAAGAACTCTGGCTGAACATAACAGGTATGCTAATCAATACCAGAAAGAGCTAGACAGAAGAAGAATATTCAAATAGAAGTTACTGTTTCAACTTCTCTCTCCAGGTTAATGCTGAATTTTTCAGCTACTGATTTCCTTATATCTTCGGCAAGAATATTCAGCTCTGAACCTGAAGCTTTCCCATAATTGACAAGTATTAATGCCTGTTTATCATACACCCCTGCATCACCCCGTCTATAACCTTTCCAACCACATTTCTCTATAAGCCAGCCTGCGGCAAGCTTTGACATTCCATTTTTTTCAGCATAAACCGGAAGGTCAGGATGTATTTTTTTCAGATATGATGACAAAGCTTCATTCACAACTGGATTCTTAAAGAAGCTTCCGGCATTGCCAATTATTAAAGGATCGGGAAGTTTCTTTCTCCTGATATTAATAACAGCATCTCGTATATTGTGAATTGATATTTTGCCAAGTTTCTGAATTTCATCTCTTAGTGAACCATATTCAATGTTGAAGGAGGGTTTCTTGCTTAACCTGTAGTGTACTCTTGTTACAAGATACTTCCCTTTTTCTTCTCCCTTGAATATACTGTACCTGTAACGAAACCCACATTCTTCATTGCTAAATGATATATTCTGCCCGTCTGAAATTCTTATTGTCTCAACCTTATCAATCATATCCTTAACTTCGACTCCATAAGCTCCTATGTTTTGAACCGGACTGGCTCCAACATCTCCAGGTATCAGCGAAAGGTTTTCAAGCCCCCATAAACCCTGGCTGACAGTCCAGTTTACGAGGTCATCCCATTTAATCCCGGATCCTACAGAGATGATGACTTTATCATCATTATTCCAAACTACCTCTGTGCCTCCAAAAACAGGGTGCAGAATTGTTCCATTAAAATCATCAGTGAAAAGGAGGTTGCTGCCACCCCCAATTATGAACATGTTCACATCTGTTTCTGACTTGCTCCTGAAAAACACTGCACTTTTATCCTGGGAGGTCAGATGAATGAGTTTACTCACTTTATAATCAAACCCAAAAGTGTTGAATGGTTTTAATGAGATGTTGCTTTCGATGTTCATCAGTTTTTTTTTGGTAAAAATACTGAAAGACTTATAAACTGCTAAGAGAATAAAGCAAAGTGTTAAAATATATAGTTTATCCTTTTTTAAACATGCATGCAAAGAAAAGATGATACCTGCTGCCAAACTGTTTTTCAGGATGATTTTATAATAATTTTATTTTTTTATTTACTTTGCACCCGTTTTAATTCGTTCTGTTACTAAATTATGATGGATTCTGAGGGTTGGGAATTAATAGAATTTCTTTTTAATTCAACCGTAATTACTCTTTTTGCAGGCATCTTAACAATACCTTTTGTTTCTGTACGTTTTAGAAAGATTATTGCGGTTATTACAGTGTCAGTATTGGCAGTTCTGAGCAGTTTCGTGGCTATTTCATGTTTCCAGGGCTCGGAAATTGTATATGTGATAAACGGCGGCATTTTCTTTGGCGATATACCATTCAGGGTAGATCATTTATCGGCATGGTTCATCCTCATTATTAATTTCACGGCTGTTACTGGTGTAATCTATGGATCGGGATATCTGAAAAGTGAAGGTCAGCTTTCTCACCTGATCAGTTCACACTGGATACTTTACATCATATTCCATTTTTCAATGCTGCTTGTAACAGTTGTTCAGCACAGTGTTGTATTCATAGTAGCCTGGGAAATTATGTCAATCTCATCGTTTCTCCTTGTTCTTCTTGACTATACTGATCCAAAGGTTATGAAAGCAGGAGTCAATTATCTTGTCCAGATGCACATTAGTGTGGTTGTACTTACTGTTGCTTTCATCTGGGTATATTTCAAAACCGGTACATTTGATTTTAAGGGAATAGACGTTTTTTTCCTTACAAATAAAAACATTTGGCTTTTCCTTCTTTTTTTCTCCGGATTTGGAATGAAGGCAGGTTTTATCGGATTTCATACATGGTTGCCTCTTGCCCATCCTGCAGCTCCATCACATATCTCAGGTGTTATGTCAGGAGTTATTGTTAAAATGGGTATATACGGCATCTTAAGGATTATCTTTTACCTGAAATCAGATTTTATTGTGCTTGGTGAAATCGTTCTGATCCTTTCTTTGTTAACAGCTCTCTTTGGAATAATGAATTCTGCCGTACACAGAGATTTCAAACGAATGTTAGCTTATTGCACAATAGAAAATATAGGAATAATCGGAATCGGGCTTGGAGTAGGTTTAATTGGAATTGGACAGAATAACAATGTGAATATCTTCCTTGGGTTTGGTGGGGCTCTGTTACATGTTCTTAATCATTCATTATTTAAATCCCTTCTTTTCTTTTCTTCCGGATCTGTGTATCGTCAGACTCACACTCGAAATATGGACATGTTAGGAGGCATACTAAAGTTTATGCCTAAAACAGGAATATTGTTCTTAACTGGTGCAATAGCAATTGCAGGAATACCTCCTTTGAATGGATTTGTCTCCAAGTTTCTAATTTATTGCGGTGTGCTGTCCGGTATTGATGAAAGTCTGCCAAGAATAGTACTGATGATTCTGACATTTGCCGGAATGAGCCTTATAAGTGGCATTTCCCTGCTTGCTTTCTCAAAAACTTTTAGCGCTGTTTTTCTTGGCACACCAAGGAAAGAATCAGATCATAAAATAAATGAGGTATCAGCAGTAATGTTAGTACCCCAGTACTTCATTGTCATTTTGATTTTGTTAATTGGTTTTTTCCCTGGTTTTTTCCTTAAGAAAGCTGGTTCAATTCTTGAGTATGGGCTTGCATTAAACATGAATGAACAAGGTTTGCAGAATTATTTTGACATTTTAAAGAATATCAGTTACGCGTCGTTTATATTAATTGGAGTAGTAACTGCTGTTTCCGTCAGCAGGTACCTTCTGACGCGTAAATCTGACCATAAAGCTCTGCAAACATGGGGTTGCGGATACCTGGCGCCTAATCCAAAAATACAATATACCGGGAAATCATTTTCAAAGTCGTTCGGAAAATTGATGAACTTTCTTATGATCGAAAAGAAAGGATATAAGGAGATCAGGATTAATGAAACTTTTCCATCTGAACGGACATATAGCTCTTATTATCTCGATTTTTTTGTCACTAGGATTATTGATCCTTTGCTGAAAATACTAAATGGCTTCATTGATAGATTTCAATTCATTCAGAATGGAAAGATCCAGGCTTATGTTCTTTATGGCATTATATTTATTATGGCTATATTCATAGGCACAATTCTAAATTTTCTTAAATGATAATTAATGTTATAATATTTATATTATTCATTTCTGTTATTGCGATGTTTTTCCTGAATACCCGTTTTAAAGGTATTCTGACAGTTTGTACTGTAATTCTGATAGCCCTTGTAACAAGTTATATTTCTGTTAATTCCCTTCTTTTCAAATCTACCACGATTCTGCTAAACGGGCCATGGATGATTGGGAATGTATCTGTGAAAATCGACTCGCTGTCGGCCTGGTTCATTCTTGTTATAAACTTCACATTTGTTACCGGAGCCCTATATGGTTTTGATTACATGAAAATTTATCGTAACAGGAAGAATGAGATTTCGATGCACTGTATTGCCTATTTAATGGCACATTCTGCACTTTTGGGTATATGCTCTGTACAGAACGGTTTTGTTTTTCTTGTTCTGTGGGAGATAATGGCTCTTTCTGTTTTTATATTGGTGATCTTTGACCATGATAATCCTAATGTGATTAAAGCAGGGATCAATTATCTTATTCAATCTCATCTGTGTATTGTTTTCCTGATGCTTGGTTTTATTTATTATTCAATTAAGACCGGAAGCTTTAATTTTGAATCTATTACGACCTACTCTAATTCGCAATCATCACTTGCTGGAACTGCACTTTTTTTCTGTTTTTTTATTGGTTTTGCTATCAAAGCTGGATTTGTTCCTTTTCATACCTGGCTTCCCTATGCCCATCCGGCTGCCCCCTCGCATGTGTCAGGAATAATGTCGGGGGTTGTAATCAAGATCGGCATTTATGGCGTTTTAAGAATGTTACTTCTGATAAAAATTGATTATACAACAGTCGGTTATTTTATTCTTACAATATCATTAATAACCGGGATATATGGTGTTATGCTTGCGATAATTCAGCATAACCTGAAGAAACTTCTTGCATATCACAGCATTGAAAATATAGGCATCATTGGAATTGGAATTGGTATAGGCTGCATTGGTTTGGGTTCAACTAATAAGTGGATGGCAATTCTTGGTTTTACCGGTGCTTTACTTCACACATTAAACCATTCACTCTTTAAATCACTTCTTTTTTTTGGTGCAGGAAATGTATTGCAGTTGGCAAAAACTGTTAATGTTGAAAAGTTGGGCGGACTTATCAGGAAAATACCTAATACAGCAATACTGTTTCTGGTTGCTGCCCTGGCAATATGTGGTCTGCCTCCTTTGAATGGATTCATTTCCGAATTCCTTATCTATACAGGTCTGTATAACTGGATGTATAGCGCCGGATTATTCCCGCAAATTGCAATTGTTTTTGCTCTTATTGGCCTTGTGCTGATAGGTGGATTGGCTTTACTCTGTTTTACAAAAGCATTTAGCATTGTATTTCTTGGAAATCAAAAGACCGAGTCACTTAATGAAATGAAAGAAACAAGCAAGATCAGGCTGATCCCAATGTATATGATCGGATTATTCATAGTTCTGATTGGTCTTTTCCCGGCAGTATTCATTAACGTATTGCAGAAACCTGTCTATCTCTTTACAAATGATATCGTTTTCAATCTTGATTTTATCAGAGTAGGCGCAATTGATTCTTTGCAGACAATAAACTGGATGTTCCTTGGATTTATACTAATGATCGCCAGTATTATTGGAATCAAAAAAACTATTACCGCAAAGAAAATCAAGAATAATTTACCTACCTGGGGATGCGGTTATGTATATTCAGGAAACAAGATGCAGTACACCGCAAATTCTTTTGTCAGAAACTATGCAAAGATTGCAAAGCCTATCCTTGAGATTGAGAAAGAAGAAGTAGATATCACCGAGGTGTTCCCTACAGAAAAAAATTATAAAACCGAATCATACGATATAATTGAGAAAATAATTATCGATAAGCCATTAAGATTGATCGAGAGGATGAATAATTCATTTCTCTTTCTTCATAATGGTCATTTACAGAGATATATCCTTTATGGAATAATTTTTATTACAGCAATTATTTGTGTACCTCTGATATTCGGAAAAATCATTGATGTTATTCAACTTTTAAAGACTTTGTAATGATAAGCATTGCACTAATCTTGATATCGGCATTGTTTTTTCCTGGCGTTATACTTAGAGTTAAGAGTATTACATCAGGAAGAAAGGGTCCTGGCATTATGCAGCCTATAAAAGATGTTATCAGGTTGTTCAGGAAAGAATCTATCTACAGTGAAACAACAAGCTTTGTATTCAGGATTGCTCCGGTGATTTATTTTTCATCTGTATTGATGGCGTGTCTGATTGTGCCTTTCGGATCAGATAGAGGTATTGTCAGCTTTGATGGTGATTTTATCTTTTTTGCATATATACTTGCTCTGGGAAAGTTTTTCAGTATCATATCTGCAATGGATACAGGAAGCAGTTTTGAAGGAATGGGAGCAAGCAGGGAAGCATTGTTCTCGCTCTTTGCAGAACCTGCATTCTTTATACTGATTGGATCATTTGCCCTGCTTACCGGGCATACCTCCTTTGTTAGTATTTTTTCAACGCTTCACCTGGGATCATCAATAACATACACACTGGGTGGGCTTGCTGCTTTTGTCCTCATTCTTATTGCAATGATCGAAAACAGCAGGATGCCTGTCGATGACCCAAAAACGCACCTTGAGCTTACAATGATCCATGAAGTAATGATTCTCGATAATAGCGGGTTCGACCTGGGGCTTATTTTATCTGCTGGATATCTTAAATTTGCTATGTATGGAGCAATAATATCAGGATTCTTCATCGGAGATTTATCTTTTACTGCTTCTATACCTGTTTTTCTTGGAATACAGGTTCTCTTTGCTGCTATTGTCGGATTGGTTGAATCATTCATGGCAAGGTTCAGGATGAGTCATAACCCACAATTTATTCTTGCACTCTCATCAGTGAGTTTTTTAATCTTTTTAGGAGCCCTGCTTGTTCTCGGGAAATTTGTTTAAAAACACTAAAAAAATGACAGACGTTTTACTTATTATATTCATAATCACACTTTTCTATGTCTCCATCGCAAACAGGATTATTACTTATGTAAGAGTTCTTGCTTTGCAGGGTGTGATTCTGTTTGGGGTTACCTTCCTGCAGTTACATGATATCAATACTCTTAATTTACTATTGATATTGCTTGAAACTATAGTCTTCAAAGCCGTGGCTGTCCCGATATTCCTTAGCTACCTTATAAAAAGAAACCGGATAACAAGGGAAACAGAACCCTATCTGCCTCATTTTGTCTCATTGCTGATTACTACAATGATTGTTGTGATCACAGTTCTTTTGGCAGGTTCGATCCATGATCCTAATCTCGATAAGCTATTCTTTATAGTTTCCCTCTCAACTCTTTTCACCGGCTTGTATTTCATCGCAACAAGAAAAAAGATTATTACACATGTTATGGGATACCTGATGATTGAAAATGGTGTATTCGTTCTTTCTCTGGCGGTTGGAAATGAAATGCCGCACCTTGTTAACCTCGGAATTATGCTCGATGTGTTTGCAAGTGTTCTGATCCTTGGAATATTCCTTAATAAGATAGGAGACGTATTTAAAGATGTTGATGTTGACCAGTTGAGTAATTTGAAAGATTATTAGAATTATGATGGCTTTTTACCTTATATGTTCATTTGTTATAGCCGGGTTGGTATTTATCAACAGGAATGAAAAACTGAATTACCTGCTTGTTATCTGTTTTGGTCTTTTACAAGCAGCTTTTACAATATTCGGAGTTTACTCTTATCAAAACAAGGTTCTTGAGTATTTCACTTTCGATTCTCTTGGGATGTTATTGCTGGTTACTTTGAGTATAATAACAATTCCTGCAATAATTCATAGCTTCCTTTATATCAATCGACATGCTGAGACACCGCAGTCAAGGGCTATCTATTTTTCTGCTCTGATAATTCTGATAACCTCAATATCTGCTGCCTACCTTGCAAATCATATTGCAGTTATCTGGATCTTCACTGAGTTGACTACTTTATCAGCCTCAATGCTGATATATCATCACAGGAACAAGCTTGCCCTTGAAGGAACCTGGAAGTATGTCTTTATATGTGCTATCAGTATTACATTTGTTTTTATTGGAATTCTTTTTCTCAGTCTCTCGATGCGAGGTGCAGGATCTGATGATCTGTCATTTGAGAACCTGATGCGAAATAGTAATAATCTGAATCCTTTCTGGTTGAAACTATCATTCCTCTTTATATTTACCGGGTTCACTGCAAAGCTGGGACTTGTCCCGATGTATACTGCAGGTATTGATGCGAAGGATAAAGCTCCAGGCCCGGCAGCTGCATTACTGGCAAGTGTATTGATGAATGTAGGTTTTACAGGCATTTTCAGGTTTTATAATGTTATTTCCCTGTCAAGTCTTCACCATTGGGCTAATATCGTGATATTTATAGCTGCCACGCTCTCAATATTTGTCGCAACTGTCTACATGTCGAAGGTATTCAACCTCAAAAGGATGTTTGCATATTCAGGTATTGAGCACATGGGAATTGTAATGCTTGGTATTGCTGCCGGAGGCATTGGCTACTATGCTGCAATACTCCATATTGTATTGCATGCCTTTGTAAAATCATCCCTTTTCTTCCAGTTTAACCAGCTTTACAGAACTTTCCAGAGTAAGAGTATACAGCATACAGGGAATTATTTCAAATATAATCCTGCAGGTGCGATTGTGCTGTTACTTGGCTTTATCAGTGCAACAGCAATGCCTCCATCAGGTTTGTTTGTAAGTGAATTTCTTATTTTCAAATCGCTTTTTGAAGGTAACCATATCATTATCCTGATTGCAGTACTTTTACTCCTCACAATAGTTATTTACGCATTTGGGAAAAATATACTTAAGATTCTATTCATCCCGGTTCATGGTATTGATGAGTCAAAAATTCCTGTAATTAGTCCATGGGAGTCACTTACTCAATATGCTTTGTTGTTCCTTGCTGTGTGGCTTGGATTGAATCCGCCACAGATTTTCGTTCAATTGATCAATGATGCAATTAAATTTTTACCAGTTTGATTATGAGTTCTCTTAAAATACATAATAATCAGGTTGTTGACGAAAAGTCAATCCCGGAATTACCCTATGACTTATTCAGGGAAATCAATATTTCCATGATGGATAACCATCCTGAAAGACATTGTGTAATGTATTTCGGTTACCCAGATAATGGCATGATACGCCTTATTTGCTGTATAGCTGATGATACAGAACATAACATCAGCATTTCTTCGGCAAGGATTAAAGCCGGTTCATCTCTGAATTCCTTTACTGCAGGAAACCTTAATTTTGAAAAATTCGAAAGAGAGATAAGCGAAAATCATGGAATAAGCTATGTTGACCATCCATGGCTTAAGCCCGTAAGGTATTCTGAAAACAGATTTGATAGGAATAATAAAATCGAAAACTATCCTTTCTTTAATATCGAAAGCGATGAGCTCCATGAAGTAGGAGTGGGGCCTGTTCATGCAGGAATAATTGAACCCGGGCATTTCAGGTTTATATGTAATGGAGAACAGATACTGCATCTTGAAATACAGCTTGGATATCAGCACAGGGGTGTTGAGTACCTATTTCTTAAAAAGAAGAAGCTGATCCAGAAAGCTGTTCTTTCGGAATCGATAGCAGGCGATAGTGTTGTTGAACATGCCTCAGCTTTTGCATATTTATGGGAGAATCTTTCGGGTTTTCAGTCCGGGCAGGAAATTCTGTTTGCAAGGACACTTGCCCAGGAGATTGAAAGAATAGCAATACACACCGGAGATCTTAGCGCAATATGTACCGATGTCGCCTATCAGCTTGGGAGTTCAGTATTCGGCCGGTTAAGGACGCCAATAATTAATTTCTTTCAGGAATGGTGCGGCAACAGGCTTGCAAAAGGACTCATAAGGCCTGGTTATAATCCTTTTACCTTTAACATTACGCTAGCAAACAGGCTTAATGAAGTGCTGAGCGCTTTTGAGCCCGATTTCATTGAAATGAATGGTGAGCTTTCAAAACTACCCAGCTCGCTGTCGAGATTTGAGAGAACAGGTACTTTGACTTATGATCAAATCCTCGAAATTGGAACAGTTGGTATGTCTGCCAGAATTAATGCCCTTATCAGAGATGTCAGGCTATCACATCCTTATGGACTCTATGCATCAAGGAAACATGAGCCAATAATAAAACATCATGGCGATGTTTATTCGAGAGTTCAATTAAGGAAAGAGGAAGTTTTACAGTCAATTTCTTATGTCAGAGAACTTATTAAAAATGTTCCGGAGCCAGATAAGGACTGTTTTAAACAAATGCCTTTAAGACCTGATAGCTTTGCTCTTACAATGACAGAAGGCTGGCGTGGCGAAGTATGTCATGCTGCAATCACAAATGGCAGCGGTGAACTTGTAGTTTATAAGGTTAAGGATCCATCTTTCCATAACTGGCTGGCTCTCGCACTTGCAGTCAGAAACAATGAAATATCTGATTTTCCTGTTTGTAACAAGAGCTTTGATCTTTCATATTGCGGACATGATCTTTAAAAAACATCTGTATGCTTAAAACATTACAAATACTATATCACCAGGGTAAACAATATATACCTGATGTCACAACTGCAAAGGTTCCCGGTATATTCAGAGGGCGCCCTGAAATCTCAAATCTAGTTGTGGATAATTCAAAACTTGTTGAATTATGTCCTACAGACGCAATAACTGCGAACCCGGTCTGTATTGACCTGGGAAAGTGTACCTTTTGTGGTGAATGTGCCAGGATCTTTCCACAAAAAATAAAGTTTACAACTGATTATAAGCTCTCAACAAATGTCCGCGAGAGGTTGATAGTAGGGGAGTGTTCTGTAAAACCGGTTTCTCTTGATCCTGATACCATCAGAAAAGAAATAAGAAGCTACTTTAAGGGATCGCTTAAGCTCCGCCAGGTTTCAGCAGGAGGGGATAACAGTTGTGAGCTTGAACTGAATGCTGCGGGCAATGTGAATTTTGATATGGGAAGATATGGTATTGAATTTGTGGCTTCGCCACGTCATGCCGATGGAATTGTGATTACAGGTCCCATAACAAAGAATATGTCGGAGGCATTGAAGATTACTTACGAAGCCACACCTTCTCCGAAAATCATTATACTAGCAGGGACTGACGCTATAAGTGGAGGCATTTTTGAAGACAGCCCGGCTATAGACAGATCATTCATATTGAACAATCATATTGACCTGTATGTGCCAGGTAATCCTGTTCATCCTCTCACTTTCATTAACGGGATTCTTAATATGCTTGGAATAAAAAGATAAGGTTTTTTACATCAATATCCTGAAGCCTGCCCGTCTTTACGGGATTCGGAGGCGCCATACCAGACATTATTATCTCCCCGCATTATTGCCTGGTAGCCGCCATAACCTCCCAGGTTCCATTGAATGGTGTGACCCCTGTTCATCAGGTTCTGTAGAACCTCGGTTCTGAAACCACTTTCGAGCATCAGTATTCCACCGGTTGTCATCTGTTGACCTGTTGGTTCTGATGAACCTGTATGGTATATTCTTGGAGCATCGCCTGCTTCCTGAAGGTTCATTTTAAAATCAATGAGATTAATTACAATCTGAGCATGTCCCTGTGGTTGCATATCCCCACCCATTACACCAAAGCTCACCCATGGTTTTCCATCCTTTGTTATAAATCCGGGGATTATTGTATGAAAAGGTCTTTTACCAGGTGCATAAACATTGTTATGACCCTGCTGAAGGGAAAACATTTCGCCACGATCCTGAAGAACAAAACCCAAACCGGTAGGACACATGCCAGATCCCATACCCCTGTAATTACTCTGGATAAGTGAAACCATATTACCAAATTTATCTGCAACGGTGAGGTATATTGTATTACCTGCTTCAATTATCCCTGCATCATACCTTTTTGCAGCGACATCCTGTTTAATAAGTTTCCTCCTTTCTGTTGCATATTTTTCGGAGATAAGCTGTTCAACAGGTATCCGGCTGAAAACTGGATCGGCGTAGTATTTTGCCCTGTCTTCAAAAGCGAGCTTTTTAGCTTCAGTAAAAACATGAATGTATTCAGCTGATCCAAAACCCATTTCTGCAATATCATAACCTTCGAGAATATTTAGCATCTGCAGTGCAGCTATCCCCTGTCCGTTTGGAGGCAACTCCCATATATCATACCCCCGATAATTGGCGCTCACAGGATCAATCCATTCTGAATGATGTCTTGCAAGATCATCATAAGAAAGAAAACCTCCCTGCTTTTTCATAAAAACATCAATATCTCTTGCAATGGAACCCCTGTAAAATTCGTTTCTTCCGCCCCTTGCTATCTTTTCAAGAGTGGAAGCAAGACCAGGGTTTCTAAATATTACACCTTTTACAGGTGCTTTTCCCCCAGGCATGTATACTTCTTTAATATTCGGGTATTCAGATAGAACCTTTAAGTTACGTTCAAGTGAGTATGCGATCACTTCGGAAACAGGGAATCCATTTTTCGCGTATGAAATTGCCGGCTGCAAGACTTCAGGCATTGGAAGTTTTCCGAACATATCATGCATTTCAAACCAGCCATCGACACAACCGGGGACTGATACCGGCAATGGACCGTATGAAGGTATCTGGTCATAGCCATTCTCCCTGAAATACTCAAGTCGCAGGGATCGTGGTGATCTTCCGCTTCCGTTAAGACCATATAAACGCTTTTTATCAGCAGACCAGATTATTGCAAACAAATCACCTCCTATGCCACATCCTGTCGGTTCAACGACTCCCAATACCGCGTTAGCGGCAATTGCTGCATCAATTGCGTTTCCACCTTTTTTAAGAATATCAATTGCAACATGTGTAGCGAGTGGCTGGCTTGTTGCTGCCATTCCATTCATAGCGATAACTTCTGATCTTGTTGCAAAATCTCTCCCCGTAATGCGATCTTGCCCTGAACAAATCAGATTAAGCAGGATCCCCGAAAAAACGAATGCAGTTTTTTTCATTGTCATGTCAAAATAACGTAAATCAGTTCCTGCTCATCGCAAGTGCTTTCAGTTCTGATGGCATTTTCTCAATTGAATACCTTAAAGCTGTTCTGGGCATTATTGATTTGTTTTTAATCACATAACTGAAAACTTCTTCCTGATGCGCCTGGCTTGCAGCTTTTAACATCCAGCCATAGCCCTTTCTTACCATATCATCAGAGTCCAGAATAAGAGTATCTGCAATCTCGAAAATGTCTTTAAGGAATTTACCTTTTCTTGCAGGTATTATAAGCGATACTGCAGAGGCCCTTTTGACCCATCGGTTGTCTGATATTGACCAGCCTTTAAGCCTTGTCATTAATTCAGGATACATCTCAACAATTGTTCCAACGTTATGATTGCAAAGAGTGTCACATGTTGCCCAGTTGCTTACGTATTTGTGAACCCATTTTTCAAAGAGGTCAAAATCGGAAGAAACATATTGCCTCTTAACCGAATAAGACCAATGACAAGCAATAAAGCTTTCTTCAAGTATTCCTGATCTGAAAAGCTCCTCACATAAAGAAAAAATGTTTTCTTTTGATTTGTCTTCGAGTTTCTGCAGATGTTCTTTTGCAATTTCGTTAACAAGTGCGCTTTTAATGCCAAGAAGATCAACATTCTCCTTGAAGAATCTTAAACCTGCTCGTCGATCCTTCTCATTCGAATTATTCCCCAGTTCGGCTCTTAATTCTGATAAAAAGTCCATAAGATTGATTTTATCCGAATATACGAAAAACTGTTGACATGGTTACAAATCCATATCATAGTATAATTGTTAGCGAACTTCATATCTGAATTATTGTTCGTAAAATAAATTGCTCATTGCTTTTTAATACTTTTGTGCACGTAATACTTCATATTATGAACAAGTTTTTTAAACCTCTTATCATCTCAGTTATGACCGGAACAATGTTGATTTCATGCAAAACTGGAAACATGGAACAATCAGAACAGGAACAAGACGATTTTGAATATTTTGTTGAGCAATTTGATGATATACGTGTATTGAGGTATAAAGCTCCGGATTTTGACGAACTTCCTCTTGGACAGAAAGAATACATATATTATTTAAGTGAAGCAGCAAAAGCAGGTCGCGATATACTTTGGGACCAAAACTTCAAATATAACCTTCTTATAAGGAAAACACTTGAAGCAATTATTCAAAACTACTCAGGTAACATAGAATCAGATGAATATAAGGCATTCCTCAAATATTCAAAAAAGGTGTTTTTTGCCAATGGAATACATCATCATTATTCAAGCGATAAATTCAAGCCTGAATTCTCTGAATCATTCTTTAAAGAACTAGTTAATAACACAAAGTCTGGTCTTCCAATTGCAAAGAACCAAACTCCTGAAAAACTGGCTGAGTTTCTCTCTCCGATAATATTTGATGAGAGCCTGTACTCAAAGAAGGTAGAGCAAAGAACCGGCATGGATATGGTTGCCGGATCTGCTTCAAATTTTTATGAAGGACTTACAGAAAAGGAAGCAATTGATTTTTACTCAAAGATGACAAATCCAGATGATCCACAGCCTATATCGGTTGGATTAAATTCAAAGCTGAAAAAAAGTAATGGTGTTGTTATCGAAGAGGTTTATAAATCTGGTGGGAAATACGGTCCTGCTATCGATGTTATAATAACATGGCTCGATAAAGCCAAGTCTGTTGCTCCTGACGATTATATAAAGAATGAGCTTGAACTCCTGATAGAGTATTACAAGACAGGTGATCTTAAAACGTGGGATGAATATAATGTTGCCTGGGCAAAGAATACCGATCCTTCGGTAGATTATATAAATGGATTCATTGAGACGTATGAAGATCCTCTGGGAATGAAAGCGACATGGGAAGCTATTGTGAACTATACTGATCCAGAAGCTTCAAAGAGAACCAAAATTATTACACAGAATGCCCAATGGTTTGAAGTTAATTCTCCTATTGAAGATAAGTATAAGAAAGAAAAAGTTACAGGTATAGCTGCAAGGGTAATAAATATTGCTATGCTTGGTGGAGATTGTTATCCCGCTTCACCTCTAGGCATTAATCTTCCTAATGCTGACTGGATAAGGAAAGAGGTAGGTTCTAAGTCTGTAACCCTAGCCAATATAACAAGCGCAATTGATAAAGCTTCGCAGGGAAATGGGTTTCTTGAGGAATTTGCATCAAGTGAGGAAGAAATAAACAGAATAAAAAAGTACAGTTCAATATCTGATCCTCTTCATACCGACCTTCATGAATGCGTAGGCCATGCAAGCGGTAAGCTTGCAGTTGGAACAGATCCAAATGCACTGAAAAATTATGCATCTCCGCTTGAAGAAGCAAGGGCTGATCTTTTTGCTTTATATTACATGATGGACAGGAAAGTAATCGACTTGGGTTTGCTTCCGGCTGAAGATGCTGCAAAAGCTGCTTATGATGGTTATATCAGAAATGGATTGCTGACACAGATCGTACGTATAAAACCCGGAAAAGAAATTGAACAGGCTCATATGAGGTCAAGATCGACAATTGCTCATTGGGTTTATGAAAATGGTAAAAAAGATAATGTAGTTGAACTGTTCCAAAAAGACGGAAAGACATACGTAAGAATAAATGATTATAAAAAATTGCAGGGACTGTTTGGCAACCTGCTAAAAGAAATACAAAGGATTAAATCTGAAGGTGATTATGAAGCAGGCAAGAGTCTCATCGAGAATTATGGAGTGAAGATCGATCCGCAGCTTCATAATGAAATACTCGGACGTTATGCAAAGTTAAACCTCGCTCCATATACAGGGTTTATAAATCCGGTAATAAAACCGGAATATGATGAGCAGGGAAGAATAATAAATGTTGTTATTGAATATGTT
Organism: Bacteroidales bacterium; assembly: GCA_036261255.1. GTDB lineage: Bacteria > Bacteroidota > Bacteroidia > Bacteroidales > VadinHA17 > LD21. The sequence goes on from DATALD010000069.1 coordinate 46,131, forward strand.
GATGATTATTTAGGTCAGATGTTGGAATATGGCAGGGATTATTCATTTCTGCCGGTTGAAAACTAATTCTGATCTTATTCTCAGAATTCGATAATCTTTTCGACTTTGTTACTCTTGAGGTATTGCTTCAGGATGGCCTGGATGTCATGATTATCATTTGATGTCGTGATACATTCATGAATGGCAGATAAACCAAATCCCATATCATTAAGATTGAAATAACCATATCCGGAATATTTGCCATTCTGAATTTTAACAGCACATTTCTCATCTGTATCCCTTCCTTTGTCAATTATGAAAAAATTCTTCATCGAAAAAGTGAATTCATCTGCTGCTTTTAATGCACGTTCGTTATAGTTATTAACATCTTCACTTCCATTGCATGCGCCACGGCATAATCCGACCTGTTGATGAAAGCACGCGCCATCGGTTTCATAAAGGCCACATAACTTCTGGCAGAGATTATATTTTTCGACTAATTGATTAAGCTTTGATTTAACGTTTGCCTTTGAGGTGAATACCGATATTGGTACTTCGTTTTCGTTTGTCTGTCCATATCTGTAATTGATATAACCTCTCTCATCTGTGAATTTATATATAGCCCATTGAAATCCTGATCGTCTCTGTGCCTTGTTGTATACCGGTTTATTGGCTTTTATCTCGTATGATTCTCTTAAGAGGGCGATGAGTTCAGATCCTGTTATGTCCCAATCAATATCTGTTATCAATTCACGCATCTCCATTGCCCTGCTTGTTGTATTATTTGACAGGTGTGTGCTGATCCTCTGCTGAAGATTTTTGCTTTTACCAATATAGATCAGATCGTGTTTGTCATTGTAGAAATAATATACTCCAGGTTCTTCGGGTATGTTTTCAATCTTAGAGACATCAAGACAGGGGTTCAGTTTTGCCGACCTTGTGTTCTTCATAAACCTGTTGCATGGATCTTGTTCCCTGTCTATCGATATTAGCATCTCAAAAAGCTTAACTGTGGCAAAAGCATCGCCGGCAGCCCTGTGACGGCCATTTATTGAGATATCCAGATCTTTACATATATTCCCAAGACTATATGAAATATGCCCTGGAATGAGTTTCCTGCTTAAAGTAACTGTATCCAGTAATGGTCTCTTAAAATTAAAACCAAGTGATTTAAATTCTTCGCGCAGGAATGAATAATCAAAACGGGCATTGTGAGCAACAATTGTTCTTCCTTCAGTAAATTCAACTATTTGTTTTGCAATCTCAAAGAATCTTGGAGCATTTTCAACCATCTCATTTGTTATTCCGGTAAGTCCGGTAATATAATAAGGTATATTCCTCTCCGGGTTGACAAGCGATACGAACTCACCGGTAACCTGATTCCCGTCGTGCTGGTAAATAGCTATTTCAGTGATTTTTTCAAGTCGGGGGCTTCCTCCGGTTGTCTCAATATCAACAATAGCATACATTCGTTGTTACAGGAATAGTTTTTGAGGTGAATATAATGAGAAAAGAGCATTCATATTATTACTTTTGGTAAGTAAAAATACTGGAATGAAAGAATGTTGCGGCAGCCATTTCATATTAAATGGACAACTCGAAAGTACAGGTTCATTTAATGATAGCCTTGTTTTTAAAGGTGATTCAATATATGAGGTAATCAGAATGACAAAAGGGATACCTGTTTTTTTTAATGATCATATTGAACGACTGAAGGCAAGCCTTAAAATACAGAATAAAAAACTTCTTGCAGATATCAATGCTTTACGTACGGATATTCTGCAGCTGACTCATGCTGAAAAAAAGAAAGAAATAAATATTAAAGTCGTATTTAATTACAACGAGAATGAATCGAACTATCTAATCTACTATATTGATTCTGCCTACCCGACGAGTGAACAATACAATCGGGGTGTTAAGACAATACTCTATTTCGCAGAACGCAAAGATCCCAATGCAAAGGTTCTCAATTACAGACTTAGGTCGGCAATACACCAGGAACTGGCAAATGAGCAGGCCTATGAAGCATTTCTTGTTAATAATGATAACCTGATAACGGAAGGCAGTAGATCGAACGTTTTCTTTATAAAAAATGGATTACTATTTACAGCACCTGAGGATATTGTTTTAAAAGGGATAACCAGAAAGTACATAATTCAGGTATGCAACGAAATTGGAATAGAAGTTAGATTCGAATGTATTAGTGCCGATGATATATCAAGCTGCCAGTCTTCGTTTATAACCGGAACATCACCAATGGTGCTTCCTGTTTGCTGTATTGATGAAAACCATTTTGATGTAAGTAATACTATAATGGCAGAACTTAGACGATATTACTTAAAAAAAGTTGAGAAGAGCCTTGAGTCCTTTATTCAATGATTCCATCTTTGTTGCATAAAATTGGTTTTTGCAGCTCGTTTCACCAGTCAAGGATTATTTGAGCTTAATTATTTTTTCTGAAGCAGTAAACCATAGCCTAACTCATCCGAATTGTTTTTTAGTATCCCGGATTGATCTTCAAAACGCAATTTAATCTTATATTCTTCTTGAATTATGGCATTAAAATCAGATTCAGATATTGTAGTATGAGGATATTTAATCACTCGATCGATAGTCCCATTTGGTAACCGTTCAAAACTATTTTGGCTGAGTAATGATCTTTGAACTGTGATTATTTCTTCTTTTGAGGTAGTTAGGCTCAAGCGTGTTATTAATACAAATTCAGCTCCAAGGCGGGTTATTTTTGTAAGGATGTCTTTAGGATTCTCACAATATTGTATCACTCCTGATGCAATTATTAAATCAATGTCTTTTAAAGTCTTAGCTGCTTCATCAACATTACTGAAGAATTTTAGATCTTCACTTTCAAAAGGTTTTGAAATTCTTGTAAGTGCTTCTGTTTCTACAATTGTCCATTTGAGATTGTGCACTTCGTTAAATATTTTCTTTATTGGATAGAAATGTATACCGCAAGCACCACCAATATCCAGAATGTTTATAGTTTCTTTATTTTTAATTAAGGAGAAAGGCAATAAAGTAAGAATAATTGTTTGATCAATGAATATCTCTTTTTCTTCTTTTAGACTATTTTGATATTCTTTGGTTTCCTCAAAAATTGTTCTGACAAGATAAGGATCTTCATAACCCTTTGATGATGAACTAGCTATTAGAGCTTCAGAATATGTTTTATATCTTTTCCGATGAGTAAGTAACTTTCTGAATTGTTTGAATAGAAATGGAGGGGTTATTGCCTTAATTATTGAGGACAGAGTCATTTTTTAACTTTATAGGTTTGATATTTTTCTTCAAAAGTATAAAATCGTTTCCATTGTTAATAGATAGAGGCGATAAATACAATCCTTTTGCATGATTCTAACTTTTGAGCTATAATTCTGTTTGTTAAATTACTGAAATTGAAACTCTCCTCTAAAATGATTCTGTTCGAAATCGTCCACTTATTTTTGTATATTTGAAAAACATTTATTTCTACAAATATGGCAAGTACTAGAAATCTTAAGAAAGACATAGACTTCCTCGTATTCGAAGTTATTTCAGATTGTTTTGCATTTTCCGAATTACACCCCGATTTGAAAAGCGATGAGGTCTCCTCTATTATAACAGAAGCAGTTAGCCTTCGGAATGATCTTATTGCCAGGGTCAACAATCCTGATGGAAAGGATAATCCAAAAATTCTAAAATCATATTATAAGTCTGTTGAGAAAGATCTTCTTGAAGGAGTAGATAAACTTTTTGAAAAGCTTAGTGGTCTTTCAAAGAAAAAGTAAAATTTTTATAAATCTTTGTTTTGCACCCTGAGCAATTCCCCTGTTCATCAACATTAATGTTCCGGGTAATATAACCCGATCGTTCAGTTATTGTTAGTCCGCATGATGGGCATATTGTGTCTTGTCCTTTTTCTGAATGGATGTTTCCGATATATACATAATTGAGACTTTCGGCTGCAATCCTAAAAAGTTTTTCAATAGTATCGAATGGCGTCACCGGGTCATTTCTTTTATACATAGGATAATACCTGCTAAGATGTAATGGAATATTCTGTCCGAGTTCTGCAGAGATCCATTCAACCTGACTTATCATTTCTTCGGGTCCATCATTATAACCTGGAATAATGAGCGAAGTTATCTCAAGATGCTTACCTGAAGCAGTGATCTGAGTTAATGAATTAAGGACTGGCAGAAGATCTCCACCTGTTAGTTTTCTGTAAGAAGCATTATTAAAGGCTTTCAGATCGATATTAAAAGCATCAATGAAGCCAATTATCTCACTAAGCGGTTCACGGTTCACATAACCATTACTAACAAGGACTGTCTTAAGCCCTTCAGTTTTTGCTTCAACAGCAACATCCCTTATAAATTCAAAGGAGATTGTTGGTTCATTGTACGTAAATGCTATACCAATGTTATTCTTCTCTTTAAGCGCCAAAGAGACAATCTCGGAAGGGCTAAGGGTCTTCACTGATTGCTCAGGAACAACTTGGGAAATACTATAATTCTGGCAGAAGTCACATCTCATATTACAGCCGTATGAGCCAATGGAAAAAACATAATATCCAGGGAAGTAATGATATAGCGGCTTTTTTTCAACATGATCAAGGGAAAAACCAGAAATCTGGCTATATGTAATGAGCTCTATACCGTTTCCAGTGTTTTTCCTGACACCACATATACCTGTTTTTCCCGGAGAAACTTTACAGAAATGTGGGCAAAGAGTACACTCAATCTTCTCTCCATATTTTCTGAAGTATATAGACATATCGTTTTGTGTTTCGTGTTTCGTGTGTTCACGCACCCAGTACATTGTACCCAGCACCTAGCACCTAGTACCTAGTACCTAGTACCTAGCAACCGATTACAGCTCCTCCTTAATCTCATACTTAATCACATTTGTCTCGGCAAATGAAATCAACTCATCAACAATCTTTTCATTTGTTTCGTTGTTAACAGCCCCAAACCTCAGCAGTGTCTTTCTCGTCGCTTTAAAAATAAATACTATGCTAAGCGGATATATGTCAATTTTTTCAATATCAATTGATTTAAATGTTACAGGTCTTCCTAATGAGCTTTTTTTCAGGATAATATCTTTCATATTTATCTTAATATATCTGAAGGTCTTTCCAAGACCTGCCAGAACCTGGTAAACTCCAAAGAATGCAAGAAAGAAAACAGCAATCCATAACATTGTTTCTGGTTCCTCAACCCTAAGAATGAAGGTGAGCCAGTACCCCCCCATTGCAAGACAGGCAATCCCGAATAAAACCCGGAGTACTTTCACGAACCGGTTATCTTTTGGCTCTCCAAGTGGAAAACATTTGCTATCCATTTTCTAATATGTAATTACTAAGATAAAAAATGATGTTTAATGATTTCATCTCGTGATTTTTATTATCGAAATACTCTTTTGTATTGACATACCTTTAATAACAAGGTAATAAGTTGCAGGTTTTAGTTTGAAGTCATTAAAAATTAGAGTATTGCCACCTTTGAGAATACTCTCTGAACTTTCATATACAAGTGAACCGTTAATGTCGTAAATGCTGACCTTAATTTCATCATTTCCCCTGCTGTTTATATAAAGTCTGAATTCATCAGTGAACGGGTTTGGATATAGGCTTAATGATTCACTGATCTTAGTGTTTTCAATATTAATACTCAGTGTATCATTATTCAGATAATCATCATAATTATCATGTCCGAAAACGGTTGCTTTGTATAATCCATATCTTGACAGGTCCATTTTTGATTTGAATGTAACAGTTGCAGTATCTCCAGCTATGAGATTTAGATTGAAATGCTGGCTTACAGATGGTTCGTCATTAAGTGTGTACGAAAGATTGAAGTTGCTGATTGTATCTATACCAGTATTCTGGACTTTCACTTTTAATTCACCCTGACCGACTTTGTTTACTTTTGGCTCGGGTATAGAAACAAGTGAAAGGTCCCTGCTGATGTACTTAATCATTCCTGATGAAGTGAAGTCAATTTGATCTATCCATGCACAATCGTCACCACCAATGTCTCTGGTATCCTTTCTATATGTCCACTTAAACTCATTTAATCCCTTTGTTACAGGCGTCTCTATTGTTGTCCATTGGATTTCACCCGAATTAAAAGGAGAAAAGTTATCCTTAAGAATCTCCTTATTGTTAACAGTGAAACTTAGCTTATCATAACCTTGCTCTGAGGATATTTTATACCTGAATTTAAATGTATCATTGGCATCATATAACACTCTTATTGCAAGCTTTGTAGAAGCATTATCGCCAATTGGTCCTGATCTTGCTGAGATTATTCCATCAGAAGCATCAGTTGAAGTAATTATCCATGGCTTCATACTATTATTTATCCATGGAAAAACTTTAAAAGATCCGGATTCAAAGCTTTCTCTTACTCGCCCAATACGCAAAGTGAATTCTTTTTCAATGCTATAAGGAATTGCAGAAAGTGTGGAAAATAGTCTTACGATATCTGTAGATACTAATGAATTTGAAAGTTCTACGGGTATTGAGATCACCTTACTCTCACCTGATACCATTAATATTGGACCCATTCCAGGAACCGGAATTGTTATTCCAGGATCCTGAGGTATTATATTAAAATTAACTAATGCATCACTTGAGCCTTCATTTCTGAGGATAAATTCCAGATCAATATTTTCACCTGCAATTCCTTATAGCATTGAAAAAG
>DATALD010000070.1:0-47726 GCA_036261255.1 Bacteroidales bacterium
GAGAAAATGAATGATGAAAATAGGTGTCCGAAATCCGCAAGAACAGGTGTCCGTTTTCAGCGAGACTAAGTGTCCGCTTTAGTCAGGACTGACTGTCCGTTTTCGGCAGGACGGAGTGTCCGAAATCACAGGAATATGCAATCAGGGACTTCTGATCGCGTGCCAGGGTGGCAAGATATTGCTGACGAAGGCAATTACATATACCGTGTGTGTTGACAACAAGTGTAAAAAAACAGACCCCGCAGACAAATAGCGACTAACTTGAAATTTAATTTGCTAGAAAAGGCCTTAATGAAAAGAAAAAAAATACATACCCATAAACACATTAATGATAATAGAAGTATTAACTTTTTATTGCACCACATTTCGAACATCAACTTTCAGAATGTTTCTGACAGTGAAGAATTTGCGAATGTGATTTCTGACCATAAAGATGATTATTTTGTTTTTTTCTTCTTGCAAGAAGGTAAGATAAAAGCTAGGGTAGATTTCAAAGAGATTGAATTTAGTGATAGTACAGTTTTTTGTACCATACCAGGACAAGTACATTCAATTATAAGTATTTCAAATATTAAAGGCTGGGTTTTAATTATTGATGCTTTGTTCGTAAAGAATGAATACAAAGAAATTTTCAATAAATTACATTTCCTAAACATTAGACCCCTGTTAAGTCAAGAAGAATCAGATGAATTATTACAATGTATTTCACTCGTAAATAAAAAGTATGCCTCAAACAACGAACTTATATGCCAAAGTGTTTTACACGATTTAGTATCTTCTTATATCGGCATGATTGCGCAAATATATCAAAAAGGATTTCCTGCCATAAAAAGCAATCGGTTAATGGAAATTACCTCTCAATTCAAAACTTTATTATCTGCAAATTACCAAACCATGAAGCGTCCAAATCAATACGCTTCCGAAATAAAGATTTCTTCGGTTTATTTAAACGAAGCCGTAAAAAGCACAACAGGGCTTTCCGTTCAGGGTTGTATTCAAAACGAGATTATTATACAATCAAAACGACTATTGTATTATACAGACCTTACAGTTAAAGAAATATCCCTGAAACTTGGTTATGATGACTGGGCTTATTTTACGCGCTTATTTACAAAATCAACCAATATTACGCCAAGTCAATTTAGGAAAATAAACCTTAAATAGTCCAATCTTAACCCTGTAATATCCATTTCATTTTCTACTAATCCATCGTTTTTTTGCAAAATTAATTTTCAAGCTAAGTGGAAAATGAAAAAATTTTTATTATCAGAACAATCCAAGTTAGTTGTTGATATTTTGTTGTTTTTAGGTATTGCTGGTCTTGGTGGCACTGGTAAGTCTTGGAGTTCCACTCATTGTATCGGGGCTTCAATATGGCTTCTACTGATGTTTATCCATATTGCACAACATTGGCAACTTACCAAATCGCTCACAAAATGGAGTGTTATTCGAAAAAACAAAATAACTGCCTTGACAACATTAGGGTTTATATTAATGTTGTCAAGTGTTTTTCTATTTGCGTTCAAATTAAAGGATTCTTTTATAGCATTTCATCATATTGCTGGGCGTCTTTTTTTTCTTATTATTATCATTCATATAGTAACCAAGTTCAAACGTTTCATTTCTATGTTCAGGAATAATAAGCGGACTTCATCGACAAAGCTAATTACATAAAAGTCATATATTGACGAGTTTAATCAAATTTACAATTAGCACAATGCCACCCACAACTCAAAAGTGCAAAATTGCTTGTAACCTTTTTGCCCACACATGGATAGTTTCGTGCAATAATTTGAAAATGGGACGGACAATCACCTGTAAATCGGCAACGGCAACTTACAATTTACCGTTATAAGCATTTTTTACCTACTGACACACAGATATAAATGATTTGACTAAATTTGCATTAATAAGACAAAAAATGGATCGGGCAATAATTAATAAAATATCGAGGTATTTTAATACCCAGCCGATTGAAAAGGCTTGGATATTTGGATCCTATGCCGCTCAGAGGAAGATACCAAAAGTGACATAGACATTTTAGTAAATTTCTTACCAAATGAACCGATGACCATATAGTCAATGATCTGCAACCCAGCGATTAGTCTGTGTTGAACTACATCAGCCGGGCCGCGACCTATGCACTTATTGATTGTTTTTTGTGATTTTCAGGTTTTTCCTCAAGCTTACGGACAACATTTGCAAATCCCGGAACAAGCATTATTAGCCTGTTCGATTATGGTAAAACCCGATTTCTTTCTTATAACAAGATATTTTGATGGTTAAAAATTTCGAATTAAAGAAAGAATCGGGTATTTTTCCAGCTATCCCGCGGAGGCTGGATTTAGTTCAACAAGCGACGTATCTATTTTTTACATCGCCATTATACCATGATGTTGCTACAGGAACATTGTAAAACCAATAATTTTCTGCATACGGGGATCGCAAAAACTGCGCCAGCCCCTCCGAAACCCCCAACGTTTTTATACCGCCAACGTTGTGGGCAAGGTTAACGAGTGCGAAATTAAAAGATAAAAGAATGACTAATAATAACACAAACGACTGGTTTACAATTGAAAAAATCGACGAAACCACGTCAATAATTAGTGAATACAAACATTGGGAAGAGACACATTGTTACTTGCTAAATGGAACAGAAAGATGCTTATTGATTGACACTGGACTTGGAGTTGAAAACATTTGGGAACAGGTGCAAAAAATGACAGACAAACCTGTTACAGTAGTTACTACTCACGTACATTACGACCACTTTGGCGGACATAAATTTTTTTCTGACTTTTATGTACATGAAGCTGAAACAGAATGGATAAATGGTGGATTTCCTTTGACAATAAAACAGGTAAGAAACTTTTTAATAGAAGAACCGTGCGATTTCCCAAAGGAATTCGATCTTAACAAATACGACCTTTTTAAAGGATTTCCGACAAGATTATTAAAAGATTATGACACAATTGAATTGGGAAAACGAACAATTCAAGTATTACACACTCCAGGACATTCTCCAGGGCATATGTGCTTTTATGAAAAGGATAAAGGCTATTTATACACAGGCGATTTAATTTATATCGGAGAACTGTTTGCATATTACCCCTCAACAGATCCGATTGCTTATATGCATTCAATAAAAAAATTGTTACCATTGACAATAAAAAAAATTCTGCCAGCTCATCACGATTTAAATGTCCCATTGTCGATTATAAAAGATATGGACAAGGCCTTCACAGAATTATACGTAAAAGGAAAATTGAAACACGGAAGTGGAACATTTACATATGAGAATTTTGGAATAAGACTATGAAAACAAGAAAACTAATTAAGTAAAACCCAGCCCATAACATCATATAATTGCCTTCGTCAGTGTTTACGACGAGCCTTACAAAATTTACTATGAAAAACATTTTTCTTTCTATTGTTTACCAGCACAAAAGCACTTACTTTATAATATTAACAGTTGTGAATTACCTTTAGCGTTAAAATTTAACATTTGGTAATAACAAATACTACTTAACCATGAAAAGGATTTTACAAATACTTGTAGTTATAGTTTCTTTTATCCTTTTATTAAGTGGCTGTCAAACCAAAAAACAGGAACAGCTTCATGTTTATGAAATAAAGGAAATACAATTAAATACTGTCAATAAATATGACAATCCATACAAAGAGGTAGAATGTTGGGTTGAATTATCAGGCCCCGGTTTTAAAAAGAAAATTTATGGTTTCTGGAATGGAGGGAACATATTTGTTTTTCGCCTTGTGGCAACAACCTCCGGAAGTTGGTCGTGGAAATCGTTTTCAAATGTCAACGATAAAGGTTTAAATGGGAAAGAAGGAAAATTCGAAGCAATAAACTGGACGGAAGAAGAGATTTCACAAAATCCCAACCGACGAGGTTTTATAAAGATGACATCAAATGGGCGGGCACTGGAATATGCCGACGGAACACCTTTTTTTATGTTCGGCGATACATGGCTGTCAGGCACTACCTGGAGGTTACCATTTAGAGATGCCCATACCTCAGACAACTACGAACCCGGCCCAGGTATTGGTTTTGAGGATGCTGTAATGTATAGAAAAAAACAAGGATTCAACTCTGTAAGTATGATTTCATGTTTCCCAAATTGGGATGCCGATAGCAATCCAAGCACGTTTGCTGATTCCAATGGTATTTACCTAAGAAATGCCTGGGAAAAATTTGGATATGATGTTTCAGATGCCATGGGAAAAGACGCTTCAGGAGGTTCAAGTTATTGGGGGACTTTCACCGCTAAGAATATGCGCGATGAGTATGGAAATCTTCCGTTTGAGACGTCGAAAGAACATAAAAATGTATCCGACTTCGACCGTATAATTCCCGAGTACTTCCAGAGTCTTGATAAGAAAATGGGATTCATGTCCGAACAGGGATTTGTACCATTGCTCGAAACTGTACGCAGAGACGCTTGCCCTTCGTGGAAGGCATACTTTGACTTTAACGAAAGTTTCGCACGGTATGTGCAATACCTGATTGCCCGATATGGCGCATATAATTTCATTTTTAGTGAAATACACCTCGACTGGATTCCAAAAGAATTTAGTCTCACTGCTGATGAGTTTAACGAAGCGTTAACCTATCACCTTAAAAAATATGGGCCCATGCCTTACGGGCAGCCGGTTACGACACTAATTAATAGCTCTACATACAGTCAGTTTGGTCATGGCGAAAACGCTCCCTGGCTAACCATGCACAGTGTGGGAAATAAACCGAGAGATCATCGTGTGGCCGATTCGCTTGAAGTGATCTTTAACCTGAAACCACCTTACCCGGTAATAAACTTTGAACCATACTATACTGGTTGGAATCATGAAATTAACAAGCCTCATGGCGAACGTCCACCGGCAAACTCCGATCGCGACAACTATTTTTCGCGCGCCCAGATGTACGGTTGCGTTCTTTCCGGTGCTTTATCAGGACATGTACATGGAACAGCTGCTTATGATATGACTTCAATCGGAGAACCAGATGGTGCCCGACCTCATTTCTGGGATGCCCTTAAATATGAATCAGCTAATTACATGCAACATTTAAGAGACTTTGTATTATCGGAAAGCGAAAATTTTCAGAAACTTGAACTTGCCCGTCAGGATATGAAGCCAAACAAAGCACCTGACGCACCGGAGGATGGATTAGATGGTTGGGCTTATATGATGCGGACACCGGATAAAAAACTGGCTTTTCTTTATTTCGAGAATGAATCCGTAGTACCCAGCCTTTATAATTTTAATGCTGACTCCAAATATACATTTCAATGGTACAACCCAGAGAACGGTGAATGGGGGAAAAAAATATTGATAAAGGCAGATAATAGCGGAATTCTGCAAACACCCGACTTCCCGGAAAAGGGAAATAGAAAATTCAACGATTGGGCAGCCAAAATAAGTGCTAAATAAACTGTATCTTAGCTTATAATACAATGCTTATCAGCTCACGTTTTTATCTTTTTAAACATTGCAATGTTAAAAAAAGTCACCATTTTATTTGCCGTTATATTTAGCCTGTTTTCAGGAACAATACTGGCGAATCGTGTTTTTATTCTCAATGAAAAGAGTACACCACAGACTGAATATGCTGTTCGAAAATTAAAGGAAGCTCTAATTGATAGTAAGTATAAAATTATCAATTCCAAAAAGAATCCTGATTTCATTGTCAACCTTAAAATACTTTCAGACCAGCATTCACCTGAGGCTTTCTCGATCATTCCAGATGGCAGTACGATAACCATTAGTGGCAGTGATCAACGGGGCTTGATCTATGGCGCCCTGGCGCTTGTGGAATATCTGAGGAATGGTGCTTCTCTGGAGCTTATAGAGCGCGAAGACAGTAAACCTAGTCTTGAATTCAGGGGTATAAAATTCAATTTACCCTGGCATACTTATCGTCCAAGCTCTGCATTGGATCAGCATTACAAAACCGTGCGCGACCTGAAATTCTGGGAATCCTTTCTCGACATGATGGCAGCTAACCGCTTCAATGCAATAAGTCTTTGGAATTTGGATCCTTATACTTTCATGATCAAAACCAAAAACTTCCCCGAAGCATGCCCTTGGTCGGAACAAGAGTTGGCAGATTGGCAGCGCCTGTATCGTGAAATCTTCCGTATGGCTAAAGAAAGGGGACTCGACACTTACATTATACACTGGAACATCTTTGTTAACAAGGAATTTGCAAAGGCACACAATGTGGCAAAAGAAAATTTTTATCCATATTATTATGTTCCCGGCGATACTTCTGAAATTGTCCGTCGTTACCTGCGTGAAAGCGTAAAACAGGTTCTTCAGGAATATCCTGATCTCGATGGTATAGGTGTTTCGCATGGGGAAGGCATGGCTGACATGACCCCAATACAACGCCAGAAGTGGATTGAAGATGTACTTATAACCGGTATGCTGGAGGCTGGTCGTAAGGTGAAACTAATACATCGTGTGCCTTTTTCATCAGGGCTCAGTTCCGATCCGGGTGTAAGCCAAAATGTGGAACAGATAACCCGTGCTGCTATGGAGAATCTGGAAGACAAGTTTGACGGCCCCATTTGGGTCGAAATTAAATTCAACTGGTCGCATGGGCATTCAACCACTAAACTGGAAAAGGTACATGGCGGTAAGCTGGGTGATACTTATTTTGTACCCGAACCAAAAAACTATAAAATTACCTGGCAGGTGCGTAACGAAGATTTTTTTGCTTTGCGTTGGGGAGTACCCGATTTTATCCGTAAACATATTGCTCAAAATGGTCAGGCAAACTATGTTGGGGGATATTTTATTGGTTCAGAAACCTACATCCCTGCACTTGATTATTTTACCGCGGTAAATAACCCCGTGGACTGGAACTGGGCATTTGAACGGCAATGGCTGTTTTACAAACTCTGGGGCAGGCTGCTTTATGACCCAAATACACCAGATGAAACGTTTCAGGCCGAATTTAACCGTCGCTACGGATCAAAGGGAGACAATCTTCTCCAGGCTTATAACCTTGCCTCCAATACCCAGTTGCGCCTCGCTTCGGTTTATGATTCAAAATGGGATTTCACCTTGTATTCCGAAGGATTTCTTGCTCTCCAGGGCGATTCAACAAAGTATATTTCTGTTGACCAACTTATAGAACAGCCCACTATGGATTCGGAATACGTACCTGTAAAAGAATATGTGGAAAAGACTATAAAAGGCGAAACTTTTAACAATGGAAAAATTAATCCGGTAAAACTGGCCGATATGCTGGAAAGAGATAACCGGGAAGCACTGCGGCTGGTTGAAAAAATCGATGTTTCTGGAAACGCTTCACTCATGTACGAGGTGTCCGATATAAAAGTGTGGGCTTACCTGGGCTTACACCTGGCCGAAAAGCTGCGGGGCGCTGTTGCATTACAAACATACAGGCTGCAAGGCGATAAACAGGATGAAGCCATTCAGCATTTAAAGAAAGCGCTTGACTATTGGGATACAGTTGTTGAAATTACGCGGCCAATATACAAAGACATGCGCTTGACGCATTACAACCACAATTTCTACACAGCTAATGATAACAACTGGTTTCACTGGGGGCTTATCCGGAATGAAGTAGCAAAAGATGTTGATATTGCTATTGCCGGAGTGAAGAAAGAATAGGTTTTGAAGAGTTTTATATCCTATCTTTTGATGAATCAAAAAAAAATTGTAGCCCAAAAACATTGGATACCAAAATAGATAACGAGGAAGGTAAGAGTGATTGATTTTTAAATTGACCACTTTAGATAATACAAAAAATTTGAACTCATGAAAATAAAATCGTTTACTGTCTCAATCATATTTGCTTTATTTTTTGGGTGTAATAACAATAACACTAAAAATGAACCTTCACAAGTAAGCGCTGATAGTCTGATCGCACATCTGGATGATTACCTCAATAAGACAATTACTACTGAGGGAACAATAATTCATGTTTGTAGTGCCACCTGGAGAAAATTAAAACTTAAAACAGAAAATGGAGAAGTTATAATGATTGAACCAGCAGACTCGACAGCTTTTTTCGATAAATCATTTAATAAGAAAAGGATTAAAGTACATGGTTTAGTTCATGAAACTCGCTTTAAAAATATCTATGTTGATAGCATGGAAATAGAAAAAACTTTATTGTGCCATGTTGATTATACGCCTTGTAAAGATACCGCATGGATTAGACGACAAATAAATTCTGAAAGAGCTGACAGCATATCAAACAGTGATATTCAAAAACTAAGGAAGAAAATGAATGATACTCAATTGGATTATGTTTCGGTTATTACTATTACTGCTGATAAATACGAGGTAGTTCAAAAAGAAAATAATTAAAATGCACCAGCACATAGCATTATGATTTTCTAGTTTTGATTTGCCGGTGCTGAGTATTGTACACGGGAATGCTGATCAACCAACCCAGCTATTCAGTCGGGCTGCCGGTCGACGCACAGGGCTGTCATGGTTTTGCAGGTCATCTGGAAACATTATCTTGGAAACCAGGTTTACAGCCATTTATAAGCCTGTGCAAAAACACATTCCAGCCCACCATGCAAACGGATAACTACACATACCGCAGAACATCAGCCAAGTGAACAGACAAGACAGCAATTTGATTGATAATGATAAATATAGAGATAGTATACAAACAATACAGTAAAAAAATTTATAACCTTGCATATCGGATGACTGGTGATAAAGATGATGCAAATGATATAACTCAAGAAACTTTTATTCAAGGATTCAAATCACTTGATAAATTTAGAGGTGAAAGTCAGATTTATACTTGGCTGTTCAAGATTGCAAAAAACAAATGTCTTCGGTTTTTAGAAAAAAAGAACAAGACTACTTTTTTGTCACTTCAGGAACTTATTGATAATAAGAGTTCGCCAGTTTCTGATGAGATTTCGGAAACTGAAAAAATGAATTACATATCACAAGTTAAAGACGGTTGTTTATCAGCCCTATTACGATGCCTTTCATTGCAACAACGACTAGCGTTTATTCTAAATGTTATACTTGATTTACCAATGGAGCAAGTTGCGAGTATCATTGATAAATCCGAGAATGCAACAAGAATACTTGTACATCGTTCCAAACAAAGTATTAAAGACTTTTTGTGCAATAACTGTTCGTTATATGATTCAAAAAACACTTGTCGTTGTGAGAATATGTTAAATTTTTCACTTAAACGAGGCTGGATTAGTTTAAATAATCCTGCACGGATAGAATCAGAGATAAAGGATTTAAAAGATGTAGTTAGTGTGTATAAGACTTTACATGAGACATCTCCGACAAACGAGTTTCACAAACAGGTTCAACGATTATTGACTGACAAAGTAGATTTTTTAATTTTAAGCGAAAAAAAAGTGAAATAAGCTTCTAATGATGGTATCAAAGCAATATGTTTAACCATAAATTAGGAGGACAAAAAATGTCAAAAAAATGTATTGCAGTTCATTTACCAATTGATTTACTTGACAAAATTAATGAGCAAAAAGCAAAAACTGGCCAAAGTCAAAGTGGATTAATGATTGACCTAATTGAAAAAGGATTAGGATTTTCCAGCAATGATAAAACTGTTGGCAGAATGCTTTTCTTTGTTAAAGTTCGGATTGATACAACCAAAATGATGGAGTTTGGGCAAAAGCTTCAAAATGGAGAGATTGATACAAGTCATACAATTATAACATATTGTCTCAAAGACGACCCAACAGTAGGTTTAAACTTTTGGTATGCGGATACAATTGAAGAATTTGAGATAGTTCTTTCACAGTATAGGATTTATTACAAAGAGATTATTGAAACAATTCAGGTAATAACTCCAATGAATGCAATGAAATTGATAATAAAAAATGAAAATGGCTCATTGTTTTCATGAACAAAATTTGTAGTATTTCTTGCAACCCGACAAGCGAATGAAAAACTCTCTTTGCAAAACCATAATTACACTATTATTACTATCCATGGTAATGAAATGAAAAAAGAAAAACTACATTGTCTAATTGAAAAAGAGCAACCAAATATTTGTCAGGTTTTTATTTATAAAGACGGCTATGAGATATATTCTGATGAATGGAATAATTATAAAAAAAGTGATAGCACTCACATAATGTCTGCAACAAAAAGTATTGTTTCATTATTAATCGGAATAGCATTAGATAAAGGTCTAATAAACAGTATAGATGATAAAATATTGGATTATTTTCCTGATTACAAAGTCAAGCGGGGAGAAAGAATAATTTATGATGTTAATATTAAACATCTACTTACAATGACAGCTCCTTATAAATGCAAAGGAGACCCATGGACAAAGGTGTGTTCCAGTAATGATTGGACCATAACATCCTTAGATTTTTTAGGTGGAAGAAAAGGTATCACAAACGAATTTAGATATCAGACTGTTTGCTTGCACATACTAACAGGCTTATTAAATAAAGTAAGCGATATGACTCCTGTAGATTTTGCAAATAAGTATTTATTTGAACCTATAGGGGTGCAAAGACACATTAATTACTTTGCTAAAACAGTCGAAGAACATAAGGACTTCACAATGAATAAAAAACCAAAGAAAAATGTTTGGTTTTGTGACCCACAGAACATTGGAGCAGCTGGTTATGGTTTGTGCTTTTCAGCTGAAGATATGGCTAAAATAGGACTACTTTGTTCAAATATGGGAAATTATAAAGGAAATCAAATTGTACCTTCTGAGTGGATTGATGAAATTACAAAGCCTATATGTACAACAGGAGATAAATTCAGGAATATGCTGTATGGTTATCTTTGGTGGATAATTAATAAGGAAAAAAACATCTACGCCGCAATAGGCAATAGTGGAAATGTAATTTATGTAGATCCGGAGAATAATCTCGTAGTTTCAGTAACTTCTTATTTTAAACCAACAGTGTTTGACAGAATTGATTTTATAGAAGAAATAATAAAGCCATTAATTTTGAACAGTTAGCGCTGGAAATAAAATGACATGCGTTATAACCAATAAGGATTTACCTTCGGTGAGCTCCCTGCAGTCGGTTCTTGGCAAATACTTAAAAGCTATTCGGATAGATGTACATGAGAAAATTGAAATAATGAATTCTCAAAAAGTTAAAAATAGTTTTTGCACAGACTCACGTTACACGGAAAAATCCATGTGCTAGCAAGTACATTAAAAACACTTAAGTGGTACGGTTTTTGTTCATCACACTATAACCCAACAACCAATACAATGAAAAATATATTCAAATCCGGATTACTCTTAACCATTTTAGTTTCGTTAGTCGCGTTACTCTCTTGTGAAAAAAATGGTTCAAGTGATCAATCATTAGATCCAGGAAACCCTTTAAATATATCTACAGAGATCTATCAAAAAGAAGTAATTGATTCTGCAAACAAGTTTGCCTTTGATCTATTCGCACCTATCCTTGCTGATCAAAAAGGTATGGATAACATAATGATTTCTCCGTTCAGCATTTCCAGTGCACTATCAATGACTCTAAATGGTGCATCGGGAGAGACCTTTATAGCTATGAAGAAAGCGCTCAGGCTGGAGGGCAAAACCCTTGAACAGATAAATGACACGTACGTTAAACTGATGACAGAGATGGTAAATGTAGATGAACTCGTTGATGTGGAAATTGCCAATTCTGTATGGGTGGAAAAACGACTAAATGTTAAACAGGAATTTATTACAGATGTACAAAACTGGTATAAAGCGGAAGCACGTGGTATAGATGTCACAAATCCTGATGCTGTAAAGATTGTTAACGACTGGATTGCCGACAAGACTCATGATAAGATCACTGACATGTTAGATTATCTTGATCGAGATCTTGCTATGCTACTTATTAATGCTGTCTATTTTAACGGAAAGTGGAGAAACCAGTTGTCTTAACCCCCCAAATAGCTGGACATAATTTGAAAAACAAAATAGGTCTAATTAAATTTGGGAATTATGTCAAAATCAAACAGAAAATTTACGCCTGAGGATCGATTATCAATTCTTCAGGAGGGTGAGCGAGAAGGACAAGCTGTAACCATTCGCAAATACCAAATTGCACCATCTTTGTATTCCAGATGGAAACGCAAATATCTTGCTGAGGGCATCAGCGGATTAAAGGATAAGCATAGGAGAATAGATCCAGAAATCCGTGAACTTGAACTGGAGAATGAAAGGCTCAAAAGGATCATAGCCAAACAAGCTCTTGAGATCGAAGTAAAAAACGAGCTTTTAAAAAAAACTCCTATCGGACCGAAGAAAAGATGAGTGTTATTACTCAATTTAAGGGCAGTACATCGATGAAAGAACTCGCTGAATGGGTTAACTTCCCTCGAAGCAGCTATTACTATAAACCTTCTCATAATCGCAAAGGAATACGGCCAAGTACAAAAACCATAAAGCTTGATGGGACGGAAGTAAACAATAATGTTGTTGTGGATGAAATTAAACGAATCATCAGCGGCGAATTTGTCTGTTATGGCTATCAGAATGTAACTTCAGAGCTGAAAGATCTTGAATATATTATTAATCACAAGAAAGTATACCGGTTAATGGATGAGAGCAATCTTCTTCTTGGGAAAGTCATAAAAACTCATGGCAAGAGAGAGTTCGTCCAGTTCCGGAAGATAACAGCTACACGACCAATGGAGTATTTATGCTGGGATATAAAATATATATGGGTTAAAGGGGAACGTAAAAATTATTACCTACTCTCAATAATGGATATTTATACCCGTAGAATAATTGACTGGATCTTCCAGAGCAGCATCAGAAAAATAGATTTAATAAAAATGATCAGTCGCATAGACCTTAATCATGGCCTCAAGGGCGTTATCGTGCGTAATGACAATGGTTCACAGTTCATTGCAAATAAAGTCAGACATTATCTCCGATATCTTGAGGCTAACCAGGAGTTCACCCATATCGCAACTCCCGAAGAAAACTCGTACATCGAAGCTTTCCACAGCATCCTGGAAAGAGAAGTCATTAAACGCTTTGATTTTGAGAGCTATTATGAAGCCAAACTTACATTAGCTGCTTACATGGATCATTACAATAATAAACGCAAACATGGTAGCCTAAAAAGAAAAACGCCAATGCAAAAATGGAATGAATATTACATGTCATTCTCATCCGATATGCACCAGACAGCGGTAGTATCGGAGGAGTTGTCAAGAGTGTCGGGCTGTGCGGACACTGGTCTTGCTCTTGACAAATCCGGAGATACGGCTACCTTTGCTAATCGGGTGATAAATGAAAATAACGAAAACATTAAACAAGAAATACTATATTCTTTTAAGAAAAATGTCCAGATTATAGGGGGTTAAGACACAGTTTGATAAGGCTGATACAAAAAATGAGCCATTTTATGTAACTCCATCAACACCTAAGACAGTTCCCATGATGCATCAGGAAGAGAACCTGAGAGCCGCTAAATACAATAGTCTGACACTTGTTGACATCCCTTATGGGCAGGGGAACTATTCTATGCTGGTCGTTTTGCCTGATGCCGATGTTCCCACCTCTGATGTGGCTAAGACTCTTTCACCATCACAGTGGAACGAGTGGATGGCGTTGCTGACTAATAGTAATACTCACAAAGTGGAACTGAGTATGCCAAAATTCAAGTATAAATTCAAGAGACTGTTAAATAATGATCTGATAAACTTGGGAATGGGAGTTGCGTTCTCCGATTGGGCTGACTTCAGCAAAATAAGCGACCGAGAGCTTCAGATCAGCAGGGTAATACATCAATCATTCATCGAAACAAATGAGGAAGGCACAGAAGCAGCTGCAGCAACAATTGTAGAGATAAGTTTAAATACAGCAGAGATAGAACCGTCGGCCTGGAAAGTGGATATTGATCATCCCTTTCTATACTTCATTCATGAGACTTCAACAGGGACAATACTGTTCATGGGAAGAGTGAATGATCCAACTATTGAAGATAAAGCCTAATGATTTAGATAAAGATTTTAAAGTAACTATGTTAAATTGCTTAAAACAAAACTATGAAAAAATTAATAATCCCTTTTTTGGCCATTTCCCTGGCGTTCTCAGGATGCAACAAAGATGAATTAGATCTGACGGGAGAATTAAAAATGACGTTTAAGATTGCTGGTTCAGATTATTCTGATGTCCAGGTCAATATCTATTCGCTTGATAATATGGATTATATATTATACAAAGGATCTCCTGATAGAAATGGTGTTTTTAGCAAGGAACTATTGTATGGGAATTATAATACAAGAATCTTTTATATTTACGAAAGAGTTGCACCGACATTTCAGATAGTAAATGGAAAAACGGTAAGTTTTGATTTTAACTATTGAGCCCAATAATTAGAAAAAGTATTTGTTCGCTTCTCCCCTGCTTTAGTACCGGAATTTGCAGGTAAGATGGAATTTATCATACTAAATTAATAACTTAGTGCAGGATAAATAAAAGGCATCATGGACTCAATTCCAAATTTTATTTTATTCATTACTACTGTTTTTGTAGGTTTCTTTGCAATATTGAATCCTGTCGGGAACACCCCGGTATTCCTTTCGATGGTTGGTGATGAGGATCATGAAATAATCAAAAGAGTGGCTTTCAAAGCAGTTAGCGTTGCTTTCATAATTATTACTGTATTTAGCCTATTTGGACACCTTATATTCAGATTATTCAATATTACACTTCCTGCCTTTCAGATAACAGGAGGAATAATCGTATTTTTTATTGGTTATGATCTCCTCCAGGGCAAGCAGTCGAAAACTCAAAAAACAAATGCAAAAGATGTGATGGCATCTTATGATGATATGGCAGTCTCTCCCCTTGGGATCCCACTTCTTTCTGGTCCGGGAACAATCTCAACAGCAATGAACTTCGTCGGTCAGGGAAGCAGCTTCTTAAATACCCTTTTAATAATTGCTGTTTTTGCTTTTGTATGCCTTATTACTTACTTTATGTTTGTTCTCAGTAAAAGAATTGCAGAAAGGTTAAAACCTGCAATTATCAAAGCCATCTCAAGAATAATGGGTCTTATCCTTTCAGTTATTGCTGTCCAGATGCTGATAAACGGCATTTTCAACGTTATCAGGGAATTCCATGGTTAGTAAAGATTGGATTGTCAACATAATTCTGGTCAGGTTCACAATTATTGATAATTCATCTAAAGAAACTTCCCCTGTTTAGCTCCCGGACTGACTTGGAGTGTTTATTTCCGATTTCAATGGCTCTAAACTGCTCCAAAGTTTAGTTAACATTACTTTACTGGGTCTTCCATTTGTTCTTGCAGGGATATTGTTTGTCATCGGGGACATAAAGAAAAAGAAAGATCTTGCCAGATAATCACGAACTTCCCGGATTAGTGTTTCCCTCTGTATTCAATCTAGTCGTAAACGTGTCTGATGCAGGAATAATGCTTTTCTTTATATTTGGATATGGTCAATAAAGATGAAATAGAATCAATCCTTGCAGGTAGTGATCTTCATGATTACAGGTGGATCGATCCGAAAGAAATAATTGTTGCTCAATGGGTAAGAGTAAAATGTGCTTTTGGTTGTTCTGATTACGGCTTGGGAGCTTGTCCTCCAAACACCCCTTCAGTTCAGGATTGCAATAAGTTTTTCAAAGAATATCAAAGCGGACTGATAATCAGGCTGAATAAGTATGCCGATAAAAATAAATATCCTTCTGAGTGGTCGAAGGATATGACAGAAAGATTACTTGATATTGAGAGAAGGATCTTCCTTTTGGGGCATCATAAAGCATTCCTGTTAAACCAGACATGTTGCGATTCGTGTAAAGAATGTCCCGGCAACCGTGTTGATTGCAAGGATAAGAAAAAATCAAGACCAAGTCCCGAAAGCTTCGCTATCGACGTTTACCAGACAGTCCGCAATGCTGGTATGGATATTAGTGTCATCTCTGAAAATCCCTCTGACATTAACCGGATTGCGATACTTTTAATTGAATAATTGTGTGAGGTGCTTTGTTCATCGTAGCTTTAGCGAAGGTGAGGTGCAAGGTTCAGGGTATGGTAGTCCGGGGTGACTTTTGTTCCAAAGAAAAATTATTATATATTTAAATCCTAACTATCCTAAAAACTTCTGCATTGTAAATGAGCAGCTAACTGAATGATCCAAAACGACGAAACCCAAAGCTATCGATTATGAAAAACAGTTTAGCTACCAGGAGAAAAGAAAAATAAAAATGAAAATTTGAAAATTTGAAAATGAAAAAACGGACAAACATCATCCTTATCTGCTTTTCGATAATCTATCTCAACTCTTCTTGTGACGCTCGGGCAATAAATGAAAAACCTATTATAAAAACAACCTCTGGATCAGTTTCAGGCAGCTTCGAGAACGGAATTTATTCTTTCAAAGGAATCCCTTACGCCAAAGCCGAAAGGTTTATGCCTCCACAAAGACCCGATTCCTGGAAAGGAATACGTGAATGTACGAAATTCAGTCCCATGCAATGCAGGGGAATGGCTCACCTTCAGATTCGACGATGAATGAGCAAAAGCTTTTCACTGTAAACGTCTGGAGCCAGGGTCTTAACGATGGCAAGAAACGTCCTGTAATGCTCTGGATCCACGGTGGTGGATTTGCTTCAGGATCAAGTAACGATCCTGTCTCTTATGGGGAGATGCTTGCAAAGAAAGGCGATATAGTACTGGTCTCGGTAAACCACAGGCTTAACATTCTTGGATTCCTCGATCTGTCAGAATATGGAGCAAAATATGCCTCATCAGCAAATGTTGGAATGCTCGATCTCGTTGAGTCGCTTAGATGGATCAACAAAAACATAAAAGAATTCGGCGGTGATCCTTCGAATGTTACGATTTTCGGAGAATCAGGTGGCGGCGGAAAGGTGGCCACCCTCCTTTGCATGCCTGCAGCAAAGGGGTTATTTCACAAGGCAATTATCCAGAGTGGGACTCTTCTCAATGTGATGACAAAAGAGAAATCAACACTCATAACCCGTGCCCTGCTGAAAGAACTCGGTCTTTCAGCAGCACAGGTAAGCAGTCTTGATACTATACCATACCGGAAACTTGTTGAAGCAGGTAATAAGGCATTGACAAAAACAGTCGGTATGAGGACACCAGGGACAGCAAAAATGTTTGGGTTTGGTCCGGTGCCGGATGGTGTAAACCTGCTTCAACAACCATTCTCCCCTTCTTTCTCAGAAATATCGAAGGATGTGCCTGTATTAATAGGAACCACATTCAATGAACTGCGAAGAACTGTATATGGTGAAAAGAACCTTACAATGGAACAAGCCAGGGAAAGGCTTGTTAAAGGGTACGGTGAAAAAGCTGAAAAATATATTGAGCTGTTCGGGAAATCCTATCCCGGTTATTCACCGCAAGACTTACTTTCAATTGATACAGTATTCCGTCCATACACTATCATGGTTGCCGATGCCTGGTCAGCGAAAAGTAAGGCCCCTGTCTATACATACATGTTAACCTGGAAGAGTCCCATTGAAAACGGCACAAGAGGATCATTCCATGGTCTCGACATAGCTCTTGTTTTCAATAATGTTTCACTAGGACAAATGCAATGGACAGGCAAAGGAGAAGATGCTTATGCACTTGCCGAAAAGATGAGCTCAGCCTGGCTGAACTTTGCCAAAACAAGTAATCCAAATGCAGACAAAGTTCTCCCCCCATGGAAACCTTACTCACGAGAGAACGGAGAAACAATGATCTTTGACAATGAGTGCAGAATAGTGAATAACCACGACAGGGAATTAATGTACCTTATAAAACCTATCGATTAAAAACCTTCTCCAAAGTTTAGTTATTTTCCCTGGTGGATTAAGGATACTGCCCTTAAATCTTTTTAAATATGAAAATAGCTGTCAAGGCGGTTTCCTCTTTTAAGGCGGTAATGGTAAAATAAAAGCAAAGCTGAAACAGGAAAGATCGAGATAGCAGCAATCAATGACCAACGGAGATCAGCAAACCCGTTTTCAAATCTGTCAAGCAGCAATTCTATTACTATACATAGTCCGGACAGGATAAGGGTGGAAAATGCCAGGATGTTCAGCCCTTTGAAATTTGCAGCTTTATAGAGAACAATTATTATCCCTGTTGAGACAAAGACTGCCAGGGTAAGGGGGAGAGCGACTGGGAGGAACCATGTCTTCCCTTCCAAAAGAAGGTCAAACACAACCAGGCTTGCCAGTGTTGTAATAAGAAGACCTGGAATGATTATCAATAGCCGCCTGCCGGCATGGAGAAACACAGTAAGTATAGTCCAGGCAGCAAAAATTGAAATCCCTGAAAACAATGACCATGTTGGTTTTCTGTTTGTTATAAGGTCAACAATAGTACCAACCGAAACAGCGCAAAATGCAATTATCCCTGCCAGCTCCCAGAAAAACTTTCTGACTTCCCTGTTGTAAATCTGAATTATTCCGGATGGATTATTAAGTGTCGCACCTTCTGCAGCCGTTAAGGGATTTTTTCCACACAAAGGACAAATTTTAAAATTGTCATCAAGTTCAACACCGCAATTATCACAAATATTCATAATCAAGAGTTTAATTGCAGCTTAGGATTTTTACATTTATTCCGGTTCCGGTCAGATGTTTTAAGATACAACGCTCCAGTTCATGAGAACTTGTAAGATTAGAAAAACAAATCCTAAGCCTATTGTTGAAAGAAATCATTGTACAACCAACCTTCACTTCAGGGTTTGGAGGAGGAGCAATTAATTCGAATGAATCAATCATTTCCTCCATTTCCTTCGGGAGTTTTATGAGACCCATATTGGTGACCATGCCTGAAAAGCGTCTTGAGGCAAGTCCCCTGTATATGGCTGCTATTGAGATTTTTTTAACGAACAGGGGAAGAGCCCTAATAAGCAGGAGCTTCTCATAACTTACATTCTGTGACAGGAACCTGCCTATCTGTTTAATATCGGAGCTAAGCTGCATCTGGTGGTGGACAGATTGCAATATTTCCTCAAAAGTGTAAGTCCCCAGCCTAAGATCTATCTCAGGCAATACAAAGAGAGTGAAGTTCCTCATGGTCCTGCTCGGAAGCTTGTTTCTCAGGTTTACAGGAACTTCTATTCGTAGCGCCTTCCCGGAGGTTTTTCTGCCTCCAAGGAATATCTCCTGCAAAGATAGAAGGTAAACTGAAATAAAGTATTCAGTTATTGAAACATTATACTTATGTGCCCGGATGAGTACCTGATCAACAGCCATCTCAACGTGCATAACTCTTAACCGTGGTCTTTTGTTAAGTTTGAAGGGCAGGTGCCAGGCTTTTGTAATACCTGAAGGAGGGGGAACCTTTTTGAAATACTTCATGTATGAATCCTCCATTTCCTCGTTTAAGACAGGAGAATCAGGGAGAATTATTCCTCCATCTGAACTTATTTGTTTTCCTGTGAGTGACAGGTATGAATATAAAAGTGATTTGAAATATTCCATTGCACCTGAACCATCTGTAAGGATATGGATAAACTCGACTGATATCCTGTTCCCCTTTACAAGCACCCTGTACAACGGCTCATTTCTTCTTTTAACGGCAAAAGCAGTACAAGGAATTTCCTCCTCAACCTGTATTCTTGGCAGCTGATTGTTAAATTCAAGAAAGTGCCAGAACAAGCCGCTTCTCAGCGAAACACTGAAATAAGGAAACCTTTGGGAAGTTATTACAACGGCTTCCCGGATGGCGGAATACTTTATTCTTGCCTTCATGTATACTGTGAGCCTGAATACTGAAGTGAGGTCTTTGGAAATAATAGCCGGGTAGAGTTTTGCTGCATTGTCAAGCTTCAACCACCCTTTTTCCCTGAAAGATTCTATATTATTTCCCTTTGCCATTTGTATCCCCAATGGGCTTGGAATGATTTCTAAAAAAAGACCAGATTACTTCATTCGCATCAAAATCCCTGCATGTTTTTCCGATAATACTTACAGGTAAATATTGCAGTCCTCCCGGCCAGGTATGTCCCCCGCCGTCGATGGTATAAAGAACAACTTCAGCGCCGTTATGTTCGTTAATGTACCTCCTCACATTAACCCTTGTTTTATCTTCAGGATGCCGCTTTTTAATCTCAATAGCAACAGGAATTGTTGAACATCCGTTCCTTCTTATCCAGAAAGCAATTGATTCGTCAACTGACAAAACCTTGCCGAGGTTTAGACTATTAAATTTATCATGTATATCCCCTCCTGAAAATGGTACCAGCGGGTCGTCTGTATTGTTTATAGCCAAAACAGAGACCGGCATTGAGGGGGAGCACTCGGGATAAAGCATAACAGGTATATTTCCATCGACAGGTGCAATGGCGGCGACCAAATGAGATAGCTCACATGCCAGCCTGTAACACATAATAGCCCCATTCGAAATTCCTGTAACGTAGATTCTGGCGCTATCGATTTTATAGATCTTCATCATCTCATCTATTAATGCCGAGATAAAACCAACATCATCAATATTTTCCCTGTGAGCCCTGTCGTGTGACTGTTCATCTTTCCTGCCGTCGTTCCAGTTCAACTCCACAGCATCCGGATATGCTACAATGAACATGTCTTTGTTTGCAAGCCTGTTGAATCCTTTTTTGGTGATCAATATCATGCTGTCACCATTTCCTCCCCGGCCATGAAGTACAATGACCAGGGAAACAGCTTTCGATTCGTCATATAAGTCCGGGATATATAGCTTACAGGTTCTTCTGATCCCTCCATGATCAAGCTTTAATTTCCTGATGTGTCCTCCATTTCTTTTCAGCGATAACATCAACATCATTGTAAAAGAAATGCCCCTGATAAGGGCAGACCAGGCATTAGATGCAAACGATCGGAATGGCTTTTTCATTAAAACATATATAATATCGCTTTACTTTAGTCTCTTCGAAGGACCTCTTAATAAATACCGGGTCTTAGCCTCTTCAACATCGGCATCCTGGGCAATATATATCTTTGTTTTTTTATCAATAACTACTTCTTTAAGACCGGAGAGATCAGGTGATTTCAAAATATTTGGTTTCTTTTCTGACATAATTTACTAATTTGAAAATGATAAGCTTTTCTGGCAATGTAAGCTTAATTAAGTTAATAACATATTAATTTTCAATAAATTATTTAAAGTATTGTTATTTTATTGAATCATATCAAACAGAGGACAATGGGTATTAACTGGCAATGCTGTGAAAATAACTGTTGGTATGATTGAGAAATTTGAGCGCTTTGATTAAAGAAAAAAAAGATATAATTTTGCGCTTCATTTTGGCCCCATAGTTCAATGGATAGAATGGAGGTTTCCTAAACCTTAGATTCAGGTTCGATTCCTGGTGGGGCTACCAGAAAAAAGAGCGAGAGTGAGAGCGGGAGCGATCATTCTCGCTCTTTTTTCCTCGCTCTCACTCTCACACTCACTCAAAGTTTATCTGTTCACATACTTAAGCGGGAGCGACCACGCTCGTTTCTTTTTCATCAAAACATACACTCACACCCACTGTCTAATTTAAAAATTAAGCGCAACAAGGCATAAAGTCCTATTGCGCTTAACTGTCTCAGAAAAAGATTCTTAACGTATCACCACCCTCGAAGTTTCACTCACAGCAGGTTTTCCCAGCGATCCGCCAAATGCTGCTGTAAACACGCCAAGTACCAAAGCAACAAAAGCCCATATAGCAGCCTTCGAAACAACATCAGCTACCTCCTGCCCTGTCTCCTGTGCTTTTACCTTCAGCTGCTGCAACTGCGGCTGCATTTCCTGGTATTGCTGAATTATCACATCTGCTGCACGCTCGGCATCCTGGCGTGATAATGAGGAATTGTCGGCAACCGCATTTACAACCTGCTGGCGATCAACATTGGTGTTGATTTTACCATCCTGGATAAAGACCTCCTGAACTACTGCCATCATATCAAGATCAAACTCCTGACCTTCAGCCGAACTTCCCATTCCCGTATTCTCATTATTTTGAGAAAGCGCATCCTGGATCATCCTGTTGATCCGGTCTGTATCTACCTGTTTTGCAAGTGGGGCAATTTCTGAAACTCCCTTCCCTACTGCTGACAGGCTCTTTGAAACAGTGCCGCCAATGCCGCTTATAATTCCACCTATAGCGGTTGTCATCAGTGTAAACGAAATAATTGTAAAGAGGCTCCAGGAAAGTATCCCATGAAGCAAGCCTGATGACCTGTAAGACAAATTCGTAAGCTTTGAGGCTGTATATGCGCCTGTGAAAACCGCCAGAAGATTACTGATTACCCACCATATTAGGGCTCCTGTGCCAACACCCTCCATGGGCCGGGCTTCATCAAGCGGGTTAATTGAACCTATTCCAATGCCAATGCCAAGAAGGCTCAATAGCATTAGTGTTATGAGCATTATAAGTGTACCTCCAAACACGGCAGCCCACGAAACCCTGCTAATCCTTGTCTCATGTATTTCGTGGTAGTTTGTTGTTTCTTGTGTTGATTCCATATTCCTGTGTTTTTAATTTTAACCTGAAGTCCTTTTCAATTATATCAATATTACAACATATTATATATCAGAAAGTTTAATCAGAGAGCTCTTAAACAAACTACAATCCCGATATTGCCCTTTCTAAGTCTTCCCGGAGGGGTTTGCTTTTTTACACGGGATTACCCTTTTCATCTAATTTCTTATCTTTACCAGCCTTTCTGACTTGCCTCATGGGAAAAAATCCGGATATAATATCTTCCTCTCCTTTTTATAAAATGATAAAAGGGATTGCCATCACAATGGCAATTCTTTCCATTTGTAATTCTCTTTCAGCTCAAATGGTAGTCATAAAGGGGTATGTTTCAGATTTTAATACCCATGAGCCAATACCCGCTGTAACTATTATTGATCTTTCGTCCGCGACCGGCGCTTCATCTGCTGAAAATGGTACCTTCAAACTGTTATTGAACAAAGGAACACACAGGTTATTATTCTCACACATCGGTTATACTGAAGTTGATACTATTATCACTCTTAGAGATAGCTTGAGCATTTCTGTTCTTCTTAAATCTGCTGATGTTTCTCTTCCAGAAGTGAAAGTCTCGGCTGAAGCACCACAGGATATAGTGAGATCTTCAGGAATGAGTTCATTGACAATGAAACAGAAAGATATCATGAAAATGCCTTCCCTGCTTGGCGAAACAGATCCTCTTGGTCTTCTGAGATATACACCCGGAGTTCAGTCAGGATCAGAGGGAAATGTTGGATTTATTGTCAGGGGTGGAAGTAACGATCAGAATCTTATTCTTTATGATAATGCCCTGGTTTATAATCCCGGCCATTTACTTGGCTTTTTCTCTATTTTCAATCCTGATCTTATCAGGGATGTTAATCTTATAAAATCTGGTATACCGGCAAAATTTGGAGGAAAGCTTTCATCAGTCATTAACATCAGGAGTATCCAGGGAAACCCTGACTCTGTTGAGGTAAAAGGCAATATTGGACTGATATCATCGCGCCTTACAGTATCAGGACCTGTTTCAGAAAAAACGAGTTTCATATTAGCAGCAAGACGCACATATCTTGATCTTTTTGCAAAGCCTGTGATCAGCAGTCTTGTTAAAAACCAGACATTCTTTGGCAAAAAGAATGATTATAACTTCTTTGATCTGAATGCCGGATTTCTCTTTAACCTGTCAACTTCCGACAAGATCTTCATTTCAGCTTATACCGGTAAAGACAGGTATGAGTTACATCAGGAAGGACTTAACCAGGATAATAACGTTGGCTGGGGAAACAGCCTTATCACTTTTCAATGGGATCATAACACTGGTCAAAATGCCTCTGTAAAAACGTCAGCATCATGGACTAAGTACATCTTTGAGCTTTCCGGCTCACAGGAAGATTATTCTTTGAGCTTATTCTCTTTTGTTGAGGATTATAATCTAAGAAGTGATTTTAGCCTGATTTCAGGAAACCACAACATCTCTGCGGGTCTTGAGGTGACAGAACATAAGTTCATCCCAACCAGGATTGATGCCGCGGCAACCGGATTCCTACTGAACTTTGGCCAGTTCAGCGAAATGAATGCAATGGAGGCAGGGTTATTCATCGATGATGAAATCAGCTTCAGTCCTGAGTTCTCAGTTTCGGCAGGGCTAAGGTATTCTTTGTTCAGCCACCATGGACCTTATACTAGATATATTAAAAATGACTCTGATCGTATTCTAGATACAATTTCTTATAAAAATATTGAATCAGTAGCTTTTTATTCCAATCCTGAACCGCGATTGATAGCCAGATACAAAATTGACAATGAGAGCTCGGTAAAAGCATCCTATATGAGGACAGCACAGTACATTCATCTTTCTACATCAGCCACAGTTTCTCTTCCCACTGATGTGTGGATTCCAAGTACTGATGGAATAAAACCCATAACAGGTAACCAGGTTAGCCTCGGTTATTTCAGGACGTTTGCTGATAATGAATTCGAGTTTTCATCTGAAATGTACTTTAAAGATATGAATAACAAGCCTGAATTTATGAGGGGTGTTATTTATAATTCAATGTTCGGTGATTTTAAGCAGAACATTGTTTCGGGTTATGCCAGGGCGTACGGTGCTGAAATTTACCTCCGGAAGAAAAAAGGTAATTTTACAGGCTGGCTAAGTTATTCACTGGCAAGGACTGAGCAAAAATTCGATGAGATCAACTCGGGCTTGTGGTATCCTGCAAAGTATGACAGACGGCATGATATCACACTTGTTGTTACTGAGAAGCTGAATAATTACTGGAATCTGTCTGCAACTTTCGTCTTTATAACAGGAAATGCATATACAGTACCGGTTGGAAGGTATGTCATACAGGGCAATATAATTAACCAGTACGGCGCTGTAAATACTTTCAGAATGCCTCCTTATCACAGAGCTGATCTCTCATTGTCAAGAAAGATCATGATCAAAAAAACAATACCTACAGAATTAACCTTTTCAGTTTACAATGTTTATAACCGGGCTAATCCATATTTCATTTACTTTGAAGCAAAAGGCAGTATTGAGGATTATTCACTGCAGATAAAACCGATACAAGTAAGCCTGTTCCCGGTTATCCCTTCATTAAGCTGGAGCTTCTTTTTTTAGATTTATGAAAGAAAAAATTGAACATATTATTCCACTCATCCTGCTGCTTCTTTTCACAGGGTGTTCTGACGAATTTGAAGATGGTATTTCTGATCCTGACGACATGATTGTTGTTGATGGCTGGATAGAGAACAATCAATTTGCAAAGGTTCTTCTTACAAAAAATACGCCTTACTTTTCTTCACTTGATTCTGCATCAATACGGCAACTTGTTCTTACAAGAGCAAAAGTGACATTAAGCGATGGCGAGAATTCAGAAGTTCTTATACTAAGGAAAATTCCGGAATACTTTCCTCCTTTTGTTTTTGAAGGCAACGAAATAAAAGGAATGCCCGGGAAGTCTTACACAATAACTGCAGAATACGGAGGTAAAACGGTCATCAGTACAACAACAATACCTGAAATAGTATCGGCTGATATTGTTAATTTCAACTTGAAGGAAGGTTCTGACAGCCTTGGAACAATAACAATTGAATTCAACGATCCACCAGAAGAGAGTAACTATTACCGCGTATTGTCAAAAGTCAGGGGCAAAGACAGCCGGTTCTCATCTTCTTTGATGATGGGAATAAGTGATTCGTATTTTAATGGACAAAGATTCGGATATACTATGCAAAGGGGACAGAATAACTACCTGACACAGGATAAAAATTCGTGGTTCAGGGTTGGCGATACAGTTGATATAAAATTCTGTACTATCGACAAAGAGCATTTTGAATTCTGGAAATCTTACCAGGATGAAGTTTTTAATTCAGGCAACCCGTTTGCCTCATCACTCTCGGGGCTAAAATCAAATATTATTGGAGGTCTTGGAGTATGGGGAGGTTATGGCGTTTATTTCACAACCCTCATTATAAGGTAAATTCCCCACCCTGGGGTGGGGAATTATATATGATTTACTGGTCAATATGAGCTTTCAGTTATTTTCCAACCGGTTCTAAATTAGCTCCAAAATCAGTATTAATATCACTGATCAGGTCATTGACAGCTGTAATAAAATCGGCAAAACCCTGATTGAAATATGTTTCTACATCAGCAAGTGAGCCATCTCCAAAAGTGAGCCTGAAATCAACATCATAGTCATCACCCCAGTTATAAACCTGATGTGTTACGTATGCTTCAGCCTTGGCCATGATTTCATTATTAGCAGCATTAACAAGCCTCAGGTTCAGGTTTTTATTAATTTCATCAGCCATTGCTTTAAAATAAGCATCTTCCTGGATTGTCTCATTTGCATCAAGTGTTCTCATCTGGTCCATAAAGGCTTTGATGTTAATATCACCTCTTAACACTACATTGAAAAGCTGGAAATGAGCATTTGCTGAATTGATAATTTCCTCAAACTCGGTTTCTTCCCATGTATCAGTGGCTGTAACTTCATGTTCATCCCAATCCTGGGTAATCGGATTATATTCATAATCTGTGTATGTATATGTCTCAGACATTGTTTTTGTATTGGCATCGTAGTTTTCTACTGTGAAGTTGCCCTTCCCTCCCATTCCCAGGTCGAGAACAACCTTTGAGCTTTCAGACAGCTTATAGTTAACAGAAACCTCTGATGAATTATTTGTAAGGTCAACCTCCCATTTGAATGTCTCAAGTGTAAGATCCGAGGCAATCATACTTGGTATCCCATTTGCATTATAAGTTGCTGAGAAAGCATAAGACATCAATGCATTGTCGCCTTTTTTAAGTTCAATGTTAAGTGAAGCTGGAAACTTTGAAGGTAGATCCGGATCCATTGGGTCTGTGATAGTTGTGCTTGTGAAGTTGGACAAAGTAAGGGTGGCATCGTTAGTCAAAGCAGATTCAGAGGAGGGGAAAAGAAAGATTGCTTTCGTACCGCCTGCAACAAAAATCCATTGATGCAAAATTTTACTCCATGTATAAGTACCAAGAACACCCTGCCATAAAATTTGCGGGTCTGGGCTTGACATTGCTGAAAAAACATTGCCAATAGTGGCATTACCCTTTGCGACATTGAGGATAGCATCCATTGTCGGGATGTTTTGAACGGTTCCCTTGGATCCCGGGATACCAAGATTCCCAAAGCTCATCATTACATCAATTGACTGAAGAGACTCCATCCTGTTCATCGACTGAACGAACTGAACACCTGATTCCTCCACAATAGCTTTATTCTGCTCCACTGTTTGTGTGCTGAATTTTTCACTTGTAGTTTCGTCTTTATCGCAAGATGCAAAGACAAAACAAGCTACAAAACAAACTGCAATAAGTTTCTTCATTTTGTTAAGATTAGTTATACGTATCATATTTTCCCCTGAATGTCAGACTAAATTTCTCCGCTTTTGGTTGCGTCATCCCAGTTTTTTGTATTTAATTCTGACAGGAGTTGTATCTGCAACTCTCTTTCTTAGGTTTTCCTCATATTCTGAATAAGATCCTTCGAACCATACAACTTTTGAATTGCCTTCAAATGCCAACATGTGGGTTGCAACCCTGTCGAGGAACCAGCGGTCGTGAGAAATAATAACAGCACATCCCGCAAAGTTTTCAAGACCTTCTTCAAGGGCTCTGAGAGTATTCACATCTATATCGTTTGTAGGTTCGTCAAGGAGAAGTACATTGGCTCCTGATTTAAGAGTTAGGGCAAGATGCAGCCTGTTTCTTTCACCTCCCGAAAGGACACCGCATTTTTTCTCCTGGTCGGCTCCCGTAAAGTTAAACCTGGCAACATAGGCACGGGCATTAACCATCCTGTTGCCAACCATTATATCCTGTTGACCTCCGGAAATTACTTCATACACAGTTTTTGCAGGGTCTATTGCCGAGTGCGACTGGTCGACATACCCAAGTGATACAGTTTCGCCAATAGTGAATGTCCCCTTCGAGGCGCTCTCCTGCCCCATTATCATCCTGAAAAGAGTAGTTTTACCGGCTCCGTTTGGACCTATAATACCCACGATTCCGTTAGGTGGAAGACTGAATTCTAGATCTTCAAATAGTATTTTATCATCAAATGCTTTTGAGACTTTTTTTGCCTCTATTACCTTATCTCCAAGTCTTGGCCCGTTTGGAATGAATATTTCAAGTTTCTCTTCTTTTTGTTTTACATCCTGGTTCAGAAGATTCTCATAAGCTCCAAGACGTGCCTTTGATTTCGCATGACGTGCTTTCGGAGACATTCTCACCCACTCAAGCTCGCGCTCGAGTATCTTCTTCCTCTTCACATTGCCTTTTTCTTCTACTTCAAGGCGTTTTGCTTTCTGCTCAAGCCATGATGAATAGTTTCCTTTCCAGGGAATTCCTTCTCCACGATCGAGCTCAAGGATCCACCCTGCAACATTATCGAGAAAATACCTATCGTGCGTGATACATATAACTGTCCCTTTGTATTGCTTAAGTGTTGTCTCGAGCCACTGAACAGATTCTGCATCAAGGTGGTTAGTGGGCTCATCGAGCAGAAGCACATCTGGCTGCTTTAGCAATAAGCGGCATAGTGCAACCCTTCGGCGTTCACCTCCCGAAAGTACATCAACCCTGGCGTCTGGTGGTGGACATCTAAGTGCATCCATTGCTCTTTCGAGCTTATGTTCCACGTTCCATGCATCGCTATAGTCAATTTTCTCCTGGAGAACAGCCTGCCTGTCCATAAGCAGTTGCATCTTATCAGGGTTTTCATATACCTCAGGGTCGCTGAAATTATTATTTATCTGTTCATATTCTTTAATAACATTCATTGTTTCCTCGATACCTTCTTCAGCTATTTCCCTTACTGTCCTTGAATCATCAAGCAAAGGATCCTGTGCAAGGTGTCCAACGGTATAACCGGGTAGAAATGTGATATCACCCTGGTATTCTTTTTCAAGTCCCGCAATTATCTTAAGCAGCGTTGATTTACCTGATCCGTTAAGACCTATGATACCGATCTTTGCACCAAGGAAAAATGATAATGATATATCTTTAAGTACTTGCCTGTGTGGAGGAAAAGATTTTGCAACGCGGTGCATTGAAAAAATTATCTTGTTGTCTTCTGCCATCTTTTGGTTAATTAATTTATGATGCAAAAATACTCACAATGACTTAAACAATCGAAGGAAACAAAAAAAAAGCGAAGATGCCTTAGTGACATCTCCGCATTGGAATGTATATATTGAGTTTATTAAGATCTTTTATTGCTACTATCGATTTTCCTGGAATAATTTTATTGTTTCATCCTGAAGAAGTACCCAGAGGAAATAAACACCCTTAAGCGTTCCAATTGGGATATTTAATAATCCAAGGGCTGAAACAACAATAACAATATACCTTGCCCAGGCTTTATAAGCGAAGAGGCCTATACCGCCAACGAGACCCAATGTCGAAAGGAATCCGACAAGCAGGGGAAGGCTTATTGAAAGTACCTTAAGCAGAGGTCCTGCTACCTCTACATCGCCAACCTGTGTTCTTGCAAAACTGAGTGCAAAGAATATTGCAAGAGCGCCAACCAAACCCAGTAGTGCAAAAACAACCTGAATTGCTGCCACAACTGTTACGTGTTTTTTCATCCCTGATGCTTCCATGTTAATTTTTTTTTGTTACCCTGTATTTCATTCCTGATCTAATGACGGTACAATATAGTTAAATGATGCACGCCCTGGTAAATAATTATCTAATCTTAACAGACAAAAATCAATTATATATTAACAAACCTGACTATGTTGACTTTTTTATCTAATTTTGAAAAATAATATGGATGTTATGAAGAAGAAATTATTGTTTGCGGCAGGTCTTCTATGTATGATTATCTCAATTCCTTCCTGTGAACTTGACGAATGTAAGGTTTGCAAAAAAGTAATTTACGATGACCAGGGTAATTATGTAAGTGAAGAATCAGAAGCAGAATATTGCGGAGCCAAGCTCATCGCCATTGATGGTAAAACCCTTAACCTGGGAGCTATGGGTACTGCTAAATGGGAATGTGATTAATCAATACCTGACACCAATTATAGTCACATCATCTACCTGCGGATGATCGCCCATCCATTTGTCGAATATTTCGCTTAGTTTTTCGCCTTGTTTCAGCATTGGCATACCATCCATACTCAGGAGAGTTTCTTTTAATTGATTCGACATAAACTTCTTCTCTTTCGGGCCACCGAACTGATCAACATAACCATCAGTGAAGATGTAGAAAGCATCTCCTTTCTGCAAATCAATTTCATGAAGTGTAAAAGGTGTCATTTTATAATGAATTGCCACAGGCATTTTGTCAGCACGATAATGAATAAGCTCTCCTTTTCTTATCAGATATAGCGGGTTATTTGCCCCTGAAAAATAAAGTTTCTCCTTTTCAAAGTCTACAAGACAAACCTCTATGTCCATTCCATCCTTAACACCATCTTGCTCGACAACCTGTTTTAAGGTTTTTATTATTCCGCTGCGAAGATTTTCAATGATCTGATCAGGCATTAAAATCTTTTTGCCAACAACAATTTCATTCAGCATTGTAACTCCAAGCATGCTCATAAAGGCCCCTGGCACGCCATGTCCTGTACAGTCAGCACATATTATTACCTGCATCTTATCAATGGTCTGCACCCAGTAAAAATCACCACTTACTATTGCCAAAGGTTTATAGAGGACAAAATGCTCCATCTTCTCACTAAAGAGCTCCAATGATGGTATGAGAGCTGTCTGAATCCTCTTCGCATACATGATGCTGTCAGTAATATGTTTTTTCTGGTAAGCTATCTGATCACGCTGAGCAGCAGCCAGATCACGTTGTTTCTCAATCTCATCTTTCTGAGCAGAGATCGTCCTGTTCTTCTCTTCAAGTTTGATGTTTGCTTCTTTTTTGATCCTGTATCCCCTGTATATATAATAACCAAGGAAACATACAAGCAATAAAGCAAACAATACAAAATAAAGGATCAGTCTTTGTTTTTCAATTGCCTCAAGTTGAAGCTTAATTTTGTCTTCCTGGTTCGCAATCATATTCAGCTGCTCGTCTATTTTTGCAAGCTGATTTGTAATCATAGCTTTTTGATTGGCAAGGGTATCTTTTTGCACCTGTACTTCCTGTTGCTGAACCAGTATAGTTTTTTGTTGTGTTGATATTTCTCCCTGCTGCTTGTTTATTTGTGCAAATTGTTTTTCAAGAACTTTCTGCTTCTCTGTAAGTGTCTTCTCTTTCTCATCGATCTGTTTATCAAGACTGTCGAGTAAAGCTTTCTGCTTCAGGATTTCAATTCTCTGTATTTCAATTTCTTCCTGTTGCTTCTTTACTGTTTCTTTTTGTATCTGCAGATCGGCATCTGTAACCTGGAAGAGATTCTCCCAGTCCTCCTGTGTTTTGATTGCTAGGGCCAGGAACAACTCATCAACCTTCATACCGGCAGCGGTAATAAGCTTTTCGTTTGCCTCAAACTTTGGTTTCCCATTTACAATAACAAAGTTGATCATTGATTCTCTGAACTCATATCCTTCTGTAATGAGCATCGTTTGATGACCTTCAAGCTTTGATTTTACCTTTGAGAGATTGAAATTGTTAGTGCGTTTTAAGAAAAGAATTTGCGTATGTTCAATCTTACTCTCATCCCTGAAAACAACAATTCTCACAGGTTTATCCTGGATTGTTTTTCTTGTTTTTGCCAGGTTTCCCATGGCCCAGAATAACTCATCTTCCTTGTCAAGAACTCCTATTTTGAAAACAGCTGAATCTTTAAAACCTGGTCCATAATCAATATACCTGGCCATATCAAAAATATATACGGCTTTGGAAGCATTATCCATAACATCTTGCGCGTTTATACGACATATACAGATAAATCCTAAGATTAGAATTAAATTGATCTTAAGCGCTTTCTTCATAGCTAATAATATTTGACACGAATTTGCATATTTTTCTTAAAGAAACCTATTTCCTCATCTGAAGAATAAACAGGGTGTTGATAAATTGTTAATAATTGAGGGTAATCATAATTCCTGGTTAATCTACTTATCGTAATTTTACGCGAACCAAAATGGAACGGCCTCATGGCTTTAAATATCAACCGTTTAGAACTGGAGGGAAAAAATATAGTGATTGTTGAAGATGACCTTCCTTCTGTAAAATACTATGAAACCCTGCTAAGGAATTCTGGCGCTACAGTGAATGTCTTTCACGATGGACAGGAATTTATCCGGTACATCACTGAAGAAAGAGCTGTGACAGACCTTGTATTTATGGATTTTCTTATACCATTTGTAAATGGTATCGATTGTATCAGAATATTCAGAAAAGAAAACAAGAATACTCCTGTTATTATGATTACCGCATATAGCTCTGAATCAGCCAAAACAGAAGCTTATCTTGCAGGTTGCAATGAATATGTGCTGAAACCAATTTATCCTGAAAAGATATGTTACCTGCTTGAAAAATATCTCCAGGCGGCACAAATTCCATTTTCTCTTATGAATTAGTAGAAACCCCATGTAAATTCAAAAACCCCTTTCTGGTCTGTTCAGAAAGGGGTTTTTACTAACGGGATTCTTTAGGAAGTCTTTTTATGTAATCGTCGTAGTAACCTTCAAGCTTTGAAACCATCTCCTTTCCCTGTGTTTGCAAACCTGCGTCCAGTAAGGCATCGGCTAGTACA
The DNA here is from genome assembly GCA_036261255.1 of Bacteroidales bacterium. GTDB lineage: Bacteria > Bacteroidota > Bacteroidia > Bacteroidales > VadinHA17 > LD21. Next base: position 32,674 of record DATALD010000070.1, read on the forward strand.
GAAGTATACTGTATTGCTGACTGTATCTCATAATCGGCTGAACGAACAATATAATCTCCCTGCCCGAGGTAATAATCAAGTAAAGAAAAGTAATGGTCAGAAAAGTCTTTTGACATTTCAGCAGCTTTATCCTTTGCCCCGGCTTCAAGATATGCTTCGATTACTGCTCCTACATAAGGATCATAAGGAACATTGGAAAGAGGAAGGGCAGACATGCATGAATCAAGAACAGCCATTGCCTGCTCTTTTTTACCCTCACTAATCAGGCTCCTGGCCAGCCTTGCATAATTATATCTAGCTCTTACGACTGATAATGTACGTGTATGATTATAATCAACAAAAACATCCGGATTGTTTGCTCCGCCCCATTTGAACTTGCCGATCATATTATCATATAAAATATCTGATTCAATCCTTCCATATTCAAGGAAGCTCTTATTCTCCGATTTAATCGGAACCAGTCTGTATGCAAGTCCCTCGAGCTGGAAATAATCCTCAAGACCAAATGTGTCGTCATGATATCCGGTTACATAATAAATAGGCCGTTCCCAATTATTGTTCGCAAGTATATCCAGTACAATAAGTTGGCTTTTCAATATTGAGTTTCCCTTAAGCTTGATTTCCATATAGGGGACTATCAAGTCAGCATCTTCAGGCTTAACTGTACCGGATGCAAGTACTTTATCTTTATCAACAGTTATCCTTATTGTTCTAGAAGGCAGGACATCTACTATTTCAGTTGCAGAGATCTGAAGCTTTGTGCCCTTGTTTTCGCTCTTAATCCAGTCAATTACTGTTGATATCTCGACAGGATCTTTTGTTCTTTCATAAATAAATACCTGGTTATTGATTCCATCAAAATATTTCTTTGAAGAAAGAGAAACCGGCAAGGGTGCTGATTCATAGGTTGCTCTTTTCATCTGATCAATATACCAATCAGTATTTAAGAGCATAAGGTTTGCCACCCTTACATCTGTTCTTATACCTTCTACTTCCTGTGCATACCATAGAGGGAATGTGTCATTATCACCATTTGTAAAAAGTATTGCATCCTTAGCGCATGAATTCAGGTAATTTGCAGCTACATCGCGCGCCAGGTATCTTCCTGCCCTGTCGTGATCATCCCAGTTTTCAATGCCCATAATAAGAGGAACAGCCAAAAAACTGACAAGTCCGGCAGTCGGCGCTGCAGTCTTTTCTCCTAAGTATTTAGAAATTAATTCAAAAAGAGATAAAACTCCTAACCCGATCCAAACAGAGAAAAAATAAAATGACCCCGCATAAGCATAGTCGCGCTCTCTGGGTTGATTTGGGTATTGGTTGAGGTAAAGTACAATTGCTATACCTGTCATAGTGAGCAGCAGCAGAATATTAAACCAGTTCTTCCTGTCGCGATTAAGCTGGTATATCATACCGGCGACTCCAAGGAGGAAAGGAAGCAGGTAGTAAGCATTCCTGGAAGGATCATTTTTCAAATTAGGAGGCATGTCTGCTGAACCTATCCTCGCCTTATCAAGAAAGTTAATTCCGGTAATCCAGTTCCCATTAAGAGCCCCTCCTGATCCCTGAGTATCATTCTGTCGTCCTGAGAAATTCCAGAGAAAGTATCTGAAATACATATATCCGAACTGGTAAGACATCATAAAACGAAGGTTCTCACCGAAAGTAGGTCGCCTTAATACTTTCTTTCCACCATCAGGATCCGTAACCTGGACAGGAACGCCCCTCACTCTTCCCCATGTTTCATATACTTCTGCATGGTCTTCTGCTTCACTCCACATTCGTGGAAATAAGGTTAAAAAGCGGGGATCGTACTCTTTTACAAGATCATGGCTTGTAACAATATATTTACCATTATCAAGGGTATATTTTGCTTTTCCATCTTTGTAGTTTGTAACAGGGGCATTATAATATGGCCCCTTAAACAATGGCCTGGTGCCATATTGTTCGCGGTTGAGGAAATAAAGCAGATTTACAGGATTCGATGGGTTGTTCTCATTAAGTGGAGGATTAGCCATCGATCTAATGACAATTATAGCATTTGAAGAGTAACCAATTAGAATAACAGCTACTGACGTAAGTATTATGTTTAATGTTACCCTGTTCCGTGAAGAAATATACCATAGAAAGGCTGATATTATTATCAACATAAGAATGTTTAGAAAAGCAGATCCTGAAACAACCCATATACCGGTAAAAAATATTGCGGCAATTGCATACACTGCATTTTTTAAACTCTCATTTGAAACAAGCGTATTATAAATTGAAAGTGTTATTAAAACTGCAAGCAGGACAACATGGAAAACCATTCCGCTATTTGCAGGCAAGCCGAGTGTATTTACAAAGAAAACATCGAACTTCATTGATATTGTAACAACCCCGGGCATCAAGCCATACATAAGCAAAGCCAGCAGTGTAACAGATATAGCCAAAGATGAAATGAAACCTTTCCACGAAAATGAATATTTCCTGAAATAATAAACAAGAACAATGGCAGGTATTGCAAGAAGATTAAGCAGATGCACACCAATTGAGAGTCCCATCAGGAAAGCAATAAGTATGATCCATCTGTCGGCATATTTTTCATCAGCAACATTTTCCCATTTAAGAATTGCCCAGAAAACTAATGCTGTAAACAACGATGATGTTGCATAAACCTCACCCTCAACAGCTGAAAACCAGAATGAATCAGAAAAAGTATAAGCAATTGCACCGACTACCCCTGCAGCCATAACGGCAATAATCCTTGGAATACTGAATTGTGATTCTGTCTTAAGGATTAGTTTTGAAGCCAGGTGTGTTATTGTCCAAAACAAAAAGAGTATTGTAAAAGCGCTGGCAAGAGCCGACATGGCATTTACCATTAGAGCAACACGGGTAACATCATCACCTGCAAAAAGAGTGAAGAACCTGGCCATTATCATGAATACAGGGTTTCCCGGGGGATGCCCTATTTCAAGCTTATATCCTGACGCAATGAATTCCCCGCAATCCCAAAGGCTTGCTGTAGGCTCTATTGTCAAAAGGTATGTTGTTGCGGCTGCTGCAAAAACAACCCACCCGGTAATATTATTTATCAGCCTGTAATTCTTCATCCTTTATGAGTTAGGAACAGATTATTAAACAGAAACACGAAATTACTGTTTTTTTTTAACTCTGGCTGGAATACAGGGTAAAGGATTCTTGAAGAACAATCATTGCTTTGCTTTAAATGACAGTCTGCAGGCCTGATAACTTTTATTATTTTTGCATAATATAGAAAGCATGGTGAGATTAAAACCGAGCAAATTGACTTTCTTCACATCGGTTGTGGCCGGAGCAATGAAGAAAATCAATGGAAAATTCTTGAAACAACTTAACCTCCTGATAACCGGCATCATGATCTTTACTCAGGTGGTATCAGGCCAATATTTTAATACCGGGCAGGATCCTTCATCGTTGAAATGGCTTCAGATAAAAACAAATAACTTTACTCTGATTTATCCGGATAATTATGGACAGGCCGGCATTGATCTTGCAAGGACACTTGAGATCTCAGCAGAACGTATATCATCAGTATTTCCGCAAAAAAAGGTAAGATTGCCCATCGTGGTGCATAACTTCTCTACAACTTCAAATGGTTATGTTTCATGGGCTCCTAAAAGAATGGAGTTATTCCCGGTGAAAGAACAGGATGCACTTCCAGGCAACCAGGATTTGCTTCTTTGCCTGCATGAATACACACATGCCTACGAGATGACTTCTCTGAATACTGGTTTTACAAAAATGATGTCGACTATACTTGGCCAGCAGTTCACCGGGGTCGTTTCATCACTCCTTCCAATGTGGTATCTCGAGGGAAATGCGGTTGTCTCAGAATCAGTTTTTACAAACACGGGGAGGGGTCGATCAGCTTCGTTCCAAAAAGAGCTTAAAGCATTTTCGGTTGAAAAGAAGAGTTATAAATATGACAAAATGCTTAATGGCTCCTTCAGAGATTATGTGCCAGATCATTATCAATATGGTTACCAGATAGTTGCCTGGGTAATGACTAAATACAATAGTAGTATATGGAACAATGTTCTTGATTTCACCGGCAAATATCCCTTCTCTGTTATTCCTGTGAATATAAGTCTGAATAAACAGACAGGCCTGACAAAAAGAAAACTATACAATGAAGCTATCGATTCTCTCGAAGTATCCTGGAAAGATGAAACCAAAGACAATCAGCATTATACAGCAATAAACAAGGCAAAGAAGGGTGAATTCATTAATTATTTTTCGCCGCTCTTCGCAGGTAACGACAGCATAATTGCAATTAAAACAACAATGTCAGATACTCCGGAACTTGTAATTATAAATACACTTTCCGGGGAGGAAAAAACATTACATCGACTGGGCTATGTTTATCCGTTCAGGATCGATTATGGTGGAAAAAAGATTACATGGGTCGAAAACATCCAGGATCCAAGATGGCAAAACAGAAGCTATTCTGTAGTAAAGATCTATGACCTGGTTAACCGCACCACGAGGTCTCTCTCCCGCAAAACAAGATATATGTCATCGGCTATTTCCCCTGATGGTAGAACTATCTGCTCTGTTGAGAATACTCCTGATAATAGGAACAACCTTGTCTTCCTTGATGCGGTAACTGGCAAAATAGTAAAAACCATTCAATCTCCTGATAATCTCTACCTGCAAAGACCCGACTGGTCAAATGATGGGAACAAAATCACTACTATTTTTTTAACAGATGACGGGGAAGGAATACTGTCTTTCGCACCGGCTAACAATTTATGGCTAACAGAACTAGAACCGCAACAGGATGATATTCAATCTGCATCACTTAGAAACGACACTCTGTTTTTTTCAGGTTCATTGAACGGTAATGAAAATGTTTTTATTAAGACCGGAAACAACATTACCCAAATAACTGATTCGGAATTCGGCGCTGTCGATCCTGATGTGTCCTCACAAAAAATGATTTTCAGCAACTATTCTTCGGAGGGTAACGAGATTGCTATATCAGACATAAAAGCTTTATCTGTTTCAATAGCTGGCTCATTGAAACCTCTCATAAGCCGGCTTGAAAATGTCATGAATGTCAGCACAAATGAGGACTTTTCATCGGGCTCACGTTATCAGCCAACACCATACAGAAAATGGCAACATCCTTTTAACATTCACAGCTGGATGCCATTTTATGCCGATATTGATAAAATCCAGTCTGATCCCTTATCTGTTCGACCCGGTTTTACAATACTGTCACAAAACACGCTTAGCACTCTAGAGACATCAGCAGGCTATGAATACACAGAAATAGGGGAACACATCCTGCATTCAAAAATACTCTGGGAAGGTATTTATCCGGTCATTGATTCAAGAATTGATTATTCTTTCCCTTCTCTTGTTTTGTCAGGTAATCAGTATACCGGGTTAAAATACAGGGGCGAAATATCATTGCCACTGAGGTATTCGTCAGGCTGGTTCTCACAGTATCTACGCCCGTCTGTAGCAATTGAGCATTTCAGTAATGTTAACCGGATCGGAAATGAATATAATGTTAAGCTTACAAACTTCAACCTAAGATTATTCTTTTCAAATTATTCCAGAACTGCCGTGAGAGATTTGTTTCCCAAATGGTCGCAAACTGTTGATTTCAATTATATTATATCTCCATTTAACAAAGATTTGTTCGGAACGACATTTTTCTTCAGATCATCTTTCTATTTTCCAGGAGTTTTCAATGATAACAGCATCAGAATAAGGTTAAACACAGAAAAACAGGATCAGCCTAAGTTCTACCTTTCAAATAGTATTTCCTATCCTAGGGGTTACAAGATGATTGTTTCAAAGGAACTGAGCTCTGCTACCTTCGATTACTATTTTCCGGTTGCATATCCTGATTTCAATATCTCAAGTTTACTATACCTGAAAAGGATTCGTTCGGGATTGTTTTATGATTACTCAAGGGGGACCGGCAACAGGCATCTCGTGAATTCAGCATCAGGAGTATATTATATTGATGTTCCAGAAGCTGAGACCTTTAGATCCTATGGTTTTGAACTAATTTCTGATTTTCATCTTTTCAGAATACCATTCATGATCTCTGCAGGAATGCAGGCAGCATGGACAGATCTTTCCGGGAGACCTGTTATATCGGCAATATTCAATATTGATTTATATGGATTTTCACTTGGAAAATGATCTCGCAAGATTATTATAATTCCCTTGAAGCTTCCTTGATAAGCTGCCATGCTTTTTCAACATGGTCCATAGTTACATTTGTCTGGGCAGTTACCATACGGAGTGTGTATTTGCCCCGAATGGTTGTATGAGTCAGGTATATCTTACCTGTGTCGTTGAGAAGATGGTTGAGCTTCTCATTTATTACATTCAATTCCTTTTCGTCTTTACCTTCCGGTTTGTAGCGGAAACAAACAACACTTAGAACAACAGGAGCCAGTATCTCAAAATCTTTCTCAGCAAGTATTAATTCTTTAAGCTGTGTAGCAATTTCAATATGATATCTAACCTTTTGTCTAAGGTTTTCGACACCATAAGTCCGTATTACGCTCCATAGCTTGAGAGCTCTGAATCTTCTGCCCAAGGGAACACCCCAGTCGCGATAGTCATTTACTTTTCCACGGGTTCTTGTTTTAAGATATTCCGGTAAAATTTCAAATGTCCTGATGAGACTTGTTACGTCTCTTGTAAAGAAAGCAGAACAATCGAAGTTGACAAACATCCATTTATGAGGATTGAAGACGAGGCTGTCAATATATTCACTACCATCGATCATCCACCTGAATTCAGGCAGAATGAGGGCAGTTCCTCCCATTGCTGCGTCAACATGCAGCCATATACCTTTTTCCCTGCAGATCTCACCTATTTGCCGCACAGGATCAACAGCTGTTACCCCGGTAGTCCCAAGTGTAGCAACTACACAGCAAGGTACTAAGCCATTGGCAATGTCAGTCTCAATAGCTTCTTTTAACAAAACAGGATCAAGAGAAAAATCTTCTCTTGTTGGTATTTTCACCAGATTTCTCTTCCCTATACCTGCTATCTTAATTGCTTTATCTACAGATGAATGTGTATGATCGGAACAATATACTCTGAGTACTCCTACTCCAGGGAAACCATCATCATTTATGCTAAAACCTGTTATCTTTTCGCGGGCTGTAAGTATTGCAGCCAGGGTAGAGGTTGAAGCTGTATCCTGGATTACGCCTTCGAATTCTGCAGGCAGGCCGATCATTTTCCTCAGCCAGATCATCATTTTCTGCTCTAGTTCAGTGGCAGCCGGTGAAGTTTCCCAGATCATTCCCTGTACCCCGAGAGTGGCAATAATCATTTCGGCCAGCACAGATGCAGGACTGTTGTTCGATGGGAAGTAAGCATAGAAATTCGGGCTTTGCCAATGCGAGATGCCAGGCATTATAATACTGTCGAAGTCCTTCATTAATGCACTGAAGGGTTCCTGAACAGAGGGTGGTTCGTCAGGAATCTGCTGATATATGTCACCGGGGTTGACTTGTGATTTCACCGGGTATTTTTCCACACCTTCCATATAGCTTGCCATCCATTCAACAAGCTCATGGGCATATTTCCGGAATTCATCAGGTTCCATGGGATACTATTTCACCGAGTCAGCAAGCAGTATGATATTGTTGGCTTTAACTTCGATCACACCTCCGGTAACCTCAAAAACTCTTTCATTACCATCTTCTTCAACAATGACAACATTCCCGTTATCAAGTGTTGAAATTATCGGAGCATGGTCTTTTAAAACCTGGAAGGATCCCTTTTTCCCGGGGACCCTCACAGATTTAATATCCCCTTCAAATACTTTCTTATCTGGTGTAATAATATCTATTTTCATCAGAACTTATTATTTCGACTGAGCAAGTATCTTCTCACCTTTTTCAATTGCATCCTCAATAGTACCAACGAGGAGGAATGCTGATTCAGGATATTGATCCACCTTACCGTCCATTATCATGTTGAAGCCCTTAATTGTATCTTCTATTGAAACAAGAGCGCCTTTGATACCAGTGAAAGATTCAGCAACATGGAAAGGCTGTGAGAGGAATCTCTGTACCCTTCTTGCACGGTGTACAACAAGTTTGTCTTCCTCTGATAGTTCATCCATTCCAAGGATTGCAATAATATCCTGTAATTCATTGTATCTCTGCAGAAGCTCTTTTACGCGTTGTGCGCAGTTGTAATGTGCTTCACCTACAATGTCAGCTGTAAGAATCCTCGATGTTGAATCCAGAGGGTCAACTGCCGGGTAGATACCCAGCTCAGAAATTTTTCTGCTAAGAACTGTTGTTGCGTCAAGATGTGCAAATGTCGTTGCAGGAGCAGGGTCTGTAAGGTCGTCTGCAGGAACATAAACAGCCTGGACAGAAGTGATTGATCCATTCTTTGTTGATGTGATTCTTTCCTGCATGATACCCATTTCTGTTGCAAGTGTTGGCTGGTAGCCAACAGCTGAAGGCATCCTTCCAAGCAAGGCTGATACTTCCGATCCTGCCTGTGTGAAACGGAAGATATTATCCATAAAGAACAGGATGTCCCTCCCGCCACTCTTACCGTCGCCATCCCTGAAATGTTCTGCAACTGAAAGACCTGAAAGTGCAACTCTTGCTCTTGCACCCGGAGGTTCATTCATCTGGCCGAACACCAGGGCGAGTTTGGATTCTTTCAGAGCCTCTTTATCTACTGAACTAAGATCCCATCCTCCTTTATTCATAGTTTCAACGAAATCTTTCCCGTATGAAATTACTCCTGCTTCTATCATATCGCGAAGGAGGTCATTGCCTTCCCTTGTTCTTTCACCAACTCCGGCAAACACTGATAGTCCTGAATATGCTTTTGCAATATTATTGATAAGCTCAAGGATAACCACTGTTTTACCAACTCCTGCACCACCGAAGAGACCAATCTTGCCCCCTCTTGAATAAGGTTCGATAAGGTCAATAACTTTAATTCCGGTATAGAGCACTTCTTTCTCTGTTGATAGTTCTTCATACTGCGGAGGTTTGCGATGAATAGGATATCCACCTTTCTTATCCAATGGACCTATGCCGTCAATAGACTCGCCGGTAACGTTCATAAGACGACCCTTTATTTGCTCTCCGATTGGCATTGTTATTGGCAGTCCTGTTGCAACTACCTCCATACCACGGCGCAGGCCGTCGGTCGAATCCATAGCTATTGCCCTGACAGTTCTTTCACCAATATGCTGCTGACATTCAACTACCAGCACCGAACCATCGTCTCTCTTTATCTCGAGAGCATCATAGATATCAGGCATCTCAAGACCCTGTTTCTCAAAAGTGACATCAACTACAGGTCCGATGATCTGGCTGATTTTCCCGGTGTTTTGTGACATTTTTCTTAAGTTTTAAAATCTTCTTTATTATTCTGTATCTCGTAATACTGTCTATTAATTCATTTCTTCTGCATGATTCTAATTCCCCCTTCCGATCAGAGAAGAGGCCATTGCAGTAAGTTCATCTTTTCTTCCAGCGTGAACAGCTGTGTTGTCAAGGCATTCAAAGGCTTTATCAAAATATTTTCTGATAAGGCTTTCGGCAGGATCTTTAATATTTAACTCATCATAAAGTCCCATAACCTCTCTGACTTTTTTGTCAGGGTCAATCTCCTTCGTGGTAAAAAGCTTCCTTAGTTTATTAAGCTGGACTTTATTTGCTTTTTCTGATGCGATAACGTACAGGTAAGTCTTCTTATTTGCAAGAATATCGCCACCCTGAATTTTACCGAATACCTTGTAATCTCCATACACATCCAGCAGATCATCCTGCAGCTGGAAAGCCAGCCCAAGGCTTCTTCCAAACTCGTAAATCAGATCTGAATCCTGATCCATTGCTCCTCCTATTACTGCGCCAATCCTGGCAGCTGATGCTATTAGCACTGCCGTTTTTAGCTCGATCATTCGAAGATAGGCATCCTGGGTTATTGCCGTAGCAGTCTCAAAATCCATATCCTGCTGTTGCCCCATGCATACTTCAATAGCTGCCTTATTGTAAATTCTCAATACGGAAGAAATACTATTTGCAGGAGCCTGAAGAAAGCAATCGTTAGCAATAAAAGCCATGACATCACCTGAAAGCACTGCCTGGTTGAGATCCCATTTTTTAAAAACAGTAGGGAGCCCTCTCCGCACAGGTGCGTTGTCCATGATATCATCATGCACAAGGGTAAAGTTATGAAATACCTCTATCCCTGTTGCCGGCATAATCGCCTCATCAATCTTATCACTGAACAGGTTGCAGGTCATCAGCGTAAGGAGTGGCCTGACTCTTTTTCCACCAATTGAAAGAACGTATTTTACGGGTTCTGTAAGCTTTTCAGCCTCTGTCTCATACCTAAGGCCAGAAATAGCCTTTTCTATGATTTCCTTCAGCTGAGATTTGTTATACATTACCTCTTTTCAGATTCATTTTTTTCTATCCTCTTAAAGCTTCAGCGCCACTAACAACCTCAAGAATCTGATTTGTAATCGCTGCCTGTCTTGCTTTGTTGTATTGCAATGTGAGGCTGCGAATCATCTCAGTTGCATTGTCTGTTGCTTTGTGCATTGCTGTCATCCTTGCTCCATGTTCGGCTACAAAAGAGTCGAGAATAGCTTTATAAAACTGTATTTTGAGCGATTTAGGTATAAGGTCCTGTACAACAGGTTCCTTCCCCGGTTCATAAATATAATCTACCGGAGCTGCTTTACTCTTCGATTCACTTACTGTCTTAACCGGTAGAAACTGTTCAACAGTTAATTTCTGTATTGCAGCATTCTTGAATTGATTATAAACAATATCAATTCTGTCAAACTCCTTTGAAACGAATTTCTTCATTATTTCAGATGCAACAACCTCAATATTTTCAAAAGAGATATTTGCAACAAGATTATTCTGCTCCGGGAGCAGATTAACTTTTAGTTTCCTGAAGAAATCAAATCCTTTCTTCCCGATTGTCAGCAACCAAAGATTTCCTGATTTATATTGACTTGGGTACAAGTCATTGATAACTCTTCTTGTCTCCTTAATAACGTTACTGTTGAAGGCTCCACATAAACCCCTGTTGGAGGTTACAACAATCAAAAGTACCTTTTCAGGAGCTGATTGCCTGGCATAAGCGTTTTCAATTTGCGTTTCAGCAAGGCTCTGCGACAATCCAACAAGTATTTCATGTAACTTACTGGCATAAGGCCGCAATCTTACGATCTTATCCTGGGCTTTCCTCAGCTTGGCAGCAGATACCATCTTCATTGCTGAAGTTATCTGCCTTGTCGATTTCACAGAGGCAATCCTCGTTCTTATTGCTTTTAAGTTAGCCATCTTCTTTCATTAAAAGGCTGCTACTTTCGGAACTTCATGGCAACATCTGCAGCTACCTTCTCGAGGACCCCAGTAATATCATTGTTGATCACACCATCACGAATCCTATCGAGAACATCACGATGCCTGACCTCAAGAATCTCGATGAAATCCTTTTCAAAATTCTTGACCTCTGTAACAGGTACTTCTTTCAGTAAACCCATTGTACCACAATATATAATTGCGACCTGTTTTTCTACAGGAATAGGATTATACTGAGGTTGCTTCAGTATCTCTACGTTCTTGGCTCCTTTGTTAAGGGTAGCAAGTGTTGCAGCATCAAGGTCGGAACCGAATTTTGAGAAAGCTTCCAATTCACGATATTGTGCCTGGTCGACTTTCAATGTCCCTGAGATCTTTTTCATTGACTTGATCTGTGCATTTCCACCAACCCTTGATACCGAGATTCCAACGTTAATAGCAGGTCTCACACCGGAGTTGAACAATGAAGATTCAAGGAAGATCTGTCCGTCTGTAATTGAAATAACGTTTGTCGGAATATATGCTGATACGTCTCCGGCCTGTGTTTCGATGATAGGAAGAGCTGTAAGAGAACCTCCTCCTTTAACAAGATGTTTTATTGATTCAGGAAGGTCGTTCATCTGTCTTGCGACTTCATCCGATTCAATAACCTTGGCAGCTCTCTCGAGCAGTCTTGAGTGCAGGTAGAATACGTCACCAGGATAAGCTTCACGTCCTGGCGGGCGACGGAGAAGCAAAGAAACTTCCCTGTAAGAAACAGCCTGTTTCGATAGATCGTCGTAGATAATGAGAGCGTCGCGACCAGTGTCCCTGAAGAACTCACCTATTGCAGCTCCAGCAAATGGGGCATAGAACTGTGAGGCAGCGGGATCTGAAGCTGTTGCAAGGACTATAACAGTATATTTCATTGCGCCATGCTCCTCGAGTATAGATGCAATGTTTGCAACAGTTGAACCTTTCTGGCCTACGGCTACGTAAATACAATAAACTGGTTTCCCTTTATCGTAGTTGCTTTTCTGGTTAATTATTGTGTCGATTGCGATAGCAGTTTTTCCCGTCTGCCTGTCACCGATAATAAGTTCTCTTTGGCCACGGCCTATCGGGATCATTGCATCGATAGCCTTTATACCTGTCTGAAGAGGCTGACGTACCGGTTGACGAAAGATTACACCAGGGGCCTTTCTTTCGAATGGCATTGTAAATAGCTCGCCGGTTATCGGACCTTTCCCATCGAGAGGCTGGCCTGTGGGAGAAATAACTCTTCCGAGAAGACCTTCTCCTACACCGAGTGAAGCAATTCTTCCTGTTCTTTTTACAATGTCGCCCTCATTAATCTCTTCCGTCGGACCAAGCAATACCGCACCGATATTATCTTCCTCGAGGTTAAGAACAATGCCTTCCATTCCATTCTCAAATTCGATGAGCTCATTCGACTCGGCATTTGAGAGGCCATAAATGCGGGCAATTCCGTCACCTACAGTAAGCACAGTTCCTACTTCCTCAAGTTCAGCGCCTGTCTGAATGCCTTCAAGCTGCTGCTTCAGGATCTTTGAAACTTCTGCTGGTTTAATGTTTGCCATTTCTTAATTAGTCTTATGTTCTATATTTATTTCTTATCTTGATTTGATACTTCCAAGAAGTTCTTTCTTTACTTTTCGAAGTTTGTTCTTCACACTGGCATCAATGTAGTTATCATCAATACGAAGGACGAAACCACCAATTATTGAGGAATCAATAACCTCTTTCAACTCTACTTTCGTTGAGAAAGTATTTTCAACAAGCCCGGCTATTTCTTTTTTGAGTTTGTTATCGACAGGAACAGCTGTTGTAAGCACAGCTTCAGTTACGCCCTTATATTTTCTTGTTTCGTGAATGTAATCCCTTGCAATTGACGGCAGGAAGGACTCACGCCCATTCTCAACAAGAAGGTTAATCAAAGAAAGAGTAATCTGCTGCACATTCCCTTCAAGAAGTTTGCTGAAAATAACTTTCTTTTTTGATGGTGCAATTACTGGATGCTCCAGTAATTCTTTTGTTTCGGGCAAAACGCATAATCCCGAAATTAGGACCATATCTTCCGTAACCTTATCCATCAGGTTCTTTTCATGTGCTGTCTGGAAAAGAGCTTTTGAATACCTGACTGATATTTTGCTATCGTTCATTACCCTTATTAATTCTTGTTAAGATCAATTTCTTTCAGGTAATTATCAATCAGTTTTGATTGTTCTCCTGTCTGATCGAGTTTCTGTCCAATCAGTTTTGAAGCTATCTCCACTGATAGGCTTGCAACCTGTTCGTGGATCTCTGATAAGGCCTTTCTTTTCTCACTTTCGATACCGGTTCTTGCTTTCTCAACAAGTTTCTCAGCTTCTTCTGTTGCCTTTATCTTTGCTTCTGCAATAAGCTTATCTCTCACGTCTCTTGCTTCTTTCAGGATAACTTCACGCTCTTCTCTTGCTTTGCGTAGTATAGCTTCGTTATCACTTTGAAGCTTTTTCATCTCTTCCCTTGCTTTCTCGGCAGATTCGAGTGAACCTTTAATCATCTCTTCTCTTGCTTTGATTGCTGTAAGAACAGGCTTCCATGCAAATTTTGTGAGCAGGAAGAAAAACAGCAGGAAGATCAGTATCGACCAGAAAATGGTTCCTATTGCAGGAGATGTGAGACTGTTTGCTATTAATACCATATTATGTCTTTCTATAAAGTTCTTAAAAAGAAGCACTGCAACCAACCGTTGCAGGCTTCAATATTTTTCTGCTGTTACATAAGTGCAACAACGATAGCGAAAAGAGCTGCACCTTCAATAAGAGCTGCAGAGATGATCATTGCAGTCTGGATTTTTGAAGTAGCTTCAGGCTGACGAGCGATAGCGTCCATTGCTGATCCACCGATACGCCCGATACCGAGGCCTGCGCCGATTACTGCAAGTCCTGCTCCTACTGCTGCTAATGAGATGGGTTCCATTACTGTTGGTTCCATAGGTTAAATGTATTTAATATTAATGATGCTCTTCAGCCACGGCAAGTCCAATGAACAATGCCGAGAGAAGAGTGAAAATATACGCCTGAAGAAATGCCACAAGTAATTCCATGAAATCCATGAAAATCACAAACAACATGGAAACCGGAGCAAGTCCTATTGAATCAAAAATAAAAATAAGACTGATAAGGCTTAACACCAGGATGTGACCAGCAGTTATGTTCGCGAAAAGACGAATCATAAGTGCAAATGGTTTTGAAAATAATCCGATAATCTCAACCGGGATCATTATCGGCAAAAGCCAGAACGGAACTCCCGGTGTTGCAAATACATGCCTCCAGTGATTTTTGTTGGCGCTGAACTGTGTTATCAGGAAGGTACAGGTTGCCAAAACAAATGTAATAGCAATGTTGCCTGTTACATTCCCGCCGAATGGTGGAGGAAATGGTATTAATCCCATTAAATTATTGATCAAAATGAAAGAGAATACAGTAAGTAAATAAGGCATATACCTGTCGGCCTTATGGCCTACATTAGGAATGGCAACATCATCACGAATGAATAGGATAAGTGGCTCAAGGAAGCTCTGTATACCCTTAGGATGACTAATGCCTGTTTTTTTATAGGATCTTGCAAGAGAGATGAAAAGGATAAGCCCTATAATAGCGGCAGAAAGCATTGCTATTACTGTCTTTGTCATTGAAAAAT
>DATALD010000124.1:0-15931 GCA_036261255.1 Bacteroidales bacterium
ATCTTTGTTGTAGACATCAATTCTATCTACCAGTAAATCCGTATTATATATAATTCGAACTTTGCAATTTCGGGAAGATATTTCCTGCAAACGACAAACTGTATACTGGTGTCCTCGATTCGTATATTCTTCTTTACCATAAGGCCATTGTGCTTCAATTGATTCGAAATTACCAGTACCCTGGGAATAAAGTGTCTCAGTTTCTACCATTGGAAAAGCCATGCAGAGCTTGTTCGTATAGCTAAAGGTTATAACGTCGGCTTTATTAGCAGATGTAATTGATGTCACATACCATGCTGAAGGTTCACCAATACTATTACAAGATTCGGAGTGATCAAAGCTATATGTATTACCCTTATCATCCACAATAGTTTTTGTTGTTAAACCTTCAATTTTAATGGGTCGTTGTGGGATAAGATACGGACTGCCACCTTGCATAATATATTTTCCAGAGGTCTCTCCAATACTATACGAATAGATATCATATTCAGTATCGTAAATCCCTCTATCACTTATCGAATACAGATATTCATAATCATTATAAGTTATTGCCCCAGCTTGTTTTATTTCTGGTGAAAAAGGATCCTGTTCATCTGATTTGCCATAGATTGTTCTTGAGATAACACCTCCTGAAATTAGTGACCAACCTAATCCTATTGAACCCGTTTTATCTGCAATCCTTCGTCCAGATGAGTGATAACCAATACTGATAGGAACAGATAATTCGCCACATTTAAAATCAAAAATTGGAATTGAAATATTAGGCAAGCCTGTTGAATGATCCATTGGGTAATCAATAAAACGGAATAAAGCAACTGTTTCAGGCGATGGAGGTATTATATTACTATTACCACCATTACTCTGCCCAAGAAGGGAAAATGTGAAAAATTCAATGCAGGTGAAGAAAACAATAAAAGGCTTCATCGCCAGGTTTTTAGAGTTTTTTGAAATAGTTACCATTTTGTTATGCAGTTATTATTATCAAGGTTTAATTTTTGATTGACATTTTGCAGGATCATCTGTTTCAGTATTTCAATTTCTTTACTTTGCAATTGGTTTACTTTTTTTTGTTCGATGATATAGAGTGTAAGCTCCTCAATCTTTTGTAACAGCTTTGTCTGCATCTCGCTAACATTCATTCCATCAGTCTGCATTTCAGAGGCCGGTGCAACATCAGGAAGGTGTTTGTTTTCTTCAATGTATTTTTCAACTTCAGCCAGGTCAAGGAGGTTGTATCCGGGATCGAAGACGAAATCGGCGCCGGAGGTGTTTACAATGATTTCATTAGCACGAATATTGCCGGCAACATTTAATCTATATGTATCGAGTGATGTGGTGCCGATTCCAACATTACCAGAGGGATTTATTGAAAACCCTTCTTCCCCATTGAAGAAAGTACCATCCTGTATTCTCCAAATGTTATCAGGTGTAACTCCCCAGACCCACCATTGAGCAGAATTCGTTGAATTTGTAGATGCTATTAAGTTTAAGGCAGGCTTTGATGCACCTATAGGTGACATTTGTAATAATCTGTCAGCTCCTCCAAAAGATGATGTAATATGCAAAGAAGCATCAACTGTAAATGGTGACGAACCAATACCAACTCCTCCTCCAACTACTTGTAATTTTGAATTATAGCCAGGTGATTCTGTTCCAATTCCAACTTTCCCTTCAGTATCAATCCTCAATCTTTCAATTCCATTTGTTCCAAATGTTAAAAACCCGCCATTGGTACCATTCCCCCTGTTAAAACCTATAAACCCGTTGTTTCGATCTTCACTGAACTGTTGGGTAATCCTGAAAGTCTCACACTTTGCAGGTTGAGTAAAACCACTGCTAACAATCAATTTATTTTCTTCAGAGCTTGTTGCAAGAATGGCTGCATCAGAATTTGGTCCATTATTTATATGAAGTTTTGTTAATGGTGTAGTTGTACCTAAGCCGACCTTGCCATTATAATCAATAACCATTGCAGTATTTGTTATGCCGACTGCATAATTATTGCTGGTCCCAAAATATAAATAGGATCCATAATCAGTCATCCTGGCTCCTATCTGCGCCAAATTCCTGGGATAATCATCACTCCACCCTCCAAATCCTAATATAGAAAAATGATCAGTCGCATTTTTGTTTTCAACTCTGATTCCTGTATTTTGAGTACCTTCAAAATTGGTAACAATAGATGGATAGGAAATATGAAGTCTTGCATCAGGTTGACTTATACCAATTCCAACATTGCCATTTGGAAGTATTCTCATTCTCTCAACAAGGGTATTAGCCTGACCTGTAGCAGTTGTATGAAACGTTAGGGAGCTTCCCCAACCGGCATACATATTACTATGACTTCTGATTTCAGAATAATTGCCTGTTGCATTTCCATAATCCCCATCAAATCTAAGTCCTACATAATGGTATACTGCATCTGAACTAATTGTTGAGCCCTGTAAAATTAAAGCCGGTGCATCCATCACATTGTTGTAAATATGTAGCTTCGTATTCGGAGAAGCCGTTCCTATTCCAATATCGTTACCACTTACAGTTGATCCAATTCCACTTAATCCATTTGGAATATTAAGTACCTGTGACTGTGAAAAAAGACCCAAAGGGAATACAAGAGCAAGAATAAAAATAAGAGAGTAGCGGGTGGAAAAAGAATGTTTTATCATCATCTTTAATTCAGTTAAATTATTGTTTAATGGGAAATGGTCGCTTTTTGTTACCCCAGAATCCTGCTTTATATTGAGTCTCAAACACCGCATCATCCAATCTATTGGGTGTAGTAAAATATTTTTATTTTTTTTCGCCTCTTAGTTGTTGCAATTCATTTTTGAGTGATGAATTTTCTTTTTTCAGCTCTATCAGGTAAAGTGTTATTTCTTCTATTTTCTGCAAAAGTGTTGTCTGCATCTCACTCATACTCATGCCTTCCTCCTGCATAGATTTGGCAGAAGGTACACCAGGCAGGTGTTTGTTCTCTTCAATATAGTTTTCTATTTCTTCGAGACCGGCAAGCTTATAACCTGATTCGAACACGAAATCGGCGCCTGAGGTATTTACTACAATTTCATTAGCACGGATTGTTCCGGAAACATTTAATAAGTATTTTCCCGGTGTCAGGGTTCCTATGCCCAGTTTACCATCACTTGTCAAAATCATTTTTGAGGATGAGGATGTTTCAAAATACAAATGTGTCTTTGATTGAATATATGTACAGGTACCATCACTGGCTAAAGCTTTCTTCCCTTTTACAAAAATGTCACCATTCACATCTAACATGGCTAAAGGTGCTGATGTGCCAATTCCGACATTTCCGTTTCCTGTGATTAAAGCATAATTGTTTGGGGCACCATCAGCAGAAAAATGCCCACCAACATTTGTTCCAGATGGTCTCGGCCCGAACGAGGAACCTATTACTCCATAAGTAGTACCTTCGCCAGATGAGGAATACCCTATTCCCAGTATAGCTGACGAACCACCATTACCATCATAGGCATATCCGGCTATTGCAGTTCCAGATGCTGGTTGCCTTACATCAAGTCTTACTGAAGATTGAGGAGTCGTTGTTCCTATTCCAATATTCCCCCGGTCTTGGAAGGTAATAATATTCAGCCAGTTGCCTGAATTTTTTCGACCTGCTATATTTAAGTTTACACCTGTACCAATATCTTCAGAAAAGATCTTATGTCCGTACCCAGAAGCCCAGTTGGATCCAACAAATTCAATAGTTGATTGATCAGAGCCAAGTGTAATTCCTGAAGTTGATATAATATCTTCCTGATTTCCTATTCCTAGCTTACCTGAAGGACTCGAAGTACCAACTCCAACATTGTTGTTCCCGGTTGGCCCTGCAATTGCAGTATCCGGAGTATACAACTGAGCATTAATATTAATGTCTAACAGAAGTAAAAATGAAATTGCCAGAATTTGCTTCATGTCTCAAAAATTAAAATAATAAGAATATCAAATCAGATAGTCAGTATGTCGAATTTAATTGTTTAATGGGAAACAGGGCTATTTTGTTACCCTGAGATTAGTCAAACTTTATAAATCAGATACACTTCATGTAAAAGAATAATGGCAAATACAGAAACTTATTAACATTCTATTACCGGAAGCTAGAATAACCGATTGGACATAAAATTTTAAAATATTATCAACAAACACACATGAAACAATAATTCTTAAGTAATTTTGAATTATATCCTGCTTGATATGACCGCATCAATGAAAAACAGAAGTCTTGTATCAATAGATGATTTTTCGACAGAAGAAATTCTTAAGATACTCGATCTTGCTGCCGAATTCGAAAAGAACCCTTCGAGCAACCTCCTTGAAGGGAAAGTGGTGGCGACATTGTTTTTTGAACCATCAACCCGGACAAGGTTGAGCTTTGAAAGCGCAATAAGCCGGCTGGGAGGAAAAATAATTGGTTTCTCCGATTCCTCAAATTCAAGTGTCTCGAAAGGTGAAACACTTAATGATACAATAAGGATGGTGAATAACTACTGCGATCTTATTGTTATGAGACACCCTATTGAAGGAAGCGCCAGGTTTGCAAGTGAGATTTCAACAGTTCCTGTAATAAATGCAGGAGATGGCGCTAATCAGCATCCAACCCAGACTCTCCTTGATCTCTACTCAATCCGCAAAACACAGGGAAAACTTGAAGATCTGAATATCTTTATGGTTGGGGATCTGAAATATGGCCGTACAGTACACTCACTGATGATGGCAATGTCGCGTTGGAATGCAACATTTAACTTCATTTCGCCTGAAGAGCTTAGAATGCCTGATGAGTTTAAACTATATCTTGATAATCTTGGCCTGAAGTATTATGAGCATAATGATTTCACTGAAATAATAAGCAGGGCAGACATTATTTATATGACAAGAGTTCAGAAGGAAAGATTCTCTGATCCTATTGAATACGAAAAGGTGAAAAATGTCTATGTTCTTAGAAATTCGATGCTCAGTAAGACAAAACCTAATATGAGAATACTTCATCCACTTCCGAGGGTTAATGAAATACACCAGGATGTAGATAGCAATATTAAAGCATATTATTTCGAACAGGCATTGAATGGTGTGTTTACGCGTCAGGCTATTTTATGTTCTTTACTTGGTATTAAATAGAATATTTTCAAATGAAAGAGCATCCCAAACAACTTAGTGTCAGTGCAATTGAAAACGGAACTGTTATTGACCATGTACCTGCAAGTAATCTGTTCAAAGTAATACAGATACTTAACCTTGATAAGATCGAAAACCAAATAACCTTTGGTACCAACCTTGAAAGTAAGAAATTTGGCAGGAAGGCAATTATTAAGATTGAAGGAGTTTATTTTGAGGACAAGGATATTAACAGGATTGCTCTTGTGGCTCCTGATGCAAAACTCAATGTAATTAAGGACTATGAGGTTGTTGAGAAGAAAATTGTTGAAGTTCCTGATGTTATTATTGGTATAGCAAAGTGCATGAACCCTAAATGCATTACAAATTTTGAATCTGTAACCACCAGGTTCAAGGTTGTTTCAAAGAAGAATGTCTCGCTGAAGTGCCATTATTGCGAAAAGATAACAAACGAAGAGAATCTTCAGATTATTTAAGACTACCTTAACCTGTCATAAGACCTGACTATGGCCTCGTCCTTCCTTATTCCCCTATAAGCAAGAATGCTGAATATCAGCATAAGAATTGGAAGAATAAGTTTTACACCAAATACCAACCCTGTTCCAGTTTTAATAGTAAAGAAGGTGTAATAAATACCGGCAATAATCAATAAAACTATACCGAAAATCAGGAATGATGTAAGTAACATCTGAAATTTCCGGTTTCCATAAAGGAATATTATCACCAGACATAGAACCGGTACTATCAACATTAGAATTGTAAATGGCCAGTATTGCTGAATAACTGAACTATCAACTGAATGTATTCCTGAAATGGTAAAGTAAGTGCCATTTTCAAACGACATTATTTCCCCACTTAGAAATAATACTGAAAGGATAAATATCAACAAAAGATAGATTGTTTGTATTCGTTGGATCATTCTGATTAAGGATTCATGAATAAACAAAATTAGCAACTTTTTGTTGAAAGGAAGATCACGAGATCCACAACCCAAGGCATAATCTTTCCAATTTTATAAACAGTGAATATATAAACCTGTATAACAGGCATGTATGAATATAGATACAAAATGAAAAAAAGTAAAAAAAACATATTAATTATAATGCTTATTATCCTCGCATTAATAATTATCTTCTATCCAAAGATAAAACCTCTTCTGGCAGCGAACCCGGGAGGATCGGCAGGTAAGAACGGTGATCCTCAAAACCAGTTTTCAAGACAGGCATTAAATGTAAGCGGCCTTGTAGTTAAACCCTCAACAATTGAAGATCCGATTAAAAGCATTGGGACATTAAAGCCGGACGAAGAAGTTGATCTTTCGTTCGAAACAAGTGGGAAGATTGTTAAAATAAACTTTACAGAGGGTACTCGCATAAAAAAAGGCGATCTCCTTGCTAAGATTAATGACAAACCTCTTCAGGCGCAACTTGAAAAGTTACTCGCGCAACAGAAACTTACGGAAGCAAAGGAATTCAGGCAAAGAAGCTTACTTGAAAAGGATGCAATCAGCCAGGAGAGCTACGACCAGGTTGTAACTGAATTAAAAACAATTGAGGCTGACATAAATCTTGTTAAAGCAAGAATATCTGAAACCGAATTACGGGCTCCTTTTGACGGCATAATAGGGTTAAGATATGTCAGTGAAGGAAGCTTTACAAACTCAAATACTGAAATAGCGCGATTGATCAAGATTAGTCCGCTTAAACTTGAATTCTCAATCTCAGAAAGATATGCTGATGAGATTAAAACAGGTTATCCCGTCTCATTTACTGTCGATGGAAGCGCTGAAGTTCACAGAGCATCCGTTTATGCAGTTGATCCAAAGATAGATCTTGAAACAAGGACGATTCTTATCAGGGCTCTTTACCCAAACAGGGATGAAGGTTTGAAACCCGGCAGGTATGCTGGCGTAACATTACAGATGTCTAAAACAGAAAATGCAATTGCAGTTCCGACTGAAGCCCTTGTCCCTGAAATGGAGGGCGAGATGGTTTATATCTATAAGAATGGTAAAGCAGAAGTGAAAAAAGTCCAGACAGGTCTGAGAACCGAATCACTCATTCAGATTACTGATGGACTACAATTCGGAGATACATTATTAACAACCGGCATTCTGCAACTTCGGCAAAGCCTACCTGTTGTACTTGATACATTAATTAACATTTAGCAGATTACAATAAATGAGTTTATCATCAATAAGCATTAACCGGCCGGTTCTTGCGACAGTGTTTGCAATAGTTATTCTTCTTTTTGGTTTTGTTGGAATGACATACCTGGGAATTCGTGAGTTTCCAAGTGTTGACCCGGCTATTATTTCAGTGAATACTTCATACCCCGGGGCAAATTCAGATGTAATTGAGACCCAGATTACCGAGCCCCTGGAACAATCAATCAACGGAATTCCCGGTGTGAGGACACTGACCAGCGTAAGCCGACAGGGAGGAAGTAATATAACTGTTGAATTCGAACTGTCAGTTGATCTTGAAACTGCTGCCAATGATGTTCGGGATAAAGTATCACAAGCGTCACGCTTTCTGCCGAGAGATGTCGATCCCCCTACGGTTACGAAGGCAGATGCAGATGCAAGTCCTATTCTTTTTCTTACTGTTGAGAGTGATAAAAGATCATTGCTCGAGATTTCAGAAATTGCTGAGCTGACACTTAAGGAACAGTTACAAACAATCTCAGGTGTAAGTGCAGTTAATATTTTCGGACAGAAAAGATATGCTATGCGCTTATGGCTGGATCCAATAAAACTTGCAGGCTATCAGCTGACACCATTGGATGTAAGGAATGCTATATTGCGCGAAAACATTGAGCTCCCTTCTGGTTCAATTGAAGGTACAACAACCCAGCTGACAATCCGTACTCTAGGACTAATGTCTACCCCACGGGAATTTAACGACCTTATTATCAAACAATCCGGAGATAATATTGTAAGATTCAGAGACATTGGCAGGGCTGAGCTCGGTCCTGAAGATATCAGGGGAATATTAAAAAGCAATGGTGTTCCCATGGTTGTTGTTGTAATAGTACCCCAGCCTGGCTCCAACCATATCGATATTGTAAATGAGGTTTACTCAAGACTTGGTTATATCGGGAAAGATCTTCCTGAAGATGTTAAGGTTGATGTCAACTATGATAACACTGAATATATAAGGTCATCAATTAAAGAAGTTGAGGATACAATATATATTGCTTTTGCGCTTGTTGTTATTATTATCTATGTTTTCCTGAGAAGCTGGCGGGCCACCCTCATACCAATCCTTGTTATTCCGGTTTCACTTGTCGGCTCATTTTTCATCATGTACCTTGCCGGCTTCAGCATTAATGTTCTCACATTACTTGCTATTGTTCTTGCAATCGGGATTGTAGTTGATGATGCAATTGTTGTAATGGAGAACATTTATGTAAAAGTAGAGGCGGGCATGAATCCCAAAGAAGCCGGATTAAGAGGCTCAAAAGAGATATACTTCGCTATAATATCAACAACAATAACATTGATTTCAGTTTTTTTCCCGATAGTATTTCTCGAAGGAATAACCGGCCGGCTCTTCAGGGAATTCAGTATTGTGATGGCCGGAGCTGTAGCTATTTCAGCCTTTTTAGCCTTATCGCTTACTCCTATGGTTTCGAGTAAACTATTGAAACATGAAAAAACACCCGGATGGTTCTTCAGAAAGACGGAACGTTTCTTTGAAAAGTTAAATGAGAGCTACAGAAATTCTCTTGACAAATTCATGCATCATCGAATTTATGCCATCATAATCCTTGTGATCTCAGCAGGTTTGACCATACTGCTCTGGCTAACAATTCCGGCCGAAATGGCCCCCTTGGAAGACAGGTCGCAGGTGACAATCAACTCCACTGCTGCCGAAGGAGCTACGTATGAGTATATGCTGGCTTATGCTGATGACCTTTCAAATCTTGTTGAAGAGAAAGTTCCTGAAAGGGTAAGATATACCACCATGGTAAGGGGTGGTAACTCGGCAAATATAAGGATAATGCTTACTGAACCTGATGAAAGAGAACGCACACAGCAGGAAATTGCTGATGCTCTCTCTATTGAACTTAGAAAGAAAACAAAAGCACGAGCCTTTGTAATTCAGCAATCGACTTTTGGGTCAAGACGATCAGGGATGCCCGTTCAATATGTTTTGCAAGCTACTTCAATAGACAAACTCCGGGAAGTATTACCCGGGTTTATGAACAAAGTAAATGAAAGCATTGTACTAACTACGGCTGACGTGAACCTCAAATTCACCAAGCCTGAATTAAGGATTCATATAAACAGAGAAAAGGCAACACTACTTGGAGTATCGACACAGAATATTGGTCAGACACTGCAACTGGCGCTTAGTGGACAAAGATTCGGATATTTCTTTATGAACGGGAAACAATACCAGATACTTGGGGAACTCGCCAGGGAAGACAGGAATAAACCTCTTGAGCTTCGTTCACTCTATGTAAAAAATAATAATGGTGAGATGATCCAGCTTGATAATCTTGTAACACTTACTGAAGAGACTGCTCCTCCTCAGTTATACAGGTATAACAGGTTTGTTGCAGCCACAGTTAGTGCCGGTCTAGCTCCGGGAAAAACAATAAGTGATGGAATTCAGGAAATGGATAGAATCGCTGATGAAGAGCTGGATGACTCCTTCAGAACTGCCCTTGATGGTGATTCAAAGGATTTCCAGGAAAGTTCATCAAGCCTTATGTTTGCTTTCGGTCTTGCAATTATCCTGATATTTCTTGTGCTTTCTGCACAGTTCGAAAGCTTTAAAGATCCGTTAATTGTTATGATGACAGTACCTCTTGCGCTAACAGGAGCTTTATTGTTCATGTGGTATTTTAATGTTACAATGAACATTTTCAGCCAGATCGGAATAATTATGCTAATCGGCCTGGTTTCCAAAAACGGAATATTGATTGTAGAATTTGCAAATCAAAGAAAGAACACTGGCATGTCGAAAAATGAAGCGATCAAATTTGCAGCGTCTGCAAGGCTTAGGCCTATTCTGATGACTAGTCTTGCAACTGTTCTGGGAATAGCGCCTCTTGCCCTTGGGTTTGGAGAAGGCTCTCAAAGCCGTGTTGCTATGGGCGTTGCAGTAATAGGAGGATTACTTGTATCAACATTCCTGACACTTTTTATAATTCCAGTCGTATATACATTTATCTCAAGTGAATCAAAGAATTCAAAAGATGAAACTTTTGCTGGCTAGTTTTATCATTTTTTTTCAATTGGTATCTCTTCAGGGACAGACTTTGTACGGGCTTAAAGATTGTATTTCAATAGGTCTTGAAAAGAATTTCTCAATTCTGATTGCAGAGAACAATGAAGAAATTGCAAAGAATAATTACACATTCGGCAATGCCGGTTTTCTTCCATCAGTTGAATTAGCCGGAAGACATGGCGGTTCATTAATGAATAATGAAACAACCTCATTCGACGACAGCAAAAACAATTCAAGGGGTAATTTCAGCACTAATAACAGCGCTTCAATATCAATGACTCTCCCAATATTCAATGGATTTAATGCAATCACCTCATATAAAAGGCTTGGTGAATTAAATGCAACAGGACGATTGAATACCCAGTTGAGCATTGAAAATCTTATCTCTGATATAGTTTCCGGATATTACAATCTGATTCTCCAGGTACAGTTAATGAATAATCTAAGATATGCGTTAAAATTATCGCGCGAAAGGTTAAGAATCGATCAGGACAGGTATCTCCTTGGCGCCGGTTCAAAGCTTGAAGTTTTGCAATCGCAGGTATATGTTAATACTGATAGTTCTGCCCTGTCAAGGCAGGATGAGATAGTGAGGGTTGCCAAGATCAGGTTAAACCAGATGCTTGCCATTGATGACCCCGGGGCAAATTTTATATCAAAGGATACCACTATCGAAATAAATCCTGAACTTATCTATGAGAGATTACTTGATGAAACTTTTTTAAATAACACAAATCTTCAGATTGCATCAAGGAATAAAGTTATTTCAAAATATGATTATAACCTCATCACATCAAGGTCTTATCCGTATCTTAACTTTTCCGGGGGTTATAACTTTAATTATAATACCTCTGAGACAGGAATTTCAAAGACAGTGCAATCTGATGGGTTAAACTACGGGTTGACTCTTGGATTTAATTTATTTGATGGTTTTAACCAACGGAGGAGTATAAAGAATGCAGATATTTCGATAGAGATTTCCGATCTTCAATATCGTGAAATTGAACAGGGGATAAAATCTGATCTGTTGATAATGTATAATTCATATAGTAATAATCTAAGATTGATAAATCTCGAGGAACAAAATCTTGAAACAGCTTCAGAGAACAATGATATTGCCCTTGAGAGATACAGACTAGGTAGTCTTTCCGGTATAGAACTTAGAGAAGTGCAGCTCAGCCTGCTTAATGCAACCGAAAGGGTTATCTCGGCACATTACCAGACAAAGCTGGCAGAGGTGTCGTTGAATCTTATCTCTGGGAATATTATGACTTATTATGAATGATGAATGAATGAATGAATGAATGAATGAGTGAATGAGTGAATGGGCGAATGTGTGAATGGGGTTACGTTGCGAATAATTTTAAAATCACAAGAGGGTTATGTTTTCCTGTTTTCTCCGGAATATTCTAAATTTGCCGGAAAGCTATTTTTATGCAAAAGAGAACAGAACTTATAACAAACAACGATGGCAGCATATTTCATCTCCATCTTCTTCCGCAAGACATTTCTGATAAGATTATAATTGTTGGTGATCCGGGTAGAGTTGATCTGATAGGGTCATTGTTTGATGAAATCAGGGTTAATAAATCAAACAGGGAATTCAAAACAATTACCGGTACATTTGAAAATACAGAGGCTACAGTTATTTCATCTGGGATTGGGACTGACAACATTGACATCCTGATAAATGAGCTTGATGCACTTGTTAACATAGACCTTCAGACAGGAATTTGTAATGAAGAACCAAGGTCGCTAAGCATTATAAGGCTTGGCACCTCAGGAGGTTTAAGGCAGGACGTACCTGTTGGTTCTACAGTTCTTACAGAAATGGCAGTAGGTTTTGATGGCCTTATCCATTTTTATGAAGGCTATGACTGGATTCTTGATACTAACCTGTCAGATTACCTGGCTCATTATCTTGAATGGCCAGATACACTCTCCTACCCTTATGCTGTAAATGCCAGCAAGGAGTTGCTGGAACTTTTCAGTAATAACAATTTTGTTAAAGGGATAACGATCTCAACACCTGGCTTTTATGCTCCGCAAGGCAGAGCACTAAGACTTCAGACATTTGACAATGAGATAAACAGCAAGCTGGCAGCCTTTGAGTACATGGGCAAACCAATTTGCAATTATGAAATGGAAAGTTCAGCATTGTATGGGCTTTCTGCGTTACTTGGTCATAAAGCATTAACTATGAGCATAGTTCTTGGGAACAGGGTATCAGGTGAATTTATTGATGATTACAAGCCAATGATAAAAGAGCTTGCAATTAAGATCCTTAAGACTATCTAATCATGTAAAACATTTGGATTATTACAAATTTGAATATATTTGCATCAAACCAACCTAAATCAATAAGATGTCTGAAGATACTGCTAAACAAAATGTAAGGGATGATGAAATAGATCTTCTTGATCTTTTCAGGAGAATAGGAAGAACATTCAGCAGATGGGCCAATTCAATTGGGAAAGGAATCCTAATCTCTGTCATTTTTATGTTAAGACGATGGATACCATTGGGAACAAGTGTCCTGGCTGGTATTGGTTTAGCATGGGTTATGACAAAAACATCTGACTCTTATTATTCTGCTGATCTTGTTCTAAGAGCAAATGTTCAACCAACTGACGCTCTTATCTCTCATATTAACAGGCTTCATACATTTTGCATTGAAGGGAATAAGGAAAACCTGGCACAATCGCTAGGGATAAAAACAGACCAGACAAAAAACATTCTTGATATACAGGCATTTTGGATAATTGACAATGGCGCTGATGGCATTCCTGACTATGTCGATTATAGCGACAAGCACAATGTTTACGACACTGTTAACATCAGGATGAAAGACAGATTTAACATCAGAGTAAAAATTATCCAGCCACAGGAACTCACAAATGTTAAGAATGGACTTATTAAATTTATCAATTCGGAATCATTGTTTCAGCAACGAAATGCCATAAGATTAAGGCAAAATGAAGAGATAGTATCAAGGCTTAAAACTGATATTGATCAACTTGATAATCTACAAAAATATAAATTTTTTGAAGAAACTAAGAATTACTCCAAGGCTGGTGGGCAGATGGTTTTTCTGCAGGAACAAAAAACACAACTCCTTTATCCTGACATTTATAATCTTTATTACCGTAAACAGAATATAGAACAAGAGCAGGATCTATACAGAGATATTGTAACTGTTTTAAGTGAATTCACTATCCCCTTTCAGCGCATAAATAGCGGTATATTTTACGTTAAAACTATTGTACCATTATTTTTTGCTGTAACATTGATTCTCCTGATTGCTCTTGCTAAGAAGAAGAAGATAAGAGAAGTTTATAATAGATATCAATAAAAAATGGGAGCTTTCTGCTCCCATTTTTTATAATACTCTCGAAATTTCTCAATCTATAAACTCTCTAAACCATAGTTCAACATTCAATAGACGGAAGAGTATACGGGAATAGTCTCTTTTTTGTCTTTTTTGTTCTTTAAAAGCTCTTAAAATAGCTCTTTTCGAAAAAAGACCTCTTGCAATACATCTTTCTGAAAGCAAAATTGACATTGCAGAATTCTCTCCCTCATTATTGAATATCTCAGATAAAGGAGAATCGAAACCAAGTTTAACCGGATTATCAAGAATAAAATCTGGAACAATACCGCGCATGGCTTCCCTGTGAATATATTTTCCTTTTCCTTCTTTTATCTTGTAGCTCGAAGGTAAAGAAAAAACAAACTCAACTAACCGGTAATCCATAAAAGGCAGCCTGCTTTCCAAAGAGTGAGCCATTGGAATGGCATCGCCATAATGAAGGAGATCAACAAGACAGCCTGTATGTGACTTATACAGATGACCATTTACTTTATCATCAAAATCAACTGCTTCATTTGGAAAGTCATTTATTTCTTTGAAACTTTTAAGCTTACCATCAAAAAAATTCTCAATACCTGAAAGCTTATAATATTGTTTTTTCAGAAAATTAAGATTTGATTGCCTGAAATAAAGCATAATTGATAGTTTGAGAGAATAAGTCCTAAGAAATATTTTAAGTTCATGAAATGCCTTGCGGATTCTTAATTTTCGAAGCTGTTCAAGGAAAAACACAGGGAAGACATCAATTATGTAACCACCAAGTAGTTCATCTGCACCTTGTCCTTCCAATACAACAGTAACATCATTCTTTGCAACTTTTAATATTTGATTCAAAGGAAAGATTGCGGGTGAACCATGGCCGGATTCCAGGTGATAAACTATTCTTTGAAGCTCATTAATATAATTATTATAATCTATCTCAATAATATTTGAATTCATGTCAAGATCCTTTGTCAATCTCCTGACAATCTCAGGCTCATCAATTGAAATATCATGCCTGAAGTTTCGCTTTTCTGTTTTTTGAAACTGTGTTTGTGAGAAGGCTGCTGTATAGGTATTTTTATTGCTCGAAAATTTACCTTTTACAAGGCTTACGATTGATGTTGAATCAATTCCCGATGACAGAGTAAACCCAACAGGAACATCGCTCCTCATCCTTAAGCAGATAGAATCAAAAAGCAAATCCTTATATATAATCTTAGCAGTATTGTATGTAATTTCTGAATTAACTTTCTTAGGATAATCCCAGTATCTAGATGTCTTTATTCCATCCGAATTTAAGGTCAGATTATGAGCTGGCTCCAGCCTTAATATATTTTTGAACCAGGTCTCTTTTGTTTGGGCTCCAATACTCTTGCGACAATAATTTGAAATAATTGAATAATCAGGCTGTTTAAGATTCTCAAAATAATGTATTATTGGTTTAATAGCAGAACAAAAAATGAAAAAACCATCTTCTATAGAATAATAAAATGGTTTAATTCCAAACCTGTCTCTTGAACAAAACAAAGAGTAATCTTGCTTATCAAAAATTGCAAAAGCCCACATACCATTAAAGCGGTTGACACATTCCTTTCCCCAGTATTGATATGCGCGTAAAATAACTTCGGTATCACCTTCAGTTCTAAATTGATATCCTGCATTTATAAGTTCATTTCTCAGCTCAACATAGTTGTATACTTCTCCATTGTAAACAATATAAAATCTATTGTCAACCTGAAAAGGCTGTGAGTTCTGTTCAGAAAGGTCGATTATTGATAATCTTACATGGCCCAGAATCAGTCTTTCACCAAAAGAAATAATCTCATTTGAATCTGGTCCCCGATGGAGAATTTTTTGAAGCGCAGAACTGAATTTACCTTCATCAAATGATTTAGAAGAATTAACATTATATAGACCCAATATTCCGCACATTAGTTTAAGGGAATCTTTTTAGATTTTAGAAGTGCATAAAGGCTCTTGTCAGATAAGTCTTTTACTGATCCATAATGAATCAATAAGAATGAGAACAAAGCAAAAAATGAGTTGCCTGCTAACCTGCTTAACATTGACTCAAATGAGAAAAAGATGAGGATAGTTATTATAGAAACGAAGTACAGTATATTCTTGTTTTTTATGGCAGAAAAAAGCATATATACTATGACTGCCATAAAGAGTACAAAACCAATGATTCCTGAAATACAAAGTATTT
>DATALD010000013.1:0-33556 GCA_036261255.1 Bacteroidales bacterium
TGTTTCTTTAAATACTGAAACAATAGTTCTGGACTAGGATCTTGCGAGAAAGTCTTCACTGTTACATTTTCTGTTAGAACTGTTACTTTCCAGCTTTTCAAATGCACATCAAAACCCACATAAATGTTTTGATTGCTAAAATCATTTCTGTTACTTTGTGTTTCCATAAGTTTCAGGTTTTTATTGATTTAGACGGCAAATCCAAAATTAATAACTTCCTGAAACTTTTTCTTATGCAAACATAGGGCCTACCGCCTCTATTGCTCTTTTTATTTCAGTTTCTCCCTGAAAAATCCTATTGTTCTGCCCCAGGCAAGTTTCGCAGCTTCAGCATTGTAGCGTTGCGGATTTGAATCATTGTTAAATGCATGCTGCGCTCCTTCATAAATAAAAAACTGGTACTCTTTTCCGTATTTTTTTAATGCGTCTTCGAATGCTGGGATCCCTGCATTGATTCCTGCATCTTCACCGGCAAAGTGAGCCATCACCGGGGCTTTTATCTTTTCGACATCCTCAGAGGCAGGTGGTCGGCCGTAATAAGGAACTGCAGCATTAAGGTCAGGTGCATTAACTGCAACCTGGTTCGTCATGGCTCCACCCCAGCAAAAGCCTGTACATCCTACTTTACCGTTTGTAAGAGGGTTTGTTTTAAGATATTTAACAGCGGCAACAAAGTTTTTTGTTGTCTCCTCGGGAACAAGTTGTTTGAATTTTTCACCAACATTACTGACATCTTCAGGGGTACCGCCAACGGGGCTTAAAGCATCAGGCGCTATTGCGAGGAAACCCTCCCTGGCCATTCTTCTTGTCACATCCTGAATATGAGGAACAAGCCCCCTGTTTTCATGAATGACAATTACCGCCGGAAATTTCTTCCCTTTCTTAGGATAAGCCATAAAAGCTTTCATTGAAAGATCTCCTGAAGGATAGGTGATGAATTCAGTATTCAGATCATCGTCCTGTAATGCTGATGCGTCCGCATCCATTGAAGGAAGCAACGTACCTGCAATATAAGCTCCTCCGGTCATCACTCCAATCTTTTTGATGAACGTTCTTCTACTTGTGTCTCCTGATTTTTTACTCATTTTTTTTGGTTTTGTTTCAACAAAAAATTAAACTATTAAGTTACAAAAAAAAGTGAAAGGCGGGTTTTTTTTAGTCTTCAATTCATTTTCAAATTTTCAAATTTTGCTATAGTTGTAATGTTGTAATGTTGTAATGTTGCATCAATGCAAAGTATTCTGAACAACTTACCAGTTGGGGACCTGAAAGACATCCGACCTGCAAGACCTGCACGACAAATTTTCATATTCTTACAATTCCTGATAGAAGAACGCCTCTTTGTTATCGGCATCATCATAAGTATAGATCTTTTTATCCCTGTTGACAAAATAGTAATTCAACAATGCATAATCACCTGCACACATAGTGGCATGGACGAACATGAATAAAGAAAAACTCCATTTCCATACCGGAGGCAGAAGATAGATCATAAAAAGAGTTGCAGCGCTGATCAGGATGAAAGGAAGAACTGCAACTATGCTGAATATGCCGGGTTTAGCCACATACTTATGGGCTGTAACATAAAACATCAGCTGCTTAAGATCCATGCCGACCCTGATATCTCTTGCACCGGCAAGATAGTATGGAACAATGTGTAAACCTTCATGCAGCGGGATGCATAATAGGGGAAAAATGAAAAAACCAAGCATTGTATGGAGAAATATCTGGAATCGTGGACATAGGTCGGATATGTTGATCCTTATATATAAAGCAATAACAAAAAACAGTATGCATGACGAAAAGAAAATAGCCGAAAGGGCAGTCCATTTTTTAATATAATCCAGAACAAACGGGAGAAGATCATTATATGACACCTTCTTTAGAAGAACGAACTTGCTATTGTTCTCAAGGTCTTCAACTTTATACTTCATCAGTTTTTCCTGCAAATTTAACTTATTATTATTCCTTATAAACAATATTTGATCACGTTGGTACTATGTTAATAGGTTATCCGAAATGGCCCATTATTTGATACCTTTGCATCAGAATGCAAAAGAAATTGGTTTCCATACTATTGTTTCTTTTACCCTTCTTCTACGGGTATGGAAAAGCACAGGTTGTTACAGATACTCTGCGTGGTAAGGAATACCTTATTCAGAATGTTGAGAGGAATGGTGTTGTTCTTCCGGAAATTGAGATTAAGGAGGTAACTGTTGTTGGACGACCTTCGAGAGAGGCATCAAGAAAAAGTGATTACAGGAAATATGAACGGTTGATCTATAACTTAAAAAAGGTATATCCTTATGCACTGATTGTGAGAGGTAAGCTTAATGAAGTAAATGATCAGCTTGTACTTCTCCATACGGACAGGGAAAGGAAGGAATTTTTGCGTGAATTTGAAAAGGACGTATTTAAAGAATATGAAGATGATGTACGTAGTATGACAATCACACAGGGCAGGTTGCTGCTAAAGCTGATTGACAGAGAGACTCAGAATACATCGTATGACCTTATTAAAGACTACAGGGGCAAAATAAGTGCAGCATTCTGGCAAAGTATCGCACGGATTTTCGGCACTAATCTTAAAGAGCAGTATGACCCGTTTGGAGATGATGCTCTTGTTGAAGTTCTTTTATGGGAGATTGAAAATGGGACCTTATAAAAATTAATTTTTTATGAAAAGAGTCTTCATCGCAATTAAAATCGATCCTGACAAGAATTGCAGGAAATTTATTTCGACTTTGAGGAGTGAACTCGCTGATGAGTCAATAAAATGGACCAGCGAAGAAAACCTTCATGTTACCTTGTCATTTTTAGGGAATGTTGAAGAGAATACCATACCTGGGTTAAAAAATATGCTGACTACCATAAGTTCTGATTACAGGGAATTTGAGCTCATAATCACTGGCCTCGGTGTTTTTAAAAGCTTGAATGATCCAAAGATAATTCAGGCAGGCATTTATCATTCTGAAACACTTAATGCTTTGCAGCTGAGGATTGAACAGGCTCTTGTAGAAGAAGGTTTTGAAACTGATAAGAAACAATTCGTCCCTCATCTTACTCTCGGGAGAGTAAAACTTATGAAGAATGTCAGAAAATTAAAGACACTATTGCTTAAATGTCATAGCTATGAGATTCAGAAAATTATTATAAGAAATGTCATTCTGTTTGAGAGTGTTCTGACCCAGAAAGGACCTGTTTATACCCCGCTCTCAAAACATGATCTGATGCACCTTCTTTAATACTGTTCCCATTTTACCCCTTCGCACATTTTTAGTAATTTTGCGGATCATTTTTCTCTCATGAACGATTCATTTGAAGCAAAAGGGAAACGTAAGAGGCTTGTTGAAGAACTGCGTAAAAAAGGCATAACCGACGAGGATGTTTTACGTGCTGTTGATACTGTTCCGCGTCACCTCTTTATGGATGCTGCCTTCCTGGTACATGCATATACTGACAAAGCTTTCCCTATTTCATCAGGACAAACTATCTCTCAACCTTATACTGTTGCTTTTCAGACATCACTTTTAAAGGTTAAGAAGCGTGACAAAATACTTGAAATAGGGACAGGATCGGGATACCAGGCTGCAATACTTGCTGAGATGGGTGCAAAAGTTTATACAATTGAGCGATTCAGGGATTTATTCCTTAAAGCCCAGAGCATAATTGAAACAATAGGTTACCAGGTAAACTTTTTCTTTGGTGACGGTTATGAAGGGAAACCGCAATATGGCCCTTTTGATGGTATCGTTATTACTGCTGCTGCGCCAGAGATCCCGAAATCTCTTCTTGAACAATTAAAGGTAGGAGGCAGGCTTGTAGTACCTGTCGGGAACACAAATGAATCGCAGGTTATGACTGTTGTTGAGCGAACAGGACAAGGTACTTTTGAGTATTCTGATCATGGCCATTTTGTTTTTGTCCCGATGCTTAAGGGAACAGTTAACGGTAAATGATTATGGAAGTTTTCAGACTAGTTTTCTCCCCGATACCCGTCAATACATATATTCTTGCAGAAGAAACAGGTGAATGTGCAATTATCGACTGCGGCTGTTATGATTCAGGTGAGTTTAAAATACTCACTGATTTTCTTACAAAGAAAAATCTGAAACCTGTTATGCTGCTTAATACACATTGCCATCTCGATCATATTTTTGGTAACAATTTCATGTTGGCATCATATAAGCTCAGGGCTTATTCACATATTCTTGAAGAGTACAACAGGAAGAATTCAGTTAATCATTCAGCTATTTTCGGACTTGAAATGGAATATCCTCCAGAGCAGGAAGGTTTTATCGAAGATATGCAAAAGATCAGTTTTGGAAATACAACGCTGACAGCTCTTCATGTTCCGGGTCATAGCCCGGGTGGCCTGGCCTTTTACTCTGAAAAAGATAGGTGTGTTTTTACAGGCGATACTTTATTTGCCGGAACTATCGGCAGAACTGATCTGCCTGGCGGAAACCATGAATCAATTATGCAAAGCATCAAAACACAACTCTTTACTCTGCCCGGATCAACAATTGTGTATCCTGGTCATGGTGAGAAAACCGATATAAAGACAGAAATGACTTATAATCCTTATTTCTCATAATAAAAAATTAATTTTGCAACGGATTCATTTGATTGATTCCTAAATATTAATCATCTAAAGAAATAGGAATTCATTATGCCATCAGATATGTTTGTTAATCGTCACGTAGGTCCAAGGGATTTCGAAATACCCGGAATGCTTGAAAAAATTGGCGTAAGCACAGTTGATCAGCTGATCGATAAGACAATTCCGAAGGGAATAAGGCTGGGTAAACCATTGAAGCTTCCCCAGCAGATGAATGAATATGAATATCTCAATCATCTCCGGTCAATAGGTCAGAAAAATAAGTTATTCAGATCATTTATAGGCCAGGGTTATTATGGCGTTGCCACTCTTCCTGTGATCACCCGTAATGTACTCGAGAACCCTGCATGGTACACATCTTATACTCCCTACCAGGCTGAAATATCGCAGGGAAGGCTTGAAGCTCTGCTCAACTTCCAGACGATGATAATAGAGCTTACAGGTATGGAGATTGCAAACGCCTCTCTTCTTGACGAGTCAACAGCTGCTGCCGAAGCAATGATAATGATGTTCAATGCAAGGTCGAGGGCTGCCGTTAAAGCTGGTGCAAACAAGTTCTTTGTTGATAACGACATGTTTTCCCAGACTCTTGATGTTATTAAAACAAGATCAGAACCTCTGGGTATTAAGCTTGTCATCGGTCAATATACAAAGGCTGTCTTCGATGAATCATATTTTGGAGCTATTGTGCAATACCCTGCAGCTTCAGGGCAGGTGAGGGATTATAGATCATTTACTGACATGGCTCATTCATCTGGGCTTCTTGTTGGTGTTGCTGCTGACCTGATGAGCCTGGCTCTTCTTACACCTCCCGGGGAATGGGGTGCAGACATTGTTGTCGGTTCAAACCAGAGGATGGGGTTGTCAATGAGCTTTGGCGGCCCGCATGCGGGATATTTTGCTACTAAGAATGATCTGAAACGCAGCATGCCAGGAAGGATTATCGGCATATCTGTCGACATGTTGGGTAACACAGCTTTGAGGATGGCTCTTCAGACACGTGAACAACATATTAAAAGGGAGAGGGCTACATCTAACATCTGTACCGCCCAGGCCCTGCTTGCAACTATGTCGTCTATGTACGCTCAATACCACGGACCAAAAGGATTGAAGAGAATTGCCGCCCATATTCATAAGTCAGCATGTACTTTGAATTGCATGCTTACCGACCTGGGCTACAGGCAGCTAAACTCGGTGTACTTCGACACAATAAGGATAAATCCGGGGCATGTAATTGCTGCAAACATAAGGAAGTTGTCCCTTGAAGCTGGCATGAATTTCTATTTCCCTGATGATAGTACAGTGATGATTAGCACCGATGAGATAACTACATTCACTGAGATAAGTGCTATTGGGGAGATCTTTGCCAAAGCTTCAGGCAAGAGAGCAAAGAAAGCAGGTGAGTATTGCGATTGCGAATGCCTGGAGGATAAGTTTCTAAGGAATTCAGTTTTCCTTGAACAGGATACTTTTAATAGCTACCAGAGTGAGACTGAGCTCATGCGTTATATAAAGATGCTTGAGCGAAAAGATTTTTCATTGACTCACAGTATGATACCTCTCGGTTCATGTACAATGAAGCTGAACCCTGCAACTTCAATGTTTGCCTTAAGCTGGCCCGAATTTGCAGACATCCATCCTTTTGTTCCGAAGGACCAGGCAAAGGGTTATTACCAGATAATTGATGAGCTTGGCGATGCACTAAAAGAAATTACAGGTTTCAAAGCAATTTCATTCCAGCCGAACTCCGGGGCTGCAGGTGAGTATACAGGACTGATGATGATACGTGAGTTTCATAAGTCACGAGGAGAGGGGAACAGAAATATAGTTCTAATACCATCTTCAGCTCATGGCACAAATCCGGCAAGCGCTGTGA
Source organism: Bacteroidales bacterium (assembly GCA_036261255.1). Taxonomy (GTDB): domain Bacteria; phylum Bacteroidota; class Bacteroidia; order Bacteroidales; family VadinHA17; genus LD21. The sequence goes on from DATALD010000013.1 coordinate 6,498, forward strand.
TGGCTGGCATGCAACTTATTATAGTTGATTGCAACAATACAGGTGATATTTGTATTGATGACCTGAAAAAGAAGGCAGAGGAGAACAAGGCTAACCTTGCAGGATTCATGATAACTTATCCATCCACGCATGGTGTCTTTGAATCCGATATTGTTGAGATGACAGAAATAATCCACGAACATGGTGGATTGGTGTACATGGATGGGGCCAATATGAACGCACAAGTTGGTCTGACAAGCCCTGGCCAGATAGGCGCCGATGTTTGTCACCTGAACCTGCACAAGACATTTGCAATTCCTCATGGAGGCGGAGGCCCCGGTATGGGACCAATTCTTGTCAATGACAAACTTTCTGAGTACCTGCCAGGCCATCCGATTGTAAAAAGTGGTGGATCAAAAGCTACAACCGCTGTGTCATCAGCTCCCTACGGAAGCGCTCATATCCTTACAATATCTCATGCTTATGTGATGCTTATGGGAACCCAGGGTTTGACAAAAGCCACAAAATATGCTATTCTGAATGCCAACTATATTGCTGCTTCACTTAGAAAGTATTACAAAACATTATTTACAGGAAGTGAGGGATTTGTTGCCCACGAAATGATACTTGATTGCAGGAGCTTTAAAGCATCAGCAGGTATTACCGAAGCTGATATTGCCAAGCGCCTGATGGATTATGGTTTTCATGCACCAACCTTATCATTTCCTGTTCATGGCACATTGATGGTGGAACCTACTGAATCAGAATCGTTGCATGAACTTGATAAGTTTATTTCTGCAATGATCTCGATATGGGGCGAGATAAATGATATTATCACAGGGAAAGCCGACAGGGAAGATAATGTGCTTCGCAACTCGCCACATACAGTTAAGGTTCTTACAGCTTCTGAATGGAATCATAAATACCCCAGGGAGAAAGCTGGTTTCCCATTAAAGTGGATTGAAGAAAACAAGTTCTGGCCTTCCGTTGGACGTATAGATGATGGTTATGGAGACAGGAACCTTGTTGTTACCTGCGATCTTATTGCTGATAAAAGAAGGAAGACATTCGAACAGAACAAATCCTGATAGTTGATAAATTAAATAATCCAAAGATTATGAGAAATGTATTCTGGAACGACCTGGTTTCAATGTTGGATGGGAAGAAGCTGAGTTATCAACCTTCAGGGTTTATAATTGACAGCCCATGGATACCCGGATGGTATGGAATTTCGACAGTCGATTATTATGCATCGGACGAGTTGTGGCTAAAGTCAAACCTGAAAGCAATAAATACATTTCCTGATGTATGGTTTCTTCCATCGTTCTGGTCAGAATATGGAATGTGCACCGAACCTTCAGCTTTTGGTTCAAGGATGATCTTCCTTACTGAAAGTCTCCCACATGCTGAAAAAATTATGACAGGTATAGAAGATGTTGATTCACTTCCCCAGCCTAATGTTAAAACAGATGGCATGCTCCCTTTCATGATCAGCCGTCTGAAGAATAACCAGGAAAAGATAATTGAAGCAGACCACCAGATAAGGTTTGCCATAGCAAGAGGTCCTCTCAATATTGCGAGTTTTCTGATGGGAACGACAGAGTTTATGATGGCGCTTGCAATGGATCCTGAGAGAGCGCACAAACTGTTAGGAAAAATTACTGATTTCATCTGTGACTGGCTTTCATGGCAAAAAGAAAATTTTCCTTCTATTGATGGAGTTTTCGTGCTTGATGACATTATCGGGTTTGTAGGTGATACTGAATTTGAGGAATTTGTAATCCCTTATTTTAACAGGATATTCAGTTGTACAGGATCAAAAGCACGCTTTCTTCATAATGATGCTGACGGCCTCATCACAGCAAAGAACCTTACAAGAATGAACGTTAATATGTTCAACTTTTCATTCAATCATACAATGGGTGAGATAAGGGAGCTTGCAGGACCTGGCGTTGTTCTTGTCGGAAACATTCCTGCCCGTGATGTGCTGGGATCTGGTAGCCCACAACAGGTTGATGAAGCCGTTAAGAGAGCTTTTTCAGAAATTAACACCAGAGATCGTGTTATCTGGTCTGCAGGTGGTGGTATGCCTCCTGATGTTAAAAATGAAAATATTAAGGCATTTGTTAATGCGGTAAAAGCGTACTCCAGATAGAGGTGCTTATTTTCGGCTTCGTCATTTCCACTTCGCTCAATGATCGATTCGCGGAGTCGAGGCTAGAACATATCTTCGATTGCTATTGTAAAAAGTTCTGCAAGAGAGATGCCACAAGCAGCGGCCTGTTTAGGTATAATACTTTCTTTTGAAAGGCCTGGTACTGTGTTGATTTCCAGAAAATAAGGCTTGTTATTTACGATTATAAAATCAACCCTTACAATTCCTTTACAGCCAAGAATCTCATATATTTTAAGGCTTAAACGCTGAACCTCTTCTCCTGAATTACATGGCAAGCTTGCCGGAGTTATCTCGTTGGCTTTCCCCGGGGTGTATTTTGCTTCATAATCAAAAAACTCATTAGCGCTGACAATCTCTGTGACGGGCATTACCAATGTTGTTGTTTTTGTTTTAATTACACCACATGCTACTTCCCTGCCATTAAGAAATGACTCTATCATTACTTCATTGCTCTCTTTGAATGCAGTTTCGATAGCGCTCAACAGGTCTTCTTTCTTTTTTACTTTTGTTACACCAAAGCTTGAGCCGCTGTCGTTGGGTTTTACAAAGCAGGGAAGCCCCGTGTTTTTAATTATTGATGCAGGATCGAAGATGTCACCTTTTCTTATAAGTACAGCTTCGGCTATGCTTATACCATATTCTTTGAGAAAAAGCTTGCAGGCCTGCTTGTTAAATGTAAGTGCAGAGGAAAATGCATTACAACTTGTGTAGGGAATTCCTATCATATCAAAGTAGCCCTGCAAAAGCCCATTTTCTCCCGGAGTCCCATGAATAGCAATAAAAACACCGTCAAACCTTACTCTCCTGTCGTCTACAACTAGTGTAAAATCATTTTTGTCGATGCTGTGGTACCTGCCTTTCTGATCTTCCCAATACCAGTTGGAACCACGTATCATTATGACATATACCTCATATAATGATGATAGTATTTTACTTACCTCAATAGAACTCTTAACAGAAATCTCAAATTCGGATGAATCACCCCCGGCTGCAATAGCAATAGTTCTCATTAATCAAAGTTTGCGTTAAAATTACTCATTAATAATTAACTTTGAGAAAAATTAAACTCTATTGAAATGAAAAAAGGTTGTCTTATAATCGGTATCGCTTTTGTTGCAGTTTTGTTTTTAATTTTCCTTTGGGGAACCAGGATCTATAATGGTATGGTTACCATGCAGGAAACTGTCACAAGCCAATGGGGTAATGTTGAAACTCAATATCAAAGGAGGGCAGATCTTATACCTAACTTCGTAAATACAGTAAAAGGAGCCGCTAACTTTGAGCAAACAACACTTACACAGGTTATTGAAGCCAGGGCTAAAGCTACCCAGGTAACTGTCGATCCTGAAAACCTGACACCTGAAGCTCTGCAGCAGTTCCAGCAGGCACAGGGTAATCTGTCATCCGCTCTTGGAAGATTGATGGTTGTTGTTGAAAAATATCCTGAGCTCAAAGCAACCCAGAATTTCAGGGATCTCCAGGTTGAGCTTGAAGGAACAGAAAACAGGATATCTGTTGAAAGAAGGAACTTCAATGAAGTTGCAAAGACTTACAATACATACATAAGAAGATTCCCACAGAACTTCCTTGCGGGTATGTTCGGATTTGAGTCAAAACCATATTTTGAATCTATGGAAGGCGCTGAAAAGGCTCCTGAAGTAACATTCTAATTTTATAAAAATGAAAACATCAACTTTCTTCACACAGGAAGAAAAAGACAAGATATTATCATCAATACGAGAAGCTGAAAAAGAAACATCTGGCGAGATAAGGTTACACATCGACTCAACATGCAAAGAGGATGTTCTTGACCGCGCAGCATGGATGTTTAAGAAGCTTGGAATGGAGAAGACAGCGGAAAGAAATGGTGTTCTTTTCTACCTGGCGCTAAACGACAGGAAGTTTGCTATCATTGGTGATGCAGGAATAAACTCAAAGGTTCCGGAAGGTTTCTGGGACTGCGTTAAAGAGCTTCTTGCAAGGAATTTCTCGCAGGGAAAATTCTCGGAAGGTCTTTCTGAAGGGATACTACTTGCCGGCAAACAACTGAAGACTCATTTCCCATGTGCAAAAGAGGATAAAAATGAGCTTTCTGACGATATTTCATTTGGAAAAGGGGAGGACAGGAATGATGGTTAAGAGAAAAATATTACTGGCTTTTAGCTTTTTATTCATAAGCCTCATTGGCTTGTTAGCCCAGGATATTCCCGATAGGCCTGTACCTCCCAGGCTGGTAAATGATTTTACAGGAATACTTTCAGCACAGGAGGTTAATGCACTTGAAAACAAGCTTGTGGCATATAATGATTCTACATCTACACAGATTGCAATTGTAATAGTTCCTGATTTAAATGGTTATGACAAAGCTGATTATGCCCAGCGTCTTGGTCAAAAGTGGGGTGTCGGGCAAAAAGGCAATAATAATGGAATAGTGATACTTGTTAAACCCAAAACGTCTGGTTCCAACGGACAAGTTTATATTGCAACAGGGTATGGAATTGAAGGTCCTGCTCCTGACCTTAAACAGGCAGAAATAATTGATAACCAGATACTACCTGCATTCAGAAACGGAGATTATTATGGCGGGCTTGATAAAGCTGTAGATTCCCTGATTGCGGTTCTAAGAGGAGAATACCAGGGCAGTGGTCAGAAGCAAAATAGCGAGGAGAAGAATTTTCCTTTTGCCATTTTCATTATTGTTTTTATAATTATTGCACTGTTCTCGAAAAGAGGTGGTGGAAGGAACAGGAGAATAACCTCTGGCAGTGATCTTCCTTTATGGATACTGATGGGAATGCTTGGATCGGGTGGAAGATCGCATCGTGGAAGTTGGGGAGGATTCTCAGGAGGTCATAGCGGAGGAGGCTTTGGCGGCTTTGGCGGCGGAAGCTTCGGAGGAGGAGGCGCTGGAGGTTCCTGGTAATAAGATTTATTTAATTGGTAGCACAAAAAGATTTTTTTGTGCTACTTTGTTTTTATTGAAACAGAATGCTGAACCCTTTGAATTTCAGGTTTCATCGTCAATATCGCGACAGGAAATATACTTTCTCCATTTCTCAATAACCTGCTGCATGTCGTCAGGTATTTCTGAATCGAAAGAAAGCCTTTTACCTGTAACAGGATGGTTAAAAGAAAGTGATTTCGCATGAAGAGCCTGCCGTGGCATAATGCTGAAGCAATTTCTTATAAACTGCTGGTATTTAGTAAATGTTGTTCCTTTAAGGATCTTATCACCACCATATTCTTCATCGTTAAACAACGGGTGTTTTACATAGCTCATGTGAACTCTTATCTGATGGGTTCGACCAGTTTCAAGCTTACATTCTATCATCGATATATAACCCAGGTCTTCCAACACCTTATAGTGTGTTATTGCAGTCTTGCCATCGCTTCCGTCGGGGAAAACCTGCATGATCTTCCTGTCGCGTATATTCCTCCCTACATTCCCAACGATTGTACCTTCTTTTGGATCAGGGGTACCCCACACAAGTGCGATGTACTTCCTGTCAGTTGTCCTGTCGAAGAATTGTTTTGAAAGCTTATATAGGGCATGTTCATTCTTAGCAATCACAAGAATACCGGATGTATTTTTGTCGATCCTGTGTACCAGTCCGTGCCTGCTTTCTCCTGAACTGAACAGGGGAAGGTCGCGGAAGTGCCACATCAACGCATTTACAAGTGTTCCGGTATAATTGCCATACCCAGGATGTACTACCATTCCGGGTTGCTTGTTAACAACCACCAGATCATCGTCTTCATAGACAATATTTATAGGAATATTCTCGGGAATAAGTTCTATCTCCCTGGGAGGAGAAGGCAATACAATCTGAACAAGATCGCCTGGCTTAATCTTGTAATTAGGTTTCACCGGGTTATTATTCACGAGTATACATCCTGCATTTGCAGCATTCTGAATCTTTGTTCTTGAAGTATTCTCGATTCTGTCAGCAATGAACTTGTCAATTCTCAGGAGTGACTGCCCCGGATCGGCAGTGAACCTGTAATGCTCAAACATCTCCTGTTGTTCAGCTATCTCATCTTCAGCCATTACCTTGATTTAATAAACCTATTGTTGCCCATTCTCTTTCCATTTGAAAGAATACTGATTATGTAGATGCCTTTGTGGAGCTTTGAAATATCGATTATTTCGGAATATGGAACTCTTAGAAGCTCATGTCCTGAAAAATCTGAAATTGAAATATATGAACGGGACATTAAATAATCATTGGCCATTGAAACAGAGATATAATCACCTGCAGGATTTGGCCATACTTTAATGGCATCTTCCCTGGACAAAACATTATCCTCAATCCCTGTTATTAGTGGTTGTCCCACAACCGGCCTTATCATAACAGTGCCATTAGTCTGTGATTGGCTCCAGGCGCCATTAAGCCAGTAATACTGTTTACCATTATGGGGTGTGTTTATGTCAAAACCAGCGTTGAGAAAAGTCTCTGTCTGTTGTTTCCAACCGATATAAAAAACACCTTCAACGGGTATTCCTTCAGGAATGTAGTACCTGTAAAATCCGTTAATAGAAGAACCATTCTCGACAATCACATCTTCTTTACGATAAATATTTTCTCCAGGTAGACCTTTGTTATCTTTCCATATCATCAGGTTAAATGCCCTGCGGTTTGCATTTAGGTAACTATCATTGAAGCAGATGTCTATTGCCCTTATAGTGTCATTAAAATAAGACGTAAACCTGTGGGCGAACATTGCATTTCTCGATCCAAGACCATTTATTCCATATCCGCCTTCTGATGATCCGTCATCATAAGCAAAATAGTTTTTAAATGTCTGGTAGTAGACGATTGTATCATTACCTTTTGGATCAAATTCAGAGGTCTTTAGAGAGCAGGTTATTTTAAATAGCGATGAATCACTAATTGGTGATTCGAATGTATAAATGAGGTTAGCCTGGTAATCTATGTCGCTTTCTGGCGATGCATCCTGTGCATACCCTGAGAAGGAATGTACAATGATGTCAGAGTAAATATCTTTGATCTCGAATGTTCTTGTAACATTTCTTGTAACATCATCGTTGTTCCTGTATCTGACAGGAATATAAAGGCCCATTTCGAGCAAAGATGCCTGCTTAAACTGTTTCCAGGGCATTGCTTCATAGTTCTTCAATACTGATCGTAAGGGTAGTGTAAATGCTACATCAGCATAAGTAGTGTCACCCGGATTCCTGCCGGCATTTAGTAATACATAATCAATATTCCAGATGTCACAATTGCCAATCATCGATTGATCCATCGTGTTTTTTGCAAGACTGGCATAATTAATGAATCTGAATCTGAATCCTCTTTTAAGGTATCTTGGGTTGTCGACAGGGATAATAACATTCTTAAAACCTCTTTCAGTTTTACCAGATGCTCTCCATACTGAATACCAGTTGTTTTCATCTGGAGAATAGAATTGCAGCGTAAGGCTGTCGGAAGGTTCGGGTTCGTCCGACAGTCCTCCTGCTTCATATAGAAAGCTCAGCCGGATATTTGAAGAGGCTGCAAGCTGAAGATCAATTGGAGAGGACGTGAGCTTGTCGGCAGCAAAACCCAGGGGTGTCGGCGTATCGTACATCATTCCCGAATTATCAAGAATATCGAAGGTTGCAACTCCTTTTGTGATCTGGTTATTTGAATAGGTGTTATTAGTGAAAACATACTGATCATCCCATTTATTCTGATCAGGGACTGGTGAAGAATAAGAAAAATCATCAAAGAAAGGCAACGAAATCATATCAGATCCTTTTGACGAATGTGTCTCAAAAGGTTTAGCTACCTGCTTATTAATTTGAAGCCCGGAGATTATTTCCTGCCCTGACAGAGTTAAAGGAAAGATTATCAAAACAAATAATGATAGTCCTTGTCTGATCATTTAGTTGTGTATACTTGAGTATAGGTCAGCCGGAATTGTATCAGTAACTGCCGTAGTTGAATCAATTTTTATTTTTGTTGAATCAATAGTTAGCCAGATATACATGTCAGATCCTAAAGGTAGTGATGCCCCATCTTTGAATTCAGGGTTTTGTTTAAAGACAAAAGCATTCAAGCTATCAGAGCTGTTAGTGATACTTTTATCGTAAACAAAAGTGCCAAGATTAAGAGAAGCTTCCATTATTTTTTCCTTTGCATTGTTAAGCTCCAATCCAAGAAGATAAGGCACTGCTGTTCTTTGGTTACTTGGGCCTTTGCCAAGTACAAGATCAATTACAGAGCCTTTTTGGATGGAATCACCTGCTGAGATTTCTCTCCCCTTGTATAATTGTTCTATCACAAAGTTTATCGAAATGTCGGGTTTGAATATTCTTTGTCCCATTGTAAGCCCATAGCTTTCAATAACTTTTGATGCTTGCCGCAGCGGGAGGTCGATAAGGTTAGGCATTGCCACCATTTCAGGGTTAAATGCATTTATTGTAAGAGTTACATTCCTCCACTTTTTTACCTTGAAGCCGGGCTCCGGATTTTGTTCAGCAACAGTTCCCCGTGGTACTATAGTAGTATATATAGAGTCAATTACCTGAAATCTCAGTTTATTCTTCTTTGCAAGGCTTGAAGCTTCTTCCACAGTAAGCCCGTTAAAGTCAGGAACTGGTCGAGACTGTCCATGTCTTGTATAGAAATTCAACCAGATAAGTGTAATCAGAATGGCAGCAAATGCAATTGTGACAGCAATACCAAGATTTTTTAAAAACAACCTGCTTAAGAGAAAATTCTTCAGACTCATTTGGTTTTAATTGAATATTACTAATAACGCAAATGTACGGATAAAAAGTATCAGGAGGGTCACCATACTTTAATGGTATTATAATATGAGTCCCTTTCAACAGGGACACATCCAGAATTCCTTATAAGCCCACAGATCTCGCTCGTTGAAATTGCAGGCTTGTCTTCAGATCCGGCCATAGTGTAGATCCTGGTGGTGTCGTCAATTGTCCCATCCACGTCATCTGCCCCGAAAGAAAGCGCCAGTGACGCTCCCTCTTTCCCTATCATTGGCCAATATGCTTTTATATGGGGGAAATTATCAAGAAAGATTCTTGAGACAGCATAGTTTTTAAGATCCTCGATAAGGCTCACTTCTCCAAGAAAAGATAAGCTGTTATTTGCTTTTTTAAATTTGAGAGGAATAAATGCATTAAAACCACCTGTCTTATCCTGGAGATCACGTAATCTGTTTAGATGATCAATCCGATTCTCATATTTTTCAAGATGTCCATACAACATTGTTGCATTTGATGGGATGCCCGATCTGTGAGCTGACTCATGTATCTGGAGCCACCTTTCGGAAGAAGCCTTCTCGGGACAGATTGTATTTCTCAGCTCCTCATTGAAAATCTCAGCGCCTCCGCCCGGAATTGAATCAAGACCCGAAGCCTTAAGTATCCTGAAACCTTCTTCGTCTGTAACGTTTGTTTTTTTAAACATAAAATCAATCTCGATTGCTGAGAATGCTTTTATATGGAGATCAGGCCGGTAATCCTTTATTTTTTTTATCAGGTTTGCCCAGTAATGCAGATCATAAGATGGGTGAACCCCTCCAACAATATGAACTTCAGTTACATTCTTACAATCGAATGTCTTAACAATGTTAAGCATCTCGTCATGGCTGTATTCCCAGCTGTCAGGATCACCCTCATTCTTGTGATATGAACAGAATCTGCAGTTATAAACACATTTATTTGTAGGCTCGATATGAAAGTTATGATTGAAATATGCGTAATCGCCATTAAAACTTCTCCTGACATGGGAGGCAAGCATTCCAAGCCAGGCCAATGGAGATTTATATAGCAGAACCCCTTCTTCCTGACTGATCCTGGTTTTATTAATAACCTTTAAAGCAATGCTCTTAAGGTCATTATCATGTATGCTGTTCAGTAAACTATCCATTGTATTGTAAAGGTAATATTATTCTTTTTGTCAGAAGAGTGCAGAATTTAACCCAAAAATAAAAAAGGTGCCTTTTGAGCACCCTTATGATGTATTTTCATTAATAGAATTATCCTTTCAGTTTCAGCTGACTTGAAACGGTTAATCTTTTTCTGCCCTTTGCTCTGCGTGCAGCAAGGACTCTTCTTCCGTTCGGGGTCGACATTCTTTCCCTGAAACCATGCTTGTTTGCTCTCTTCCTTCTCGATGGCTGAAACGTCCTTTTCATTTTCTTTATTTAATTTATCAACTTTCGGTTTTGAGACTGCAAATGTAGTACTTTTTTGAAATTAAAAAATTACATGAGCATAATTTTTATGAAAAATCAGAAAGGGAGGTAGATTATCTTCTTAGTTTCAAAAAAGCTATCTTTAAAAAAATCAATAATGTTCCAGGTTTTAACAATGTTGCTGTAGCCTTTCAGTTCCTCTGTCAGATCGCCACCTTTGAGAGCGATAATACCTTTTTCAGAAGCTGTATTATTGATATTTTTTTTTGTGAGATTAACGAGTGAATTAAACTCTGTAACAGCCCGGCTCACAATGAAGTGGTAAGTTCCTTTTTCATCTTCTGCTCTCTTCCATACCGGGATAACATTTTGAAGACTAAGTGAGCGTGATATTTCTGTTACAACATTTATTTTCTTCCGGGTAGAATCCAATAGTGTGAATTCTGTATCAGGGAAAAGTATTGCAAGTGGTATTCCCGGAAAACCCCCGCCTGTGCCTACATCCAAAACCTTTGATCCTGCCGGAAACTGAAAGACTTTTGCTATTGATAATGAATGCAGTACATGCCTTATGTCAAAGTTGACTATGTCTTTCCTCGAGATCACATTGACCTTTTTATTCCAATCACTGTACAATTCTCCGAGGCTTGATAATTTTTGCTTCTGAATATCATCAATCTCCGGGAAGTAATATATTAACTGGTCTGTCATCTACCTGTTCCCTGTCTTGATAAGGATATTATAGATGAGTGTTTTTGCCCTGAAAAGTTGTGCTTTAACAGTCCCTATTGGCAGTTTGAGCTCTGAGGAAATTTCCTCATACGAATATTCCTTGTAATATCTTAATTCAATCAGGTTACGGTACCTTGGCTTTAACTGACTGACAATTTCTTTCAGTGTGTTGATTTTTTGACTGTTTATTAGAATTTCTTCTGGGTCAGGCAGGTCGCTTTGGATATTAATAGTCGCATTATCAAGACTCTCCTGCGAATGATCGAGAGGAGATGGAGATAGTTGTTTCTTCCTGATGAAGTCGACACAATTATTAGTTGCTATTTTGAACAACCATGTGCTGAATGCGAATTTTGGAGTATACAGGTCGAGATTTCTGAAGGCCTTCCCAAATGCTTCAATTGTGAGATCTTCTGCATCATAAGGATTATTCACCATCTTCAGGAGCATGAAATATACTGAATCGCGATACCTGTTCATAAGGCTTCCAAAAGCTTTTCCATCGCCTTTCCTGGCCTGTTCGACAAGGATCAGGTCATTTTTAGCCTTATCAGACAAGTTATTGTTCAACTCCATTGATTTATTCCCTTGTTCCTTCCTCTGCTTATAAAAAGAATTCCATTGATTATTGGAGAAAAGATATCAAAAAATATTGAATAAGGCATTAATCCTGGTTCCTTTAGTTTTTTTTGGGCGAGTGCAAAAACAATTATCTGAGTTATTAATCGAAACCCTAAAACAGACAGGGCTTCAATCCAAAGGTACTGAAGTGAGACGAGTACAATAAAAGATGTATAGAAGAGCATCCTTGTTAGAGGTTCCATAATTAACAGGAACTTGTGAGAAGGTTTATAGTACGAAGCAGTTGTAAGGTGTCTTTGTTTTTGTTTTATCCATTCCTCTGTTGTTTTACAGGCTACTGACCTGGTTTGGGTGGGGTGCCTGTATTCACAAACAGTATTTTCTGGTTTTGCATTATTGTTTATAAAAAGATCATCATCTCCTGAGGCAAGGTGACTGTATAAGCCGTAACCGCCGTTATTGAAAAATTCAGATTTACGATAAGCAAGATTTCTACCGACTGCCATATAAGGGATACCCCTGATTGCCATGCCTAAATACTGTATAGCAATGACAAATGTCTCATTTCTTATGTATGCGTTCAGAAGACCCGGTGCTTTCAAATAACCTCCATATCCAAGTACATAGTTTGTCTTGTCATCGAAATTTGAAACTATTCCTTCTATCCATTCTTTAGAAACGGGGGTGCAATCAGCATCAGTGAAGAGGAGGAGTTCGTGTTTAGCTGCTTTAATGCCAATAAACTGTGCAAACTTTTTATAATGAGTAAATTTCGGATCTTTTGTAATTGTTGAGACCCTGAGGTTTTGATATTTCTTTAAATATTCCCCAAGAACAAGATATGTACCATCTTCAGAACAATCATTTACAACTATTACTTCATAAGCCGGATAATCCTGTTCGAGTATAGAAGGAAGAAAGTTTCGAAGGTTTTCTTCTTCATTCCTGGCGCATATAATTATTGAAACAGGCTCGTGATTGACTTTTTTCTCAATTGGTTTTTTTGTAGATATTGCCAGGTAAAAATACAGGTAATAGAAAATCTGAATGGCTGCTGTTATCGTAAATACCAGGAATACAATTAATAAAAATCTTTCCCCCATTTCACACCTTTTAGGGGCAATATTAATAAGATAATCCGGATTTTTTTCCCGTGGTTAATAATTTTATATTGTGATCACACCAACGGCGCAAAGACAGGGTTGTTCATCAATAGCGTGGTAAGATAAATAAAAAAGTTACCTTTGTGGCCGAAAATAATAATATGTTCATCATAGAGTCTAAGGATAAAGAGACAAACGCAAGAGCCGGTACAGTTAAAACTGCTCATGGTGAAATACCAACACCTATCTTTATGCCGGTAGGAACAGCAGGGACCGTTAAAGGCATTCTTCAGAGTGATCTTGAAACTGATATAAAAGCAAAAATAATACTGGGGAACACGTATCATCTTTATTTGCGTCCCGGAACAGATATAATTAACAGGGCTGGAGGGCTCCATAAATTCATATCCTGGAGAAGGCCAATACTTACAGATAGTGGAGGGTATCAGGTTTTCTCATTGTCAGATAACCGAAAGCTGACAAGCGAAGGTGCGCATTTCAAGTCTCATATTGACGGATCAAAACATGTTTTTACTCCTGAAAACACTGTTGAAATTCAGCGCTTGATTGGAGCAGATATTATCATGGCTTTTGATGAATGTACACCCTGGCCTTGTGAATACGCTTATGCAAAAAAGTCGCTTGACCTTACTCATCAATGGCTCGACAGAGCTGTTATTAAGTTCAGATCAACTGATCCGATTTATGGTTATGAGCAATTTCTTTTCCCAATTGTGCAGGGAAGTACGTTTGAAGATCTAAGACGAATCTCTGCAGAGAAGATTGCATCCTGTAATATGACAGGCAATGCTATTGGAGGCCTCTCAGTTGGGGAACCTGCAGATGAGATGTATAAGATGATAGAGGTTGTGAATGAGATTCTTCCTGCTGACAAGCCGCGTTACCTGATGGGAGTAGGGACCCCTGCAAATATTCTTGAAGCAATCGCAAGGGGGATTGATATGTTCGACTGTGTTATGCCAACACGAAACGGGAGGAATGGAATGCTTTTTACTTCTGAAGGTTCAATTAACATTAGGAATAAAAAGTGGAGCGACGATCTTAGTCCAATAGATATTAATGGTCCTTCCGAGGTAAGTACCAGGTATTCAAAGGCATACCTTAGACACCTTGTTATGTCAGGAGAGAACCTTGGCGCCCAGATTGCAAGCCTGCATAACCTGGCATTTTATTTGAACCTTGTTACGGAAGCGCGAAAGAAAATAATTGAAGGCGAATTCGGAAAATGGAAAACAATGATGGTAAAAAGAGTCTCAGAAAGACTCTGAGAATTCTTAAGATTAAAATCATTGACAGGTATATCATCAGGAAATTCCTGGGAACATTCTTCTTTTCCCTGGTCCTGATCTTAACAATTGCTGTTGTATTCGATCTGGCAGAGAAGATCGATAATTTTATGGAGAATTCAGCTCCATTGAAGGCAATTGTTTTAGATTATTACATGAATTTCATTCCCTATTTTGCAACTCTTTTTGCCCCGCTTTTTGTCTTTATCTCAGTAATATTTTTTACTTCAAAGCTTGCTGTAAATACGGAGATCATAGCAATCCTTAATAGTGGAATGAGTTTCAGGAGGATGATGCTGCCATATTTCCTTTCAGCAGTTGTTATAGCAGTTTTTACTTTTACACTGACTAATTTCGTGATCCCGCACTCTAACCTTCGCAGAATGGATTTCGAGAACCAATACTACAGAGCAAGAGGGAATGCTCCTAAGATGAACCTTCACAGGAAGTTGTCTGATAGTGTTTATTTGTATATGGAGTCATATAATCCTCTCATCAATAGTGGTAAGGATTTTACTCTTGATCAATTTGACGATAGCGGAAAGCTTGTCTCAAAGCTATCATCAATGGTAGTAACTTATGATTCAGTTTTGAATAAATGGAAAGCTGTTAATTATTACATCAGGGATATAAAAGACGGAGAAGAAGTCATAACACAGGGAGAGTCAATTGATACAACATTAGCGATACGCCCTGTGGATCTCTCGAGGGATCCCGCTTTTGTCGGCACAATGACATACACCGAGCTTAATGATTATATTAAACTGCTAAGACTCCAGGGATCAGAAGAAATTAAAATATTCTTAGTTGAAAAGCACAGGAGGTTTTCAAATCCTTTTGCAATTTTTATTCTTACACTCATTGGGGTATCACTCTCCTCTGTGAAGAAAAGAGGTGGTATTGGCATGAACATAGGGATAGGTCTGACACTTAGCTTTTCATATATTTTGTTCCTGCAATTTGCCTCCCAGTTCAGCCTTAAAGGCAACCTTGAACCTATGCTGGCAATGTGGATTCCAAACATTCTCTATACAATAATCGCCCTTGTTCTTTATAAGATTGCTCCTAAATAGACAAAATTCATTCTTTTAGTCAATCTATTTTCTTAGAATTGTACCTGCAAAAAGACATATCTGTCTTTTAAGGTCTAAAAAACTATCATGATGGCAGTAAATAAAAAAATCCGCGAATTACAGGAAAAGCGGCAAAAGGTTCTGCTTGGCGGAGGAGAACAGGCTATAGAAAAACAAAAAGCCATGGGCAAATGGACAGCAAGAGAGAGGATTATGGCCCTTCTTGATGAAAACTCATTCAATGAGTATGATCTTTTTGTTGAGCACGATGCCCGCGATTTTGATATGGATAAGAAATCGCTTCCAAGCGATGGGGTGATTATTGGCACTGGTACTATTTACGGCGCCCCTGTTGCAATTTTTGCCCAGGATTTTACAGTTGCAGGAGGATCGCTCGGGCTCATGCACTCAAGAAAAATTACAAAAATTATGGATCATGCGCTCAAGATGAGGATGCCCCTGATAGGCATCAATGATTCTGGAGGTGCAAGAATACAGGAAGGAGTAAACTCACTGGCAGGCTATGGGGAGATATTCTTCAGAAATACAATATCAAGCGGGGTAATACCACAAATATCAGTTATCCTTGGCCCATGTGCCGGAGGGGCAGTTTATTCCCCTGCTCTTACAGACTTTGTTTTTGTCGTTGATAACATTTCAAAGATGTTCATTACGGGACCTGAAGTAATAAAAACTGTCCTGGGAGAAGAAATATCAATGGAAGACCTGGGTGGCGCCCGCGTTCACAGCGAAATTACAGGAAATGCTCATTTCTTCGCATCAAGTGAAGCAGAGTGCTTCGACCAGATAAAGAAACTAATAACATTTATTCCATGGAATAATTCTAAAAAAGCTAAACCTTTCCACCCTGCTGAGCCTGACACAAAGTATAATATTAACAAAATCATTCCTGATGATCCCACACTCCCTTACGATGTGAAGGACATTATAAGAGCTGTTGTTGACGATTCCGATTTCTTTGAAATTATGGAGCATTACGCCAAGAATATGGTAATCGGTTTTGGTCGGATGGGAGGAAGAACAACAGGGTTTGTTGCTAATCAACCTCTTGAGATGGCAGGCGTTCTTGATGTGGACTCATCAGATAAAGCTGCGAGGTTTATTAGGTATTGCGATGCTTTCAATATTCCAATAATAACATTTGTTGATCTACCGGGGTATCTTCCCGGTGTTGACCAGGAACATGCGGGCGTGATAAGGCATGGCGCTAAAATTCTTTATGCATATAGCGAAGCAACTGTGCCAAAACTTACTGTGATCCTTCGCAAAGCCTATGGCGGGGGCTATATTGCTATGGGATCGAGGCACCTGCGAGCAGATTTTGTTTTTGCCTGGCCAACTGCTGAAATAGCGGTAATGGGACCGGAAGGCGCTGCAAACATTATTTTCAAAAAGGAAATTACAACATCCGGCAACCCTGATCTGACACGGAAACAGAAAGTTGAAGAATATAAGACAAAATTTGCCAACCCTTATGTAGCTGCTTCAAGAGGTTATATAGATGCTGTAATCGAACCATCTGAAACCAGGAAATTACTTCTTCACTCTATTGAAGTATCTGAAAATAAAAGTATTTCAATGCCTGAGAAGAAACATGGGCTTCCTCCGTTTTAAAAACTTAAATATTTACGAATGAGTAGTGAAGATATAAATGGGATATTGAATATTGACTCCAGTCTTTATAAGACCCGGTTAAGCAAAAAGTATTTAAACAGGAAGCCCTATATACCTGTTGATCCGAAGAAGGTAATCAGCTATATCCCTGGTACCGTTGTTGAGATACTTGTTTCGCAGGGATCTCACGTTAAGAAAGGCGATGAGCTTATTATCCTCGATGCAATGAAAATGAAGAACAGGATAAAAAGTGAAATTGACGGAAAGATTTCTTCAATAACTGTAAAAATTGGAACTAAAGTCTCTAAAGGCACCACTCTGATAGAGCTGGAATAATGATCATAACTTACCCTCGTAAACGAGGTGTTTTTTCAAAGATTCAGGTAATACTTGTTTTTCGTTAAAAATACCAAATACTGAAGAACCGCTTCCTGTCATCAGGCTGAAGACTGCCCCGGTATTGTACAATTCATCTTTAATATGTCCAATAAGCGGGTATTTTGAAAAAGCAAAACCCTCAAAATCGTTAATAATCTTATCTTTCCATTGGTTCACCGGCAAGCGGGCCGCTTCTTCGAGGCTTATTGACGGACTTGAGGGTTTACAGTTTGCGTAAGCTTCCTTTGTGCTTATATGCAGACCAGGATTTAAAAGCGCTATATAATATCCTGACAGGAACTCTCCGGCAGGCTGCAGTTTTTCTCCTCTTCCTTTTGCAAAGGCAGGAACATTTTCAATAAAGAACGGGCAGTCGCTGCCAATTGTCCCGGCAATCTGCATGAGCTCATCATTAGTAATGCCAAGGTCAAAATGCAGATTAATTGATTTAATAATACTTGAAGCATCTGAAGATCCTCCACCCAGTCCGGCGCCTGCCGGAATTGATTTATGGAGATGAATCCTGACAGCAGGAAATTGCTTAAGTTCACGAACCTTTTTGACTGCTTTCATTACGAGGTTACTGCCTGTATCTTCCATCCCTGTATTAGCGCCTGTCACAATAAGCTCATCGCTTTTCAATCCCGGTGGAGTGACAAATTCCAATGCATCATGAAATTTAACAGGATAAAAAATCGTTTCAATATCATGGTATCCATCTTCTCTTTTCGCAACTATGAAAAGGCCTATATTGATTTTTGCGTTTGGAAAAAGTATCACTGTAATACAATAATGACGCAAATTAATCATTCATAATAATACTCTGCTAATCCTTTTCAACAAGTTCTTAACAGTTTCTGTTTGTAACAATAAGTAATCCATTCCCTCCATATAAAAGATGTAATTTTTAACTTTGGTCGTGACCGGTATCTATGGATTCCAGAGTGTACCTCACTGAATTTCAGAACTTAAATAATGGCGAAACAACGTAATAATACAGGAACTACGCTTGCTTCTTTACCAGATTTTGGTAAAGTACCTCCACAGGCGATTGATATGGAGGAGGCTGTTCTTGGTGCAATAATGCTTGAAAAAGAAGCAGTCATTGCTGTTCTTGATATACTTAAACCTGAAAGCTTTTATAAAGAAGCCCATCAAAAGATATTTAAAGCAATAACCAACCTGAATGCACGTGAACATCCCGTTGATTTATATACAGTTACCGAGGAACTCCGTGCGCACCAGGAGATTGATGTTGTTGGTGGCCCGGTATATCTTACACAGCTTACAACAAAAGTAGTTTCAGCTGCAAATGTCGATTATCATGCAAGGATTGTACAACAGAAGTATATACAAAGGGAACTAATAAGAGTTTCCACAGAAATACAGAACCGTTCTTTTGACGATACTTATGATGTTACCGAGTTGCTCGATTATTCTGAAAACGAACTATTCCAGATTGCTGAAGGGAACATCAAAAGAGAAATAGCTCCAATCAACATAGTTATAAAAGATGCAATAAGGGAAATTGAAGAAGCAGGTAAACGCGAAGATGCTCTTGTTGGTACCCCATCAGGATTTACAAAGCTTGACAGGCTTACTTCAGGATGGCAAAAAGCTGAACTTGTTATTATTGCTGCCCGACCCTCTATGGGGAAAACAGCATTTGCATTGTCGATGGCAAGGAATATGGCAGTTGAACATAACAGATATGTCGCAATTTTCTCCTGTGAGATGTCATCAGTACAGCTCGTTAACCGTCTTATAGTGGCTGAAACAGAATTGCCCGGGGATAAAATAAAGAATGGAAGGCTTAATGAAGAGGAATGGAAGCAGCTCGATTCAAGGATAAAAAAACTCGTGCAGGCTCCAATATTCATTGATGATACTCCTGCTATCTCAATATTCGAACTAAGGGCAAAATGCCGGAGGCTGATGGCACAACATAAGCTTGACATTGTTATTGTCGATTATCTCCAGCTTATGTCAGGCCCCGATAATTCAGGTAGCCGCGAACAGGAGGTAAGTACAATTTCACGATCACTTAAAAGCATTGCAAAAGAACTTAATGTTCCTATTCTTGCCCTCTCCCAGTTAAACAGGTCAGTTGAGATGAGAGGAGGTACAAAGAGACCTGTGCTCTCCGACCTTAGGGAGTCAGGCGCAATTGAGCAGGATGCAGATATGGTGGTCTTTATTCACAGGCAGGAGAAATTTGGAATAACAACTTTCGAAGATGGTAGCTCAACAAAGGGTGTGGCTGAAATAATACTGGCGAAAAACCGTAACGGACCTGTTGATGATGTGAGACTACGATTCAGAGAAGAAAGGGCCCAATTCGTTGATATTGATGAATACGAAATGGAGAATCTCGACATAGTCGGAGCTCAGAGTGTAACTTTTGGCTCTAAGATGAATCATGATAATCTGCAAAAGCTTGGAAGTGGTTTTGAAGATGAAACAGAATTCAGAGATGAACCACCGTTTGCATAAGCCACAACTTTAAAATTGCATTATAAGTGCCGGGAGTTAATCGAATTTCAAAATGAGACTGACACCGGCGCTTTTATATTTAACATTATCGAATCCGACATATACACCTATTTCTCCCAATAGAAATATCTCACTTATTGAATAGCCTATTTCTGTATAATGATCATGATATCTTGATCCCAGATAGGAGATACTCAGGTTTTCTCTCATGAGTGTATTCGATAAGAATGGCAGATATTTTATAAACAGGTAGGGTGTGGTATAACGTAAATGAGCCTCTGCAAACAGCTCCGGAGCGCTTAGAGAATAGAAAGACGGAAGACGGAAAGCATCATCATAGCTTTTAAGAAGGACAGGCTGAGGTTGAGTGTTAACATGATGGAAATCGTAAAAAGTCAGGTTGTTTTTATTAATGACTCCCCCGGTCTTAATGCTCCAGTTAAATTCAGAAAAAGCGCCGGTTGTTACTGTTCTGAAAACCTCAAGCCGCAACATGTCATAATTTCGAACAGGGTTTTCCAATTCTTCAAATTCATTAATGCCATGTTGCCAGGAGAAAGAGAATGTAGGCCAGTCAGAACCCATAGGTATCTTTCTTGATCCCATAACCCTGTACCGCTGTCTGGGAGTCCACGTTAAAATCGCATTTAGTGCTCCATGCTTCATGTCCCTGATTGCGTACAACTCGTTATTGCCGGGAAGAAGATAGTCATTAACTGGCATATTAGCCGTGTATTGAATATCTTTAGGTTTGAAGATTGAAAAACTGGTTGTATTATCAAGCATTGTCCGGTTTTGGTAGGTGCCTGATAAATTTAAAGCTAATCCCGGTGAGAAATTTGTAATAAATCCAAGTGTATAATATTCTGAATCGAAAAGCTTCATGTAGTTCTTTCTTAACAAGAGCGAAAAGCCCATATTAAGGAAAGGATTAATTCCAGCATTTGTGTTGAAATCACTGCTGGTATGACCTGCATTAAAGTATATCTGATCCGATCTCTTATTCTTGATGTTGTATGATGTATTGATTTTCCACATAAGCTCCTGACGGCTGAATGCCCATTTTAGCTCAGGTCCTATCGAAAGTGCAGTTTTTTTCCAGTCTTTACCTAATCTGAAATCAAGTCCATATACGAAACCATCGACAGTATTGAAAGTTAAGTTTGAAACATCCAACAGTCCACCAAATCTGAAGGATAACCCGGTTGTGTCGCGCCAGGTATGGCCAAATCCAATACTGCTGAGTGTATTGACGAATTTCTTTGGTGTTTTTTTAATTTGGCCCTGGTCATTTGATGAGGAATCCTGCTTCATTGCCTGTATACCAGTATTTCCCTTTAGACTGTCGCTTAATGTTATACTTCTTTTTTCAGCATCTGATAAGGGTATTGGCCTGATCGCTGCCCAATAGGCGCTGTCTTTTTTACCTGCGCCTTTCTCTACCTTTGTTATAGTATTATCAACGATCTCAAGACTTTTTCTGGCAGAATCACTCCGGCTTTCATCTGATTTCTTTTCCATTAATTTCGATAATTTCACCATATCCCTGTTGGTGAGATCGTCTTTCTCAAGAATCTTGTTAATCTGCTCTTCTGTTTTATTTGATGGCAAAGGTTCCTTTAAGTACTTTGTTGCCGGATTCGTTGTTATAGTTTGTGGTTTTTTTAGAGTCAGGTTAGGTTTAACCTCTGTATATTTTACAGAGCTACTGTAAGTAATGTCTGCCTGAACTCCCACAATCGATAAATCGATGTCAAAATTATGACTAACAGGCATCCATATTCCTTCTTCTATTGAGACGTATTGTTGTTGTATCCTTATTTTTCCGGCAATATTATCATTAGTCAGATCAACACTTTGCAGACACCAAAGATCTTGAATTATAAAAATATATCCTTCGAAAAGCTGCTGGCTTTTTCGTTTTGGTATAACCTGTATTTTTGTTATTCCATATTCGCCCTGGCGTGTAATACCACTATAATGAAAATCATAATGTGCGAATGCAACGGGTGATAGTGGTGAAATTGCAATATCGGCAATTTCAGGTTCGTAAAAACTGGCCTGGATAAATTCCATTGGTGATATGTTATCACCCTCTGCCGGAAAAGTGTTTCGTATTGATATTACCTTCTGAACATACTTGTCAGGAGCTGTAAATTCGATCTCGTTATATGATTCCAAAAAGAATGAATCACCTTTCTTGAGATGGACTTCTTTGCCACCACTCACGCTAACTGCCATTCTTTTCTGAATGATTTTCGGAATCTTGTTTAATACAAGATTACCTTTCAGGTAAACTTCTGCTTTGTATTTCTGTACATTATTAAGATAGTATGGCGCCATGCCAATTACTTTTCTCATTATTGCGTATGCCGGGTCCTCATCAGAAGCGCTAACGATAACCTCAGGGATCTCATAGTATTGTCTTTTAAGAACTACATTCTTTATTACAGTTGAAGATGAGATGTTTATTATCTCATTTACAAATTGAAAACCAAGGCACTGGTATGTCACTTTATAGTTTCCCTGGGGAAGCCTTAACTCGTAGTCTCCTTTCAGATTGGCAGTTGTACCCTGGCGCAGCTCACTTATATATATAGTTGCAAATTCAATAGGATTGCCAGCTTCATCTGTAATTCTCCCTTTAAGAATTTGTGCTTCCGACAAGCAATTGAAAGAAAAAGCAAACAGAAATGTGAGGAGATAGTACTTCATACAAGGGTTTAACAAATAAAGATTAAACAGATTATGGTTCTAACTTTTTATTTTGTCCTGCAAGAATTATCACAATCTCACCTTTTGCAGGTTTGTTTCTGAAATGTTCAGCAACAACCGACAATTGACCTCTTACATTTTCTTCATAGATCTTGCTAAGCTCTCTTGAAACACAAACTTCCCTCCCTGGCCCAAAAAAAGTTATTAATTCTTCAAGTGTTCTGGTAAGTCTAAACGGAGATTCATAAAATATTATTGTCCTTTGTTCATCTACAAGGGCTGCTAGTTTTTTGTTCCGTCCTTTTTTCGGAGGAAGAAATCCCTCAAAACAAAACCTGTCGCAAGGGATCCCTGAATTCACCAGGGCTGGAACAAATGCAGTTGCCCCGGGCAATGTTTCAACCGGGATCTCCTTTGAGATGCATGTTCTTATGAGTAAAAAACCAGGATCGGAGATGCCTGGAGTTCCAGCATCAGAAATAAGCGCTGTTACCTGCCCTGCCATTATTTTGTCACAAACAGCTTCAACGTTCCTGTGTTCGTTAAAGGCATGATGAGACTGTAAAGGGGTTCTTATTTCATAGTGATCGAGCAGTTTCTTTGCCTGTCTTGTGTCTTCGGCAAGAATGAGGTTGACAGTTTTAAGTACCTCTATGGCTCTGAGAGTTATGTCTTTAAGGTTGCCGATAGGGGTAGGGACAATATACAGCTTACTCATTTTGAGAATTTCCTTTTTACAAGATCAAGAAGTTGTTTTAAAGCATCCGCATTTGTCTTCTCATTCTTGAAATGTAGTATTATTTCATTTGCTTCTTCAAAACTTTTGGCTCCTTCTATATCTTTTATCATCTGGTTATATTTATCCCTGTTATCATTGAAAATCTCACGGATATAATAAAACCTGTCATTTATGCCTATTGCTGTCGAAAGATCAGAAACTTGTTGCCCGTGCTGATATTCATTTGACAAGTGACTAAAAGTATCTGCTATTATCGGAGCCACAAAAGGCTTTGTTTCAGGAGTTCTCTGATCTGTTGGATATTCGGGGTCTGTAACCTTAGGATTACTTGTTACTGCAGCCGGATCTATATGTGTTTTTTGTTCTTGTTGCTGGGGATCCTTCTGTTCTTTTTGTTTTTCATCTGCCTTAATTGGCTGTATACTCTTTAAAAGGGCAATTACACCTGCGGCGTTTTTGCATTTTGATCTCGCAAGTTCAACCTGGAGCGCCGGTGTTTCCGGATATTGTTTCAGATCTTCCAGAATATCACACGCTTCATCAAGTTCTCTTATAATTAAATCAATGGTTGCATTGAAATCCATGAGAATTGATATTAATTAACAAACCATTTTCTTTATTTTGTAAAATTAATCATAATTCCACAAGTCATAACGGAAAACAACAGGTTATCTGATAACAGATATTAATTAGATGGACTATCTTGAAAATTCAAATGGAGTAGCGGGCAGACGTGGATCAGTTGAAGTTGTAACGGGTTCAATGTTTTCAGGGAAAACTGAAGAACTGATAAGGCGCCTTAGAAGAGCAGAATTTGCAGGGCTAAAGATTGAGATATTCAAACCATCGATCGATAACAGGTATTCAGAGATACATGTGGTTTCTCATGACGAGAAGTCGATCGTTTCTACACCCGTTAACAATGCTTCTTCAATTTTGCTTCTTGTTTCTTCCGATGTTAATGTTGTGGGAATCGATGAAGCACAGTTTTTTGATGAATCGCTTGTTGAAGTTTGCACAACTCTGGCGAACAATGGGATACGTGTCATTGTTGCTGGTCTTGATATGGATTTTATGGGAAAACCATTTGGCCCTATTCCAGGTTTATTATCGATTGCTGAACATATAACAAAGGTTCATGCTATATGTGTCAGATGCGGAAATCTTGCACAGTTTTCTTTCAGGAAATCAAGTGAAGATAGCGTTGTACTCCTTGGTGAGAAGAATCTTTATGAACCACTTTGCAGGCATTGTTTTAATAAAGCATTAAAAAAATGATGATAAAATTGACATCATTTGATCTATCAGGGATCATTGGCGGAAAACTTTATGGACCAAAAGACAAGCCTGTAATAGACGTAGTTACTGACAGCAGGCAATCAGCATGGTCCGATGGACTTGTCTTTTTTGCAATAAAAGGGAAGAATCACGATGCACATCAGTTCATTATTAACCTGTATGAGAAAGGAGTAAGAGTTTTTGTTGTCGAGAGACTTGTTCCTGAAATCAAAGAATTTCATGATGCATCCTTTATAGTAACATCAAACAGCATTGCAGCCCTGCAGAAAACAGCAGCCTATTGCCGGAGACTCTTCACATCTCCTGTTATTGCGGTCACCGGAAGTACCGGAAAGACAATTGTTAAAGAATGGCTGGCTGATATTATAGGACAGGTGTTGCCGGTTGTAAGAAGTCCTAAGAGTTATAATTCTCAGATAGGTGTACCTCTCTCAGTTCTCAAACTGCATGAGAAATACAAGATGGCAGTATTCGAAGCAGGGATATCGATGCCTGGTGAAATGGATAATCTTCAGAAAATAGTTGACCCTGACATTGGTGTAATCACTAATATTGGCGAAGCTCATAGTGAAAACTTCAGGGATGATGATGTAAAAACTATGGAGAAACTTCATCTTTTCAGGAATTCAAAAAAAGTCGTTTTTCATTACGATGACGAGCTTATTAGAAAGCATATTCTCAATGATAAAGCATTAAGGGAGAAAGAGCTTTTCTCCTGGTCTTTCCAGGAAAAAGCAGCAAGGATATATGTTAAAAACGTAAACCGGCGAGAATCTTCAACAGTACTCTCGGTATCATTTGAGGGGAAGGATCATGAGTTCAAAATTCCTTTCAGCGACAGAGCTTCAATTCAAAACTCTATAACTGCAGCTACAACCTGCTTCGCGGCAGGTATTGATCCCCAGATTATTGCAAAAGGCCTTGAAAACCTTACTGCTGTAGCAATGAGGATGGAACTGAAAAGCGGAATTAATAACTGTAAGCTGATTGAGGATTTTTATAATTCTGATCCGGGTTCGCTTGTTATGGCTGTTGAATTCCTTATTTCCCATAAGGGTAGGAACTCAGTTCTCATTCTTTCAGATTTTGTGCAGAGCAGAAGACCTGAAGCAGAACTGTATGGAGAAGTTGCCGAACTTATCAGCAGGTCTGGGATAAAGAGGTTTGTCGGTATAGGTAAGGCACTTGTCAGGAACAAGATTTTGTTTGATGATGCCTTCAAGTTTTATGAAAGCACCGATGCATTTATCTCTGATTTCAAACAATCAGACTTCAGAAATGACATTATTCTGCTTAAGGGTGCAAGAGTATATGAATTTGAAAAGATAGCACAGCTTCTCGAGGAACAGATACACCAGACTGTTCTTGAAATAAATCTTGATGCAATTGCACACAATATTAACGTTTTCCGTAATCATCTTCACCCGGGAACCCGGATGATGGCAATGGTTAAAGCTTTTGCTTATGGCGCCGGACCAACTGAAATTGCTTCACTCCTTGAATACCAACGTGTAAGTTATCTTGCTGTTGCTTATGCAGATGAGGGCGTTGAACTTCGGAATGCCGGTGTTTCGCTGCCTATTATGGTAATGAACCCTGATCCGGCTTCACCCGATCTGATGATCCGCAATCAGCTAGAACCTGAAATATACAGCTTTGAATCGCTTGACAGGTTTATATCAGCGTCTGTGAGGCATGGATTGGTGGGTTATCCTATTCATATTAAAATTGATACAGGTATGCACAGGCTTGGTTTTATGCCTGGTGAGTGCAGGGAACTATCAGAAAGGATCAAAATGACAGAGAGTCTTAAAATAGTTTCTGTCTTTTCACACCTTGCAGGAAGCGATGATCAAGCTCTCGATTTTTTTACACATAAACAAGCGGATGTCTTTATGAAAACTTCAGCGCAGATACAGGATATCGTGGGTTATCCTTTCTTAAGACATCTGCTGAACTCATCGGGTATTCTGCGTTTTCCACAATACCAGTTTGAGATGGTTCGGCCAGGTATCGGTATCTATGGCGCGGGCCAGTCAGAAGGCGCCGATCTGAAGGTTACAAGCCGCTACATGACAAGGATATCGCAGGTCAAGAAGATCGCTGCCGGTGAACCTGTAGGATATGGTTGCGCTGATGTTGCTGATCATGACAGGTTAGTTGCCATTGTGCCTGTCGGATATGCCGATGGACTGAGAAGAAATCTGGGTAACAGAAAAGGAAGCCTCTTTATTAATGGTGAAAGGTTACCAATCGTGGGAAATGTCTGTATGGACATGTGTATGGTTGATGTAACCGGAACAGGAGCTAAAAGCGGCGATGAGGCTGAAGTTTTTGGTGACAATATTCCGATAGGAGAGGTCGCAGCGCTTTGTGATACAATACCTTATGAGATACTAACCTCTGTGCCAAGACGAGTGAAAAGAATATTCTATACACAGTGATAGATGTAATTGTTATGTCGTTATGTCGTTATGTCGTTAAGTCGATTTAACGTAATGACGGATTTATTCATTGTTCATCGGGTCTATTAAGCCTCTGCAGCCTCTTCTATGTTGCAATCCAAATTTTTCAAGAACTTTTTTCATTTAATTTTTATTAATTTTATAAATATGAAGCCTAAGAGGAAACAGGCTCTGCTGAGGAGCAACCTGTCAGCAATAAGCTTCACGGATTTATGCA
>DATALD010000020.1:0-79658 GCA_036261255.1 Bacteroidales bacterium
AACTCTTAGCTGTAAAGCGGGTGCAAATATAGGAAATGATTTATTCCATACAACACAATCAGAAAAAAAAATCAAAAAATTTTAGGATCCCTCAAAACTAATTCCTGTTTATAATGATAATAATTGATCCGAGTGGCCTGAAATTGAAGTGATTTCTGTATTTTAGCGTTCATTTAAGAACTATCATGTCCAATATTGTATTAATTCCAACATACAAAGAAAAAGAGAATATTGAAGCTATTATTAAAGCAATAACAGCCTTACCAGTGAAGTTCGATATTCTTATAATTGATGACAATTCTCCCGATGGGACGGCAGATATTGTAAAGAGAATGCAACAATCATACCCAAATCTTAATCTGCTTGAACGACCGGGGAAGCTTGGCCTGGGAACAGCCTACATTGATGGTTTCAAATGGTCGCTACAAAGGAATTATGACTTCATATATGAAATGGATGCCGATTTTTCGCACGACCCCAAAGACCTGATAAACCTTTATAAGGCCTGCACCGAGAATGGGGCGGATGTTGCAATCGGTTCGAGATATATAAGCGGTGTAAACGTTGTTAACTGGCCTCTTTCAAGGGTGCTGATGTCATATATTGCTTCAATCTATGTGAGAATAATCACAGGAATGAAAATCAAAGACACTACTGCAGGCTTCGTTTGTTACAGGAAAGAAGTGCTTGAAAAACTGAAACCTGAGCATATTAAATCAAAAGGTTACGGATTCCAGATTGAAATGAAGTTTACAGCATGGATGATGGGATTCAGGATTGTTGAAGTACCAATTATTTTCACTGACCGTAAAATGGGATCATCCAAAATGACAGGAGGTATTTTCAACGAAGCTCTCTGGGGTGTTATGAGAATGAAGCTAAGAAGCATGTTCAGAAAATATCCAAAAAAGTAGAACTGTTTCGCCTTAACAAATCTATATATCTATATAAATATTGCATATATAAATAGGTATAGCCGTCTCAATTACTTTAAAAAGAATATTGTTTATTTATGGGAAGCATAATAATAAAAAATGCCAATCTTGTTAATGAAGGGAAAAGCTTTAATAGCGATCTCCTGATTGAAAACGAAGTCATCTCAGCAATTGGGACAGATCTTCCGATACCCCCTGATTGTAAGGTAATTGATGCTTCGGGTAAGTTATTGCTGCCAGGTGTAATTGACGACCAGGTTCATTTCAGGGAACCAGGGTTGACTCATAAAGCTGACATCAATTCTGAATCAAGAGCAGCAATAGCCGGAGGAATAACTTCCTTTATGGATATGCCAAATACTGTTCCTCAGACAACAACAGTCAGCCTTCTAAGGGAAAAATTTAAGCTCGGTTCGGAAAAGTCTCTTGCAAACTATTCCTTTTATATCGGGGCAACAAACGACAACCTTCCGGAAATAATGAAAGCCGATCCATCTGAAGTTTGCGGGATAAAGCTTTTCATGGGATCATCAACAGGTAATATGCTTGTTGACGATGAACAATCTCTTCGTGAACTTTTTTCACATGCCCCTATGATAATTGCCGCTCATTGCGAAGATGAACAAGAGATAAAAAAGAACACTGCTTTGTATAAAGGGAAGTATGGAGAAGCCATCCCTTTAAAGGTACATCCACTTATCCGTTCAAGAGAAGCCTGCTATTCTTCATCGTCAAAAGCTGTTGAACTTGCCCGCGAGTTCAATACACGATTGCACATCCTTCACCTTTCTACAGCTGAAGAAATGAAATTATTCACATCAGAAACACTCGATAAAAAAAGGATAACTGCCGAAGTTTGCGTCCATCATCTGTGGTTTGATGAATCATCATACCAGGATTTCGGGGCAAAGATCAAATGGAATCCGGCAATTAAAAAACGTTCGGACAGAGATGCATTAAGACAGTCAGTTAAAAACAATATTATTGACATTATCGCAACAGATCACGCACCGCATACACTAGATGAAAAGCAGAAACCTTATCTGCAATGCCCATCAGGAGGACCTCTCGTTCAACATTCTCTTGTAATGATGCTCGAATTATGGCATAGAAAAATTTTCACCCTCGAAAAAATAGTGCAGTTGATGTGCCATAACCCTGCACTGTTGTTTGGAATAAAAGAGAGAGGTTTTATCAGGGAAGGTTATAAAGCAGATCTGTGTATTGTTGATCCCAATGATCCCTGGATGGTCGAAAAAAGTAACCTGCTCTACAAATGCAATTGGTCTCCTATGGAGGGAATTACTTTTCGGTCAAAGGTTCTTACAACAATTGTAAATGGAACAATTGTGTTTCACGAAGGAGAAATAAATGAAGATTACAGGGGACAGAGGTTGTTGTTTGACCGAATATAGACCATGCCCCAGTGGGAACTTTACTTTGTGTAAAACAGCTATCATAATGATCTGAAGGTCTCTTTTTCTAATCCAAGTATCATGATCTCTGCAGTATGCTGAGCTCTTAGCCCTGAGCTCTGACCACGAATCTGATTGTTGTACGTGTGCGTTGTTCCAGGAGTATCTCACGACCTTCAGTGAGCTTGGTAATTGAAGGTTCAGTATAGTGGCGGATTGTAAGCAGTTCAACATTTTCGTTATAAACAATTGTGAATTCAGGTTTAAGGTCTTCAATAAATGAATTAACCTTCTCTCTTTCGTCATTAATGCAAACATCTATACTTACTGCACTTGCTTCAACAAGGTTAACCTTTATTCCCCGATCAGAGAAATAGCTAAAGATGCGGCTGAGATTATCACCCATGACAAATGAAAAGTCTGTTGGGAGGATTGATATCAGCATCTGATCTTCTTTTTTTATAAAATGCGGGATAACGGTTCTTATTTCCGGATCATTTTTGATAATAGTACCTGGTAGACCAGGAGCTAAAAACGATTT
Source organism: Bacteroidales bacterium (assembly GCA_036261255.1). Lineage (GTDB taxonomy): Bacteria > Bacteroidota > Bacteroidia > Bacteroidales > VadinHA17 > LD21. The sequence goes on from DATALD010000020.1 coordinate 2,892, forward strand.
TACATGAAGTGGGATGTTTTTATTATGCAAAGGTTTAATTGTTTTAGGATGAATAACTTTGGCGCCTGAGAAAGTCATCTCAACCGCCTCTTTATATGAAAGCTCATCCAGTTTGTTTGCATCTGCCATCCATTTGGGATCGGCATTCAGAATCCCAGGGACATCCTTCCATACTGTCACTGATTCGGCATCGAGCATATTGGCAATAACAGCCGCTGTATAATCAGAACCTTCCCTCCCCAATGTTGTACTGTATCCATCAGCGTTTCCGCCGATAAAACCCTGTGTCACATACATCCGTTCATTCCTGAAGTTAAATTCTTTACAAATCCTGTTGTAGCTCTCCTCCCAGTTAATATTGGCATCCCTGTACCTGTCATCTGTGATAAGAAGTTTTCTTATGTCTTTCCACCTAACACCCGGAATAATCGTACCAAGGTAACCAGCCACTATTAATGTTGACCAAATCTCACCGTATGAGACAATCTGATCATAGTCCATGTCATAATCACCCGAAGGCAGAGAACCAAGATGATAACCCAGATTCTTAAAAGCTTCATGAACATCGTTAATGACAGGATTACATACTGGAAATAGTTCCTGCATTACATTATTGTGATATCCGGTGATATCATCAAGTGTTTTTTTGTACTCACTGTTACCGATCGTCCATTCTCTTAGGAGCTTTTCAAGAGCATTTGTTGTTTTCCCGAAGGCTGAAACAACAATTACCATGTCCCCCTTTTCAAGTGATACTATTCCACCGAGATTTACTATGCCCGCAGCATCGCGTACCGATGCGCCGCCGAATTTATAAACTTTCATGGATCATTGTTTAGGACATAAAAATACAACATAAAGGTCAGTTAAAATATGTGAAGTTAAGTTCTTTTAACAAAGAAAGTAACAAAAATACCGGGGTAATTATGGTATCTTTACACCCGGGATTTTCAATTTCAGGTAAACTAATAATCAATTCTATATCGTGAGCTACAAAGTCATTACACTGGACGATTTTATTATAATGAAGCAGAAAGACTTTCCCCATGCCAATGGAGAGCTTTCAAGTCTGCTTAGTCATATCGGGACAGCTGCCAAAATGGTTAATAAGAAGATACGCAAGGCAGGCCTTGTGCATATCCTTGGGAAGGCTGGTTCAATTAATATTCAGGGCGAAAGTCAGCAGCGTCTTGATGTCTACGCTGATGAGATTTTTATTAACGCACTAAGGTCAAGTGGTGAGTGTTGTGGTATTGCAACGGAGGAGAATGAAAATGAGATATCGTTCACCGATGATCTTGCAGTGAATGGAAAATACATTGTCTGCATTGATCCTCTTGATGGCTCATCAAATATTGATTCAAATGTATCCATAGGATCAATTTTCTCGATTTACCTCAGAAAATCTGCACGAGGTGAAAAGGTTAACGTAGATGACTTTTTACAGGAAGGAACCAAACAGGTTGCCGCAGGTTATGTAATATACGGGTCATCAACAATGCTTGTATACTCGACAGGTAACGGGGTCAATGGTTTTACCCTGGATCCGTCAATTGGTGAGTTCTGCCTTTCTCATCCTGATATTACAACGCCTGATGAAGGGGTAATATATTCAATTAATGAAGGAAATTACGTCCATTTCCCTGATGGTATTAAGGCATACATTAAATATTGCCAGGTGGAGGACGATGCAACAAAACGTCCATATACATCAAGGTATATAGGATCGCTTGTTTCTGATTTTCACAGGAACTTATTAAAGGGCGGTGTATTTTTATATCCACCAACAAGCAAATCTCCGCATGGTAAACTCAGGCTGGTTTATGAGTGTAATCCGATAGCCTTTATTGCAGTTCAGGCCGGAGGTCTGGCAAGTAATGGTCAGAAGGGTATATTGGATGTAAAGCCTGCCACTTTGCACCAGAGATCGCCATTCTATGTCGGTTCTAAGGAGATGGTGAAAAGGATAAACGCATTCCTGTTTGAATATAGCGAGAATGTCCCCCAATATCATAAGCGATCCTGAAATATTAATTTTCTAATTTCCAACTTGACACATTTCAACATTTTCAAATTTCCGAATTCTACTCACTTCTCAACGCCTCAACAGGATTTCTTCTTGCGACCCTCCGTACCTGTGAGTTGACAGTAATCAGGGTTATCAACAAAGTGATAACCCCGCCGATAAGGAATATCCACCAGGGCAGGTTAGTCCTGTAGGCAAAGCCCTGGAGCCATTTATTCGTGGCATACCACGAAACAGGCAATGCAAAAAGAAAAGCAATAATCGTCCAGGTAAGAAAACCCTTATTGATAAGGACAAGAACATCAATGTTATTTGCGCCATTTATTCTTCTTATTCCAATTTCTTTTGTGCGGGCAATAGCTTTCTGATAAGTTATTGCAAGGAGACCTATAATCGAAAGAAACAGACTTATTAAAGAACAGGTAATAAGCAGTTTCCTGAAACTTGCTTTATCCCTGTGAAACCATGCAAAGCGTTCTCCAATTGACTCGGTATCCACTGGGAAATCAGGTATCAGTTTTCCCCAAACTTCACCAATTGCTTTGCGAGCCTCAAAGTTATCGGCAGCTTTCACAAGGAGGTGACCACCTTTACTGCTTAAGGATATAAATGCAGGTCCAATCTCAGATTCAAGCCCATTGTAATTAAAATCTTCAACAATTCCTGTTATGAGATTATCTTCAAGTCCTGGCATTTTCTGACCCACAAGATTCCTGTCAGGGAATAATCCGGCAAATGTCTGATTTATAACACAAATCTTTGTTCCTTGGGTCCGCTCAATGAAACCGTTACCCTCAATTAGTCTCATGCTAAGAACGTCAAAATAGTCTTCGTCTCCGCTAAATCCGGCGGGAAAATAATCCTTTGTAATTCCATCCTGCGTGTTACTCAACCCCAATTGGAAATGTTCCAATACCGGAGAAGCCTCAACTATTGATACATTTCTAATACCCGTATACTTAAGAAGTTCGTCTTTAAAAACGCTTGCTTTACTTTTATATTGATCAGGAATCTTAACTTCGATAACGTTTTTGTCCAGCCCGATGGGTTTGTCTTCAATAAAGTTAATTTGTCTTATAATTACGAGTGAGCAGATAATGAGAACTATTGAAGCCGCTATCTGAAAAATATTAAAGAATGGAATGTAAATTCCCTTTAGTTTATAAGCATAATCAGTCTTTAAGGAGAAAAGATTTGAATTGGAGCGAAGAATATAAACAGTAAATACTAAAGTGATAATTAACAAAGTCACGAAAAAGATGGAAAATACTATCATTTGTCTATGATGAAAAACGAATTCATCAGGAACCTGGCCGTTAATCATAGAGTTAAAGAATGACATAAGGTCAGGCATTAAGGCCAATGCCAGGAAGAATGCCAGGAAGAGGATGATAGAATTTTCAAGAAGAAAGCGATTTGCAAGATCTGATACGGGGCTCCCATTGATCCTGCGTATAAAGAATTCTCTTGTCTTTCTTTGGAATTTATTTGCAAGTATTCCCAGGTAATTGAAAATAGCAATTCCTACTATCAAAAATCCGATGCTGCCTGCTATCCAAAGATCCTTAACATTTCTGCTCTTGTCGATTATGGTGGCTCGTTTTGTATCAAAATAGGCTTTTCGAAGAGGAGTTAGATAATATGGACCGGGGTTACCCATGTGCAGAACCGGGATTACCTTTTTATCATCAAGTAAAGTTTTTTCAAACTCTTCAGGATTGGTGGCAGGTTTAAGTTTAATATAACATCTGCTATCGGATTCAGGAATCAGTCGGACCATGTCGAATTTAAGCTGAGTATTGTAAGCGCTTTTTTTGAAAATACCTGTCACAACCATCTCCTCTGATTTGTCTCCGTTTTCAAGAGTTATAATCTTCCCTAATGGATCAGTGTCAAAGTATTTTTCAGCCAGCTCAGTTGAAATTACAATATTATTTTTCGATTCAAGAACTGTTTCAGGATTATGAGTAACAAGTTCATAAGAAAAAAAACTGAAGAAGTTTTCTGATGTTGCCATGACCAGGGGATTGTCAAAAAAACTCTGATCTCCAGCTAAAACTTTCGTAACTTTTGTACTATTTACTCTGCAATAGTCTTCAACACTGCTATAGTTAGTTTTCATATACTCTGCGGAACCTCTAAGACAATAATATATGACTTGCCCAGGAGAGAAAGGATCGTCACAATTCAATGCATAGATATTATCCTTGTCCTTGTGAAATTTGTCCGTTCCCAATTCATAATTTATAAAGGTAAGGATGAGTCCGGCACAGAAAATACCAACTGCAAGGCTCAGGATCATTATTCCGGTGTTAAGTAAATCCCTGGAGATGCTTCTGAAAATTTGTTTCAAGTACATGACTATTAGTTAAATCACACTAATTACAACATCGAAATTCCAAGCCTTCATTCCTGGAGCAACCACCCCTAAATCCCTCAGGGGGGAATTTACTTTTGTTGAGCCCTCATTCCTCTTCATTTTTATTTATATCTTTTTTCCTGCTTTAAGTCCCCTTGATGGTTTGGGGTGAATTACTAATGCATTTTCAAATTGGCACATTTTTAAATTTTCAAATTCTATTCATACTTCAAAGCCTCGACTGGGTTCCTTGTCGCGGCTCTCCAGCTTTGCAGACTTACTGTTAACAATGCAATAATCATAACAACTGCTCCTGCCAGTATAAAAATCCACCAATCGAGACTAGTTCTGTATGCATAATTTGTCAGCCAATTGTCAATAGAATAATACGACACAGGAACTGCAATCAGAAAAGCTACTAATATCCATTTGATGATTTCTGCATTAAGCAGTGACATTACTTCCATAACTTTTGCGCCATTTATTTTTCTTATTCCTATCTCTTTTATCCGCTTTTCTGATTCAAGGGCGCTTAATGCAAATATTCCTGATAATGACAATAAGATTGCAATCAATGAAAATATTGAAGTAATTTTTGCAAGTTTCTTCTCTTCTCCATAAGAAGCATTGAACTTCTCTTCAATGCTTTCGTATGAAAAAGGAATCCCTGGAAATAATAATTCCCATTGTTTTCTGATAAATCTGATTGACTCATCAACTTTTTCAGGAGGAATCCTCAAAACAACATAACCAGGATAATTATGATGCCGGCCAAATTGAAAAATCATAGGTCCGGATGGGTATTTAAGAGATTCTATGTTAATGTCATTAATAACCCCAACAACTTCCTTTTTATTTTCTTTGTAAATAAGGTCGAGGTTTTTACCTTCAATAGAATCCCAGCCAAGTTTCTTTAAGGCAGATTCATTAATTATTAAAGCATTCTCATCATTAGAATAATCCTTTGAGAAAAACCTTCCTTTGAGAATATGTAGTCCGAAAACATCGGCAAAATTCTCATCAACATCACATGATAGTACCTCTAATCCATCAGGATAAGTATCGCCACCTGGGTAAATCTTGAAATTGTTCCGGAAACCGAATCCGGGTACAAACTCTGTTAATGAAGCCTTCCCGTATCCATATTGTGCCTGTGATTTTTCAATGCTTTGCACAAGAAGGTTGGCATAGCCCATTCGTTCATTTCCATTCCTGCCAAGTGATTCTACAGTAATGGCGAACATGTCTTTCCTGTTAAACCCCGTATTATGTTTTTGCATGAAGGATATTTGTTTGAAGATAAATAAGAGGGCTATACCTAATGTGATTGTAATAATGTATTGAAGTACAATGAAGCTTTTTTGAAATTGAAGCTTGTTTTGACCTCCTCCCTTTCCAAATAGCATAATTTTTACGGGAGTGTGTCGTGATAAAACAATTGAAGGATAGAGGCCTGACAACAATGCAGTTAAAAATCCAAAAACCGATATTCCTAGCCACAGAAAAGGATCGGAAAAACTAATGCTTATTTCTTTATCAATAATGTTGTTAAAGGATGGTAAGAGCAAAGAGATTCCATAGATAGAAATCAAAACGCTAATAAACACAATTAAAGAGTTTTCAAAGAAGAATTCCTTAATAAGTGTTTTCACTGAAGCTCCATTTATTTTCTTAATTCCAGTCTCGATATTTCTTTTAGCAGCGCCTGCTATACTGATATTCATAAAATTCAAACAGGCAATCAATAATATTCCAACAGCAATCATTGACAATAACCAAAGATATTCTACAGAAACTGCGGAAACAAGGCCGCCTTTAACAGAAGTATCCAGATGACTTTTTCTGAACTCTTTTATTAAAAACCTATGCCTGTTTTTCATGAAATCAGGGTAGTATCTCTCTTCAATTTCCGATAACCTGTTCTCGAATCCTTCGGGGTTTTGGATTCCCTTAAATGTAATAAAAGTATGAAGCCCGAAGTTGTACCACCTTTCGCTTAGGTCTGTATAATACCTGTATCTGAAACCATCTGATAAGAAATAGTCGAATCGGAAGACCGAGTTGGTTGGGATAGGCGCAATGATACCTGTAACAGTAAATGTGAATCCTTCAAATTCAATTGTTTTTCCCATTGGATCGGTTTTGCCAAACAATTGATCTGCCATTTCAGTTGTCACAACCGCTTCATAAGGGTCTTGAAAAAGAGCAGCCGTGTTGCCCGATTGTAATGGGATATTAAACATCTCAAAAAAGTCTTTCTCAACTATTGCACCCGAAATGTTTGTAAATCTTTTATCCCCGGTTTTCAGATCACCATCTGTTGTCATTAAACCAATTACCTTATCAATTTCAGGGTAATCGGATTTAAGCACATCAGATAATGCCAGTGGCGTTGATGCACCAATTTCTCCGTCCTGGAAGTTTTCGGTAACAACACGGTATATATTTTTTGCGTTTGGATTAAAATTCTCAAAAGAAGTTTCGTAACGAACGTAGAGGAGAATTAATAAGCTTACTGTGAGGCCAGCAGATAAGCCGAAAATGTTTATAAACGAAAATCTTTTATACGTAAACATGTTACGGATATAGATCCTTAAGAAGTATTTTATCTTTCCCATTGTATGGTTATTGTGTTGATCAGTTTCTCTGATCACTATTAATCATTCCATCAACAATCCTGATAACACGCTTACTGTATTTTGCAAAATCTTCATTATGTGTAACTTGCAGGATAGTAATCCCTTCATTGTTAAGGGTTTTCAATAACTCCATTATCTGCTTTCCCTGGTCTGTGTGAAGGTTACCTGTGGGTTCATCGGCAAGAAGCAGCTTTGGCTTCCCGACTATTGCACGTGCAATTCCGACAAGCTGTTGCTGTCCGCCGGAGAGTTGCATCGGGAAAAGATCTTTTTTTGCGACAATATTGAACCTGTCGAGCATCTCGGCAACCATTGCTTTACGGACAGACGATTTAACTCCCTTGTAAACAAGCGGCGTTTCAATGTTTTCACTTACAGTCATTTCGTCAATCAAATGGAATGCCTGGAAAATGAAGCCCATATAGTTCCTGTGAAATTCAACCCTGTGCTTCTCATTTATCTTATTGGCAGGATTCCCGAGAAATGTGTATTCGCCTTCGTCAGGATTATCGAGCATTCCTATTATATTCAGCAATGTCGATTTACCAGCGCCACTGGGTCCCATTATTGTTACAAATTCACCTTCAGCAATTTCAAGGTCGATATCCTTGAGAACAAATGTCCGCTGAAATTTCGAATCATAATACTTGTAGATGTGTTTAAGATTTATCATCGCTCTATATTGAAGTTTTACATATTTTAATTATCGAATTGATACATTTTCAAATTGGCACATTTTCAAATCTTCAAATCACTGTTGCCTTATAAAATAATTCAGTTTTATTTATATCCAATTATTGCGTCCCTATGGGACTTATTTTTTGAAGGGGTTACTTATCTTTCTACCGATATTTAATCCCTAACGGGATTGTCCCAGAGGGACAACATATTGGTAGAAAGGAATCTGGTATTCCCATTATAAGTCCCGACGGGACGGAATATAAATATTTCCAAATTAAATAATTTTAAAATTTCATTCATTTCTTAATGATTCAACCGGATTGGTTGCAGCCGCACTGTAACTCTGAAGTGAAACCGTAAACAGACCTATTCCTGTTATTGCAATGCCTGCAACTAAGAAGACCCACCAGCTTAACCCTGTCTTAAATGCGAAACTCCGTAGCCAGCTGGAGACAATAAACATTGATACAGGGACAGATATTAAGTAGGCAACCAGAATCCAGTTCAGAAATTGCCTGTTTAGCAGGTAAATAACCTGCAATATTGTAGCTCCGTTTACTCTTCTTAGCCCGATCTCCTTTATTCTCTTTCGGTTCATACTTAAGGAGAGTCCAAGTACACCAAGGATACACAAGAACATTGTTATTATTGAAAATAAGACAAAGAGGTTAAAAGCCTTATGATCAGATTTATAGTATTTTGCAATTATGTCAGAAAGAAACTCGTAATTGAAATTTTCATCTGGATAAAATGTTTTCCATTTTTCCTGTATTTTATCAATCACTCCTGTGACATCTGCCGAGCTAAGTTTTATACTCACATTCCTGAAAGCGCCGGGATTGTTAAAAAATACACAAGGTCTGATTTCATTTCGTAACGATCCTGAATTGAAATCCTCAACAACTCCTGATATATAAACACCACCCTGAGGACCATTTATTACAGCACCAACTGACTCCTCTGCGTTTTTGAACCCTGCCTCAAGAAGAAATTCCCTGTTTATAATAATGGCATTGGATGAATCAGAAGAAGTAAAATTCCTGCCTGCGATCATCCTGAAATTATATAGTTTAAGGTAAGCTGTATCGATGAATTTAATCTCACCATCCAGTTTTTTTTCTTCATTATTATGCATGAATGAGAAGTTTGTCCATTGCTGAGCCATTGCGGGTGAAATGGAGCTGAAACTAACACCAGCCACTCCTGGTATTGATAATAGTTCATTCGATAAAGCAGACATTGATGAACCAGGATTCCCAGGCAAATAAGCGATTAGTACATCCTCCGCCGAATATCCAAGATCTTTATTATTAATATAATTTATCTGCTTTAAAATAAAGAGCGAGGCAATAATTACTGTTTGTGCCACCATAAACTGGATGATCATGCTTACTTTTCCAAAAGAGCTTTGATTGCTATTTACCCTGTACTCTCCTCTTAAAAGTGACGATAATGAGGAAGCTTTAAGATTCTTAAAGGAGAAAATGACTGAAAGGAAACTTCCTGCTGTAAGAAGCAAAAGAATAAAGATGACCAGTTTAATATCTTTTCCGGGGGAATATATATATGGAATATCAATCAGGGCATACCCCCTGGAAATAACCTCTGAGGCAAGTACCATGCTGGTATATAAAGCCAAAGCATTAATTATTATAGATTCGGTGAAGAGCTGGAAGAAAAGCATTGAAGGCTTGCTTCCCATAATCTTTCTTAAAGCTACCTGTTTATTTTGCTTAGATGTTTCGGCAATGAAAAAATTACTATAGTTAAAACATGCAATCAGGAAAATAAATATACCTGTAATCGCCAGAGCAAGCAGAAGACCTGAACTTATACTTCTGCCATTATAATTACCGAACCTGGCCTCCTTATGGACATTCCGGAGTGGCTGAAGCTTAAACAGCCTTCTCTCGGCATAATCTTCATAAGCATGAGGAGTATAAACTTCCTTGAATTTCGCTTCAATCTGCGATTTTGAAGCGTTTTTATTCAAAGCCACATAACATTGAAAATTATCTGAAAGGCTACCCCAGTCATTCTGTAACCCCGGACTAAGAACCTCAAAGAATGTTTTTAGTGAAATAAAAACTTTGAAAGGGAAATCTGAATTTACAGGCAGGTCTTGTATTACACCGGCGATCTTAAATTTATTATTTAAAGCAGAAATCTCCTTTCCCGAAGCGTCTTCACCGGGATATAGCAGATCGGCAATACTCTTTGTTACTATTATTGAAAATGGCTCATCAAGAGCATCCTTGCCCTGGCCACTAATCCATTTTACTCCTTTTCCATAGTCGAAAACATCGAAAAAAGAAGGCTCGGTAAAAACGATGCCGTCCTCAAGATTAAACACAGTTGGTTTTTCTCCCTGGCTTGAGGGAACAGATACTTTCTGCCCGTATACATACAACATAGATACTATGTTTTCTATTTCCGGAATGCTTCTCTTATACTCTGCGGGTAAGGGAAAGTGTACCCCTGTCCTGTATTCCAGTCCACCGTTAGTATATTCAAGCCCAGAGGTAACCCTGACAACCCTGTAAATATCTTTGAAACGAGTATGAGAACGATCAAAACTCATTTCATAATCAATCTTCGTGTATATTACAAAGCATGAGGTGAAGCCTAGCACCAGGCCAGTAAAGATCATCAGGTTTGACTTCAGGTTCCCCGAAATTCTTCGTAACGCTATCTTAAAGTTCTGTAAATTCATTCCTATTCTTAATTTTCAAATTGGCACATTTTCAAATTTTCAAATTCTATTCATACCTCAATGTTTCAACCGGGTTCTTTGTTGCAGTTCTCAGACTCTGAACAGTAATTGTTAGAATCGCAATCAAAAACCCTGCTATTGGACCAATCAGTAATGTCCAGTAAGGCATTGGCGTTCTGAAATTGTATCGCATAAGGAAAAATGAACCAAGAATAAAAGCAATCGGAATTGATATGCAGGAGGCAATAATGAAAAGTTTCGAGTAATTCATACCTAGCAGTTTAAGGATTGAAACGACAGAAGCCCCATTGATTTTCCTTATGCCAATTTCTTTGGTTCTGCGTTGAGCGGTAAATGAAGCCAAGCCTGATAATCCCATACATGCTAGCAGGATTGAAACAAAGAATGAAAGGCCTGCAATCAGTGATATAGTTGCCATTTCCGATCTTCTAAGGATATCCGGATACAATACAGGTTGAATGGTATTACCCAGATCATATTTTTTCAAGATATCCCTGATATGGCTGGTTAGTAAAGAAATATCTCCCTTGGTGAACCTGACAAGAATTTTATTATTATCTCTCTCTGAGATTGATATTATTGTTGGCGTAAATGGCCCGCTAAGATCAAGCGTATGAAAATCTCTAAAAACACCAATGATTGAGCCTCTTTGGCCATCAACTGGAAGAACTTTTCCTAATGGTTCGTCGTAACCAACAACCTTGGCAGCGATATCATTTATCAGGAAACATGTTGAATCAGAAGAAAATGATTTGTTAAAAAATCTTCCTCCGGAGATTTTAAGGTTAACTACATCAGAGAAAGAAAAATCTGTATTAATGCGCCAGAAATGAAGCTTTGTCGATGGATCCTTCCCTTCCCAGCTTACTTCATTCGTAACTTTAGTTCCATTTGCAGGAATACAGTTAGTAAAGCTCACATATTCGACGTCAGGGATTTGAAGCAAATCGTTTCTAAGACTTTCATGGTGAGCCTGTATGGCTGGAGTTGCAGGAATAACGAGCATTTTTTCCTTATCAAAACCGAGATCAAAATTCCTTAGATACTTATCCTGAACTCTCACAATCAACATGCAAATAATTATTGCAACAGGTATTGTGAACTGGAAAATTATCAGGCTTTTACGGAATGCTGAAAAACTATGACCGTTAGATACATTACCTTTTAGAATTTCCACCGGTCTTGATGAAGACAGGTATAATGCAGGCAATAATCCTGATGCAAGAGCAGCAAAGAAACCTATGGTTATGAAGGCCAGGACAATCCATGTGTTTGTCAGTTCAAACTGAATATTCCCGTTTAATGCCCTGTTCAATAAAGAAATAACCAGTCTTGAAAGATCAATAGCTGTGACCATGCTTAAAAAGACTATCAGGAATGCTTCACCAAGCTGGTGTATTACAATTGTCGACTTTTGTGCACCAAGAACTTTTTTAATCCCTACTTCTTTATACCTTTTGATGTTCATTGCAATCGTAAGGTTGATAAAATTGAAGCAGGCAATTAGTAGTATTGCAAATCCTATTACGCCGAGAATGACTACTTGTCGCATATCATCCCAAACCCTTTTTCCTCCGGCATAATCATATAGAACCTGTTCTTTTAAAGGAAAAAGAAACAATTCCTGGTTGAGAGTAGCTTCTTGTGAGCTGATGAGTTTCTGAATTTTGGCATTTGCCACATCTTTTTCATTGTTTTTGTTCAATAACGCCCAGATAGTCGTTGAACTTGCATCAGGATTGAGCGCCTGGGGATTAGCGGAGAGGAATGTTGAAAATGGAATAATGAAATCAAAACGGATCGACGATTTCTCCGGGATATCTTTCAGTATTCCTGAAATAACGAAGGCTTCTTCGCCTGAATCATTTTTGACAATAAGTGTTTTCCCAAGACAATCAGTTGTTTTAAAGAATTTCAATGCCATTTTTTCCGTAATGGCTATTGCTTTATTATCTGAAAGTACTTTTGTCTTCTCTCCTGTAATCAGTGGGAAAGAAAATATATCGAGGAAAGCCGGATCAGTATATATCCCTGATTCGCTGAAAATTTCATCTCCATTCTTAAAAGATAACTGGCATTCGCTTTCTCTCACAATCTTTTCAAATTCAGGAACATTCTGTTGTATCAAGTCAGGCAATGATGCCGAAAGATATGGTTTTGGGAACCGGTCACCGTTAAAATAGGTAACATTGGCTTCAACAGCGTAGAGCCGATCATAATTCTCATGAAACCTGTCAAAAGTTAAAACATGTAAAACATTCAATGCAGCTGCAAATGAACATGTTAGCCCGAAAGTCAAACAGATATAATTAAGGATCGTGTAAGATTTGTTCCTCCATAAATACCTGGAAGTTGTTTTGAGAAAGTTGGTAAACATTATATGCAGAATTTTGAAATTCGAAAATTGTTATTCATACCTTATAGCCTCAACAGGGTTTGTGGTTGCTGCTCTCCAGCTTTGCCAGCTTACTGTGATCAATGCAATAAGGAAAGAAATCATGCCAGCCATAGCAAATACCCACCAGCTTAGACTAGTTCTGTATGCAAAGCCCTGAAGCCATTTTTGCATTATGAACCACGATGCAGGCAGTGAGACAGAAAATGAGATTAATGCCATTATGAGCAGATCTTTATTCAGCATTATAAGCATCCCCGAAATTGATGCACCATTTATTCTACGGATACCAATCTCCTTCATTCTTGTCATGCAGATCATAAAAACCTGACCAAGTAGTCCCATGCATGTAAGTACAATCGCAATCAGCGAAAAGAAAGTAATCGTACTCGTGAGTCTCTTTTCTTTTACATACATTGCCTGGAAGAAATCATCATAGAATACAAAGCTTAGTGGTTCATTCGGCGAGAATTTTTTCCATGTTTTTTCTATCTGCTCTATTTGTTGTATTTTGTTCCCCGCCATGAGCCTTACAGAAAGTACATTCCCATCATCTGCTCCGGTCAGAATTAGCGCCAGGGGTTCAATAGTTTCGTGAAATGATTCGAACTTGAAATCTTTTATCACACCTATTACATTGTAACCTCCAGGTTGTACAATGTCAAGTTCTTTTCCCTGGTAGCTATTCCATCCAAGATCTTTGAGGGCTTGCTGATTTACAAGGCACGATCTGTTCAAATCGCCCGGGAGAAAGTCCTGTCCCTCAAGAAGCTCAATCTCCATAGTTTTGAGATAATTATCACCGACATAGATGCAGTTCATATCAATACTATTTTCTTCAGAGCCCATTCCATATTTATGGTTGATCATTCCCGGACTTCCTGCACTAACAGCAGTATTTTCAACAAAAGAGAGTTTCTGAATTTCCTGTTGTAACAGCTTTGTATTCTGAAACATATATGGTATATCAATCTTCAGCAATTGTTCTTTAGTAAAACCAGGATCGGAGTGATTTACATAGTTCATCTGTCGGAAAATAATTGTAACAATCGCTATCAAAGCAGTTGATACAGTTAGCTGAAACGTCAGGAGTGCCTTTTTCCATAACTGCCTGCCACGACTTTTCTCTTTTATTCCGGAAAGGAATTCTGATATTTTGAATTTCGAAAGAAGGATAACCGGAGTGATACTGTTGATAAAGATTAATATCACTAAAACAATTGAGAAGATAGGAAGAACAGCAAGAAAGTCCTGCCAGGTAATAATCAATTGCTTCCCGAATATTACCCCTGAATAAGAAAGGGCCATGTCGGTAAGTACAGCTGCAATAACCAGGGAGATCGACATCCCCAGTGCAACTTCAATTAAAGTATAGATTATTAAGTTCTTCCGGTTAGCGCCAAATGACTTCTTTATCCCAACAACACGTAGTTTGGTGTATTGCATTGAAATCCAATAATTAAGGTAGTTGATGCTCGAAAGGAATAAAATCAAAGCTGCTACAGCCATGAGTATTTTCAGTAGTGTTGGATTTCCTTTCGAATGGCTGCTTTTCAGTTTTAAGTCTGAAAGATAAATATCGTCAAGTTTCTGAAGCGCCAGGCTATCAACATCAAGAGCTTCAAATGCAGTTGATCTGTTCAGTTCATTTACAAAGTCAGCGGGAGATGTAGCATCTTTCAGTTTTACGAAGTGGTTTGTCGGATTATAGCGCTTGCCATTTACGGTAGTATTTGAGAGTCTGAAATTCTCATTTTCACTGTTTATAATAACATCAGCCATGAAACTAGAATTTGCCGGAAAATCATTAAAAACGGATGAAACAGTACCTTTGAAATAGTTACCTACATTGATCTTCTCACCAAGAGGATTATTATTACCAAACAATGAGAAAGCAAGCTCGCGTGAAATAGCAATTGATTCACGGTCGTTAAAAGGCTTCCCGGAAATAGTTTCAATTAAGTCAACAGAGAATACTGAAAAGAAATCATTTGTGGAAGCAGCAAGATGTTTCAGAAAGACTGACTTTCCTGTACGTTCATCGCTGACTGCCATCTTTTCTGTATTCTGAAAGTAATCCAGCGGACATGCATTTTCAACAGCGGCATAGTCAGATGTTATAACAGGATAAAGGTCCCAGTTCAGGTTAAAACGTTTCATCTTAACATCATATATCCGGTATATCCGGTTATGATCAGTAAAGCCATTGTTAACTGTAGTTTCTTTACGGTAGAATAAAGCGATAAGTATGCAGGCAACAAAACCTATTGCAAACCCTCCTATGATAAGGGATGAATAAACTTTGTTTCTTAAAAGATTCCGGAAAGCTAATTTGAGGTTTGTTACAAACATGGGGATTATTTTTGAATTTGAAAATTTCTATTCATACCTCAGCGCCTCAACCGGGTTCTTTGTTGCTGCCCTGATACTTTGCCAGCTGACAGTAACAAGGCTGATAAAAGCTGACAAGAACCCTGCAATGACAAATATCCACCACTCAGCATCTGTATGGAATGCAAATGTCTGAAGCCATTTATTCATAACGAACCAGATTGGCACTGCAGAAATGAAGAATCCAATAAGCGACCATTTAACAATGTCTTTATTCAGTAATAATAAGATCTCGGTAGTTTTTGAACCATTTACTTTTCTTATTCCAATCTCCTTAATTCTTCTTCGAATTGTAAATTCGGCCATCCCGAAAATTCCAAGGCATGAAATAATAATTGCAAAAACTGCAAAAAAGCCAATCGCAGCAGAAAGCTTTTCTTCACTTTTATACATTGAATCCAGCCATTCATCATAAAACTGGTATTTGAGTTCATGATCTGGAAAAACTTCTCCCCATGTTTCTTTCAGTATCTTTATTGTCGCGGGAATATCATTGTTGCTGATGCGAAGGCTCATGTGCGAGATTCCCATATCAGATGTCAGCCTGATTGCAAGCGGATTGATCTTGCTGTATAGATTCTCAAAGTTAAAATCACTCACAACTCCAATTATCTCAAGACCATGATAATCATGGCCTTCAAAGGTCTCCCACCCTGATGTTTTAAAGGCTGTCTCATTTATATAACAAACTTTGTTGAAGTCGCCAGGCAATGGTAGTCTTCCGATTACTAGTGGTACCTGGAACACATTGAAAAAAGATGTGTCTGTGCTCAATTCACTCATGTAACCATCAAAGTCATTTACATCCCAACTTGAAGTTGAATATATACTTCCGGGTGATCCGTGTGTAAAACAAATATCTTTTATTGAGGTAGATGCAAGTAACCTGTTTTTTAAAGCTTCTGCTTTACCGGCAATACGCCAGTGGATATCGACACGAAGCAATTTTTCCGTATCGAAACCTAAGCTGGTGGTACTCACAAAACTGATCTGCCTTGACAAGATAAAGAGTGAGATTATCAGAGCAACAGAAACTGCATTCTGGACAATATTAAGTGCAGCCCTCAGTCCAATAGGTCTTTTCTTTAATGCATCTCTCCTTGAGATAATAAATGCTGGTTTCAAACGCGACAATGACCATGCGGGGTAAAAACCCGATAGTATGGCGAGAAGAAGAATGCCCCCGACAATAGATATCAGCACAACCGGTAAGAATAATATTCCTGTATCAATTGGACTTCCAATGAATTTTTCGATAAATGGTTTCAAGAATGTTGACAGGTACAAGGCAAGAAAAAATGATAGAAAACACAGGATAAACGATTCAGACATGAATTGCTGAAATATTTGCTTATTATGAGCGCCGGTGCATTTTTTTATAGCTATCTCTTTATACCTGCTTGTATGACTTGCTGTTGACAGGTTTACATAATTGAATACAGCGAGAAGGATAATTGCAGTTGTGACTATTACGAGAAGCCTTATAAGCATAATGTTGGCGTGCAGTGTCTGGCTTCTTTCCAACCCTGTTGTAAAGTATGACTCTTTGAATGGAATGAATTCTATTTTTTTAGCTTTCCTTCCGGGATCATCATAAGTGATACCGGCAATATCGGAGTTTATTTTTTCTGATAATCTGACTGTCTCGGTATTAGCCTTCAGTAGTAAAAACAACCTGAAATAATAAACATTCTTATTTTCTCCATAGCTCGTGCCTTCACAAATAATCTTCCTTGCAGAACTGGTGAGATAATCACCCATTATGCTTGAATTCTTTGGGAAGTCTTTCACAATACCTTTCACTATAAGGGGATATTCATATTCAGCAACCAGAGTTCTTCCGATGGGATCTGTTCTGCCAAATATTCTCTTTGCAAAAGTCTCGGTAAGCACAACATCATCAGGCCCTGATAATGAAGATGGATCACCTGCAAGGAACCTGACAGAGAAGATATTGAAGAATGAAGTATCTGTTACGATCATGTTTCCAGTGTATGGATGATTCTCATAAGTAAGCGTTGATGAGTAGTTATTATACCTGCAGGCATCATCGATTGCCGGATAAGAATTAAGCAGATAATCACGAAAGTCCTCACGGAAAGATGTTTTTGTATCGCTTTCTATAATCCTGTAAATCCGATCAAGATGAGGGTATGTTTTATCGATACGATATTCGCCGATAATAAAAGCAATAATAACCAGGGCAATTGAGATGCTGGCCGAGAACCCGGCAATAGCAATTATCGTTGTTACTTTATTTTTAAAGATTGCCCTGCTATTTGAAAAAAATCTGATCATAATTTTACTTATGTTAAAAAAACACTTTTCGATTTTCAAACTGACACATTTTCAAATTGTTATTCATATTTCAACGCCTCTACCGGATTCCTGGTCGCTGCTTTCATTGTTTGCATACTTACTGTCAATAAAGCAATTATGAAAATCGAAAAACCTGACAAAACAAAAACCCATAAGCCCGGATTCAATTTATATACAAAATTTTCAAGCCATTTATGTATTATGTAATATGCAACCGGACATGCTAAAACGAATGAAAATGCAATCCATTTTGTGAAATTGGTGTTCAACATAATCATTACTTCAGGTATGCTTGCACCGTTTATCTTCCGGATTCCAATTTCTTTTACACGCCTGTTAATGACTTGCACAGTCAATCCTAACAATCCAAGTGAAGAAATTATAATTGCAACAACAGATGCGAATCCGATAACTTTGCTCCATTTTTCTTCAGCTTCATATCTCTGATTAAGATCAGAGTCCCAGTATCTAAGATCCAGTTCCCTGCCAGGAGCAATGTCTTTCCATACATTTCTAATAAAACTTGTAACCTGATCTGCCTGACCTGGTAAATATTTTATGAAGAGAAAATTCCCTCTTTCTCCATTAAATGTTTTCAGGACTAAAATCAGCGGTTCAATACCTTCTTTCAATGAATCAAAATGGAAATCTTTAACAACACCAACAATCCTTAAATCCCTGCCGTCCATATTTAATAATTGCCCAACAGCGTTTCCGGCAGATAAAAGATGTGACTGCAGCTTCTCATTAATAATTACGGTTTTTTCGTCCTGCATTGCACTGGTAAAATTCTCACCTTTTATCAATTCTAAATTAAGTGTAGAGATGTAGTTCTGATCCACATTAAGTATTCTGGTGAGTATGTATTCACCCTGACTGTTTTTCAAGTGGTTGTTTCCTCTTCCGCCGGTAAAATCTCTGTCAGTCAATGTCATATTTACGATTCCCGGGCAGCTTCGCAACTTTTCACGAAGAATAAGCTTGTCATTGTTATTGATCTGATAAATTCTCATATACATCATATTATCAGACGAAAATCCAAGGTCCTCATTCTTCATGTAATTTGTCTGACGGACAATAGAAATTGCCAGAATTATTAAAACTAATGATAATGCATACTGGATTGTAATAAACATGCCTCGTGGATCAATTCTACGATTTCGTTCAACATTTTCAACAGGATGGCCAGTCTTGATTACTGAAAGCTTTATGATCGGGAACATGCTTGTTGCCGACACAATCAAAAAAGCCGCAATTACAAGAAAGCATGCAAGCTTTGGTATACTTATCAGCTCGCTATATATTCCGTTAATTGCAATTTCATTGAATGCAGGGAAAAGCAGGAAACAAAGTTCAACGCCGATAAACATGGAAACGAATGTAATTATCATGCTCTCAGTAAAAAAAAGTCTGAAAATTTCAATTTTGTCGGCTCCCATTACCTTCCTGATGCCAACCTGCCGTCTTCTATTATATGTTTGGCCAACCGATAGTATAATGTAATTACTGCATGCAATAACAAGGATAAGAATGCCTATTGCTGAAAGAATGTACAGGTTTGTTTTGCTGTTTCTGGCTTCGTAATCAGTATCTATCCCGCTAAGATAAGTTTCGGTAACCGGCAAAGAATAAGGAATAAATGCCGATTCGTTATTAATCAATATATCCCGGCTTTTCATGTCAAGAATGAGATCGCTGTAATGGGCCTTTAGCAATTTGTTAATTTGTTCTTCAGCAGTATAAATATTCTCAATACCAGAAGTTTCGTAAAAGATGGAAGAATTTCCAAACATGTTGCTTGATGAGTTAAAAGCGCTTTCATTTGTATATGGGATTAACGCATCAAAACGGATACTGGAGTTTTTTCGGAACATCCTCCATTATTCCTGAAATAATAAAAGGTTGATTTCCTGTCGGTGCAAAAAAGACAGTCTTCCCTAATAATGCCTCTATTGTACAGGACTCTGATGCAGCAAGTTTATCTGCAAGAACAGAAGTGATAACGATCTCTCCCGGAGTTTTGAAAATCCTGTCTTTGTCGCCAATTAATAACTTGAAAGTGAAAATACTAAAGAAGTCATTCTCTGTAATAAATGTGCTTTCCTCTTCAAAGTAGTGACTCCCAAACCTAATGGCAGGATTATGTGCGTTCCGGAAGATAGTACATCTGGTAACCTGTGGAATATTACTTTTGATGATTTCAGACAGCCGGGGATCCAGATAGATTGATTCAATCTTTGTGCCGTCAGGGTGGCCAATGGAGTAGTTTATCCTGAAAATGCGATTCTTATTTTCGTGAAAATTATTAAATGTAAGCTCCTGTGAAACGTAAAGGTAAATGAGAATGATGCATGCTGAGGCAACAGATAATCCTGCAAGTGTTATAGCTGAATTAATCTTATATTTCTTCAGGTTCCTGAGCGAAACTATTATATTATTCAAGGTCTTGTCCATATTTTCAAATTGACTTCATTCATATTTCAGCGCTTCAACCGGGTTCCTGTTAGCAATGATAATGTAATTCAGAACTGATACTATGACCACGAACAACAGGACAGCAAGGCCACATAGAGCGAGAACCCACCAATAAACCGGGGTTTTTAGCGCAAAGTTCTCCATCCATTTTTCTATACCAAGCCAAGCCAGGATTAAGCCCGTTAAAACAGCCGGAATTGCAATTAGCTCGAGATCTCTTATAAAAATCTTTAATATCCTTCCAAGGCTTGCCCCGCTTATTTTCCTGATGGCTAATTCTTTGCTTCTGCGCGATGCTTCAGTTATCGTGTAACCTAATAAGCCAAGAAACGTAATTAGCAGTACAACAACACTCCCTGAAAGCATTGAGGACCTAAATCCTACAAGAGTAGAATAGAGTTCGGCTTTTTCAGTCTCAAGACTTTTTACGACTGCATCCTTATATGGCAATCCCAGGTTCATAATATCAGCTATCTTTTTTGTAATATCAGCTGGCGTACCGTCATAAGTTCTAACCAGGATGTTAAAAGAAAGTGAAGGTCTCTTCTGTATTCCCTCAGCAATTATACTTTCAGGAGCAAAAGAAAAAACTGCAGGCCGCAGATCCGGTTCAATAAATGAATGAATTGTAAAGTCAGGGAATATTCCCCTGATTGTGTTTGTGCCATGCTCGGTCAGGAGTATCTGTTTGCCAACAACACCATCCTTCCAACCTGTATTGACAAGCAACATTTCAGCGCCCTTCCTGCTGATTAGAAAATCATTCTGAACACAGGTTTCAGGAGAGAACTCCGTTCCTTCGATAACCGGAATGTTAAGAATAGAAAAATAATTTTCATCTACCCAGTAGAAATCAGCAACATTAAACAGATCCTTATCTTCGCCCGGTATCCTGATGTTGTTGCCTGATGCGCCATCAACCGGTAAACTATATCCTATGCCGACCTTTTCAACTTGTGGCAAAGACCGTAGTTCATTAACCACTGTTGGCAGCTTAGCACCAGTCATTCCGCTTGTTGACCCATAATAAATATTCTTTGATTGATAGCCATGATCGGCGCTTAATGTTTTATCATATTGCATCGATGATATTATAAGCACTGCTAAAACGAAAGTAGCTCCTGCAAACTGAAGAGAAAGCAGGGCCAGTTTCCATTTATTACCCTTATTGTGATATTCATGAAAAACGGTAGCAACCGGTATTTTTGAATAGAATCTTCCAGGCAAATAACTTATAACCAACAAAATAGCAACAAGAGTGAAAAGAACAGGCCAGACAACAACCGGGTTTATCATTGAAGAAAGTGTATGCCCCGATTGTGTTTCAATCATCTTCTGGATTGAGGTTATTAAAATAAATGACCCGAATAATGAAATTGCAAAAAGTACAACTGTTTCTAAAAAAATCATCAATTGAAGATCTTTTGATCCTGCTCCGTAAGTTTTATAAATAGCAGATGTTTTTGCCCGGTTTATCAGGGAACTCATTGTCAGGAGAATATAGTTCAAAAGAGAAACCAGCAAAACAGCACAAGCGATTCCTGAGAGAAGAATCAGCATTTCACTTATATCAGCGACATGTATTTGTTTAATTGGCACAAAGCTGTATTTCAGGACCATCCCTTTCTGTACAGCCTCCATGCTCTTAATATCCTGGTGAACTTCCTGCATCTTCCTTACTGCAGTAGCGAGCGACTCCGGATTAACTCCAGGTTCAAGCCTCACGCATGTATAGTATCTGTCATTACCCATCCAGTTGTCTGTTCCATCCCACATAAACTGCCCGGTTGAAACCATTGAAATAAGTGCGTCATACCTGAAATTGGTGTTTTCAGGTAAGGCTTTGAAGATGCCAGCAACTGTCAATATCTTTCCAGGATATTCTTTTAGTTCAATAGTTTTTCCAATAATTTCGCCTCCAAACATTTCTGCGATTCTGTCAGATACCATGCATTTCATAGGGTCTGAAAGGATTTCTTTTGGATTGCCGGTGATCATTGGGCGAGGAAGAACGTCGAACACATTTTCATCAGCAAATGAAAAATATCCATTAAAGCTTTTATCATCACCTATATAAAAGATTGAAGGCCCTAAACTGTTTAATCTCGATGCAGCTTCAACACCGGGAACTTCAGCTTTCAAACCCGGGCCAATAGCCCCACTTACCCGGTTATTAGAGTTTAACTTGTCAGATGAATTGTCAGCCCTGTAGTTCTCATGGACTACATAAATACGACTGGAATGTGGATAAAAGCTGTCAAAACTAAAATGATAGAATACCTCTGACAGAAGTATGATACCAAAAGCTAACCCGGCAGCTAATGATATAATGCGGGTTATGGTGTGTTCTCCTCTACGGAATAGTTTGCGTACTGCTATTTTTCCTGTGTTCATATGATTGTTTATAAATTTTCAAATTTCATTCATACCTTATCGACTCAACAGGATTACTCCATGCCGCTCTTAAACTCTGCCATGTTACAGTGAGAATTACAATAATGATCGCTAATAATCCCGAAGCGGCAAATATCCACCAACTCAACTCAGTCCTATAAGCAAATTTCTCAAGCCATTTATTTAGGAGGAATACTGAAACAGGTACGGAAACAACAAAGGCTACAAAGAACCATCTGAAAAGGTCTGAATTAACTATTAGTAAGATTTCGCGAATTGTAGCACCATTGACTTTCCGCAATCCTATTTCTTTCCGGCGCCTTCCAATGCTTATCATCGAAACTCCAAAGAGCCCCATAACCGACAGAAAAGCTGTAAGGATAGCGAATGCACCAATTATTTTTGACTGTTTCGTTTCTCCCTCATAAAATCCTTCAATACGGTCAATAAGATATGTGGTTTCAAAAAATTCATCAGGTGCAATCCGGCTGAATAATTCCTTGAGTTTTGCTTTCACCTCATCATCATTAGTTCCATCTGTTTTTATTGCAATTATTCCCATTTCTTCCGGGTTCTGCTGAAGAATAACCATTGGTTGTATCTGAAGATGAAAAGAATGAACATTGAAGTCCTTAACTATACCTCTCACCTGGAAAGCCAACAACGACTCACCCGCTTTAACATTATACTTTTTTGCGGATGATTCATTGATAATAACTCCTAATGAACCTTCCTGATAAGGACCAAATGGTTCGCCATCAATTACTTCAATTCCTAATAGGTCAGTCATCCCTTCACCCATTATCAGCCCATCGAATCTTATTTTTTCTCCTTCATCGTTTTTCAGAGTAACAGGTAAATAATTTCCAAAGGGAGGAATGAAGGTACCACCTGCCACAGCTTTAACGCCGGGTATTTTTTCAATTTCATTCTTTATTGTATTGAAATTATGCATAAGATCAGAAGAAGTCAGATCAGCCACAAGAATATTGCGTGGATCGATGCCTTTGTATCCTGACTTAGAATATTGTATCTGTTTTGAAACTGTTATGATTCCTGAAATAAACACCATCAATATTGTGAAATGCACTGCCAATAATGCATAATTCCACTTGCCTGTTCTGCCTTTAATCCTTGTTTTTCCAGAGATAAGATCAAGAGCCGGCACTCCAGAGTAATAAATGCCTATTAACCAACCTGCAATTACACTGACTGATAATATAACAAATATGATAAGTAAGAGCAGTATCGGGTCAAGGAAGGTACCTGTAGTAATTGTTTTATTGAGTGTATTGTTAACCAGATTTATTCCATGGTCAACTATAAAAGTAGCTGGAAGAACGCTTATCAGAACAATTATAAATGACTCAATTATAATAAGGCGCACAATTTTCCCTCGCGATGCCCCATATACTTTTCTTGTTCCAAAATCATGAATTCTTTTTGACACACCTGCACGTGTAAGCAGAATGAAATTCACAAGTGAGATAATGAGGATCATAAAAGAGATTCCCTCATAATATGCCAGATGTTGGCGGTTTACCTTGCGAAGCGAGGTTCCTGCTGACCCGAGATAAATATCAGTAACAGGTTGCAGATTATAAATGAGCTCAGCTTTGTTATCATTCGGGAGAAATTCATTGTACTTACCCAAGGCGGACGATACTTGCAGAGGATCAGTATCATCTGCAAGAACAACATAAGATACAAAATCTCTCCTGTCCCAGCCCAGGTATGATTTATTTCCATCTCCAAAATCACCAAGCACCTGCTGAAACTGCCTGAGCATTATTTCAGACATTTTTATATCAGCAATAAATGATGGACATAGTGTTGAGTTTGATGGAAAGTCTTTATATATACCTGAGATTGAAAGGTGTGTAAAACCATCACCTAACTTTACCTGTAATGTTTTCCCAAGAGGAGAGGCATTACCAAAATACTTAATAGCACTCGTTTTCGAAATGGCAACTTCTCCAGGCAATGATGCAGGAGTTCCTGCCAGCATTTTTATCCCTAAAACCCTGAAAATTGAATTATCAGCAAATGAAAATCCACTTTCTTTTGAGATTATGTTCCCAGGTGTTCGTACATGGATCTCCGAAGCGCCGTAATACCTGAAGTAATCCTTAATCATAGGCAATTCTTCAGACAGTCTTTCTGCCAAAGGGTATGATGTAAGATTATCTTCACCAAGGAGAATCCGGTAAACATTCCTGTAACCCGGGATGTACCTGTCGAAAGATCTCTCATGAACAATCAGTGCAAGAAGAATTATTAAGCAACCCAGCCCGATGCTCAAACCGAGAATGCTAATTGCAGATTCAACCTTGTTTCTTATGATGTTCCGGAAAGCAACTAAAAAGTCAGATAACATTTCTTTGTTTTTAACTCGTTTAACTAAAATGATGCCAGATTTGTATTTTCCTGAATATATGCATCTTACAAATTGCATTGCTTGAACACTGTAAAATTATTTTACTGGTAAAGCTTAATCTTTTTACGATTATTTATTTATATATGTAAATATATTTTACTATTTTTGGTAAAAATATTTAACATGAATAAAACAGGAAACATTCTGGTTGTTGATGATAACAAGAACATCCTGACTTCCCTTGAGGTATTGTTAAATCCGGAATTTGAAATAATGACACTGACAAATCCGGAACTTATCCCTGCCGAGCTGAAGAAAAAAGATTATAACCTGGTGATTCTTGATATGAATTTCAGCGCTGGTATTAATACTGGAAATGAAGGCATTTTCTGGCTGGGCAGGATCAGGGAGATAGATCCGGATATTTCGGTTGTAATGATAACGGCTTATGGTGATGTTGAGACTGCAGTAAAGGCATTGAAAGCGGGCGCTTCGGATTTCATTGTCAAACCCTGGGATAATGAGAAGCTAAAATCTACAGTTGCCCTGGCTCTTCAGCTTAATATTTCAAAAAAAGAAGTAAGAAACCTTAAAGAAAGAGAAACAGGACTGAAGAAAGAGCTCAACAGGGAACAAGGCTCAATAATTGGCTCATCGCCGGGAATTCTGGATGTTCTGAAACTTGTAAGAAAAGTTGCAAAAACCGATGCCAATATATTGATAACAGGCGAAAATGGAACTGGAAAGGAGCTTATTGCTCAGGAAGTTCACAGGTTGTCTGACAGATCGGATGAGATACTCGTTTCAGTCGACATGGGAGCAATCACCGAAACACTGTTCGAGAGTGAACTGTTTGGTCATGTAAAAGGAGCATTTACAGATGCACGAGAGAACAGGCAGGGGAAATTCGAGGTTGCAAATAAGGGATCACTTTTTCTTGACGAGATAGGAAACCTTTCTTTTCATCTCCAGGCAAAACTGCTTGCAGCTCTCGAAAACAGGCAAATTACACGCGTGGGATCAAATAAACCGATACCTGTTGATATCAGGCTGATCTGCGCAACAAACAGAAATATTGAAGAACTTGTGAAGGAAAGCCTCTTCAGGGAAGATCTCCTTTACAGGATAAACACAATCAGGATTGATTTGCCTCCTTTAAGAGAAAGAGGCGCTGACATAACTCTGCTCGCCGAGCATTTTCTGAGAAAATTTAGTAATAAATATAACAGATCCGAGCTTAAAATAAGCAAATATGCACTTGATAAGCTATCCGACTATTCCTGGCCAGGTAATATCAGGGAACTCCAGAACACAATCGAAAAAGCAGTTATACTTAGTGACGAAAACATAATCAAGCCGGAAGATCTTTACCTGCGTCCTTTTGTTCAGGATAGCAACAATGGTACTTTTTCCACTCTCGACGAAATGGAAGAGAAGATGATCCGTACTGCTCTCGACAGAAATAACGGTAACTATACTGCTGCAGCAGAACAACTTGGTATAACCCGGCAGACTCTCTATAACAAACTCAAAAAGAAATGATAAGCCGGAAGTTGTACATCATAATTATTGTTTATGTTTTAATGATTGTTGCTCTTTCAGTGTTGCTCGGATTCCTTATTTTGAAAACAGGAGCGCTCAGGTATACTCTCTTGTGTGGAGTTGCGATTATTATCCTGTCAATTAATCTCATTACTTACCTGAACAGGACAAACAGGAATATAAGGCTCTTCTTCGAAGCCGTAAGAAATGATGATTCGAATATAAATTTCCCCGCCAATGATAAAAGTGCAGGCCTGAAGGAACTTAATGAAAGCATGAACAGGGTCAATAAACAGATCCAGAGATTCAAATTCCTGAACATGCAGCAGGAACAATATTTTCAGAAAATACTCGGTCACCTTGCAACAGGAATATTAACATACGATAAGAAAGGTTTTATTCATCATGCAAACTCAGCCGCAAAAAGCCTCCTGAAGCTTGAGACATTCACACACCTTCAGCAACTCGACAGAATAGACGCCAGGCTCTTTCCTGTGATCAAAAACCTGAAACCATTCGAGAGAAGACTCGTTGGATTAAACACAAACGACGGAGAAATCCAGGTTTCTTTAAAATCGACCTCATTCGGGTCCGATGATGATGAGCTGATGATACTTTCAATCCAGGATATCAAATATGAACTCGATGAAAAAGAAGTCGAATCATGGATGAAGCTTATAAGGGTTCTTATGCATGAAATAATGAACTCTATAACTCCAATTACCTCATTATCTGAATCTATCTATAGTATTTACAAAAAAGGAGAAAAGACTGTTTCTCCCAATGAGCTTGACGAACACAATATAGCTACAACAGTTCAGGGATTAAAAGTAATAAGCGAACAGGGAAAAGGACTAATGAACTTTGTGGAGTCATATCGAAAGCTGACCCGCATCCCTAAACCTGAACTGAAGACAATAAAAATAACAGACATTTTTTCGAGAGTTAAAATCTTGTCGGAATCATTTGACAATCTTAACAATACAAAGATCATATTTGATGTTGCCAATAATGATCTTGAGATTGTGGCCGATGAGAATCTTATCTCACTTGTGCTTATCAACCTTATTAAAAATGCGGTTGAAGCTAACCAGCATAGTGAATCAGGTCTGATAAAGATCTCAGCCAAATTAGGTTATGACCATCAGGCTGAGATTTCAGTTACTGATAACGGACCGGGGATAAGTAAGGAAAACATCGATAAAATATTCATCCCATTCTTCACCACACGACCCGATGGTTCCGGGATAGGACTTAGCCTCTCGAGACAGATCATGGGAGCACATGGGGGAAACTTGAGAGTAAGGTCAGTACCGGGGAAAGAGACGGTGTTTTATATGACGTTTAGGGGATGAAGGTTTTGGGTGCAAGATAGTTCGTTTCATCGTTCCTTGTTTTTCGTTTATGAACGGTCAATGCATAAACGCGAAACGATAATCACGAAACGCGCAAAAATCCTGTATCTTTGCAGACTTTATTCTGTGCGATGAAGAAGAGTGAATTAACAGAAAATCTGAGTAACCATCCTGTAATACCCGAGTTGATCAATGCGATCAATACAGAGGATATTAAAAAGATTCGTCTTGAGGGGCTAACAGGATCAGGTGCAGCATTAGCCCTTGCCCTTGTTTTCCATAAAACACAGACAACCCATATAGTTGTCGTTCCTGAAAAAGAGGATGCGGCCTATTTTTATAATGATCTTGTTGCACTTCTTGGCGATGAGCTTGTCTTTTTCTTCCCTTCAACTTACAAAAGATCTGTGCAATACGAGCAAACAGAACCAGCCAACATAGTACTTAGGACAGAAGTGCTTAACCATCTTGCATCCGGGAAAAGGAAAAGTATTATTGTCACCTATCCTGAATCGGTGATGGAAAAGGTAATAAGCAGGAAGAACCTCAAAAAAAACACCTTACAAATTACAAAAGGTGACAGGCTCTCACTTGAATTCCTCGAAGAGGTACTTCATGAATACAACTTCAAACGAACTGACTTTGTATATGAACCAGGGCAGTATTCTATACGTGGCAGTATTGCTGATATCTTTTCCTACTCTGCCGACCTCCCTTTCCGTGTTGACTTTTTCGGTGAGGAAGTTGATTCACTAAGGTCATTCAACACTGACGACCAGTTATCGCATGGTTCATTTAACCAGGTATCTGTAATTCCGAATATCCAGGATATTTCAATTGAACAGATATCAGACTCCTTCACTGATTTCCTGCCACCTTCATCGTTATTCTGGCTTGAAGATGCCGGGTTTACAAGAGAAAAAATAAATGGCATCTATTCCCAGACAGAACAGAGGGAAGACTCGGGTCAGATAGCAGGGAAAAAAGATACTGTGATGACAGGCAACAGGTTCATCGATCTTTGTGAAAAGTTCAGGATCCTTGAAACTGGCAGAGTAACAATCTTCAATCCACAGGCTGGCTTCAAATTCAGAACAGAGCCACAGCCTGTTTTCAATAAAAACTTTGAGTTGCTTTCAGATAAGCTGGTATCAAACCATAACGAAGGTTATGTAACTTATGTTGTCTCGGAAAGCGAATCACAGATAGAAAGGTTGAAGGATATATTTGCAGAGATTAATCCTGATGTGAAGTTTACTCCTTTGTTGCTGAACCTACACAGCGGTTTTACAGATCACGATCTTAAGGTTTCTGTTTATACAGATCACCAGATATTTGACAGGTATCACAAGTTCAGGATTAAAGGTTTTTTCACTAAGAAGGAAAGCATTTCAGTTAAAGAGCTGACAGGGCTTAACCCGGGAGATTATGTTGTCCATATCGATCATGGAATAGGAAAGTTTGGCGGTCTTGAGAAGATTGAGGTCAACGGGAAGATTCAGGAAGCAATAAAGCTTGTATACCGCGACAATGATATTCTGTATGTCGGTATTCATTCACTTCACAGGATATCGAAGTATAAAGGTAAAGATAACGCAGAACCGAAAATTTACAAGCTTGGATCAGGAGCCTGGCAGAAGCTGAAGCTGGCAACCAAGAAGAAAGTTAAGGACATTGCCAAAGATCTGATCCTACTGTATGCCAAGCGGATGGCTTCGGAGGGATACCAGTTCTCACCTGATTCCTATCTCCAGAGAGAACTGGAAGCTTCATTCATATATGAAGATACCCCAGACCAGCTTACCACATCAATTGCCGTAAAAGAAGATATGGAAACACCGCATCCTATGGATAGGCTTATATGCGGTGATGTTGGGTTTGGTAAGACAGAAATAGCAATAAGGGCAGCATTCAAATGTGCAACCGACAGCAAGCAGACTGCTGTGCTTGTGCCAACAACAATTCTGGCTTTACAGCATTATAAAACTTTTTCGGCGCGACTCCAGGGACTTCCTTGCAGGGTTGAATACATAAGCAGGCACAAGAAACCAGTTGAACAGAAGAAGATACTTAAAGATCTTTCGGAAGGTAAAATCGATATAATAATCGGCACTCACAGGCTAATAGGTCAGGATGTTAAATTCAAAGACCTGGGATTACTAGTAATTGATGAAGAACAAAGATTCGGGGTTTCGGTAAAGGAAAAACTTAAAAAGCTGAAAGCCAATGTCGATACTTTAACATTAACTGCAACTCCGATACCGAGAACACTCCAGTTTTCGCTTATGGGAGCCAGAGATCTTTCAATAATAAATACTCCTCCCCCAAACAGGATGCCGATTATAACCGAGCTACATGGTTATAATGAAGAGATAATTAAGGAAGGCATTGAATATGAAGTTGCGAGGAACGGACAGGTATTCTTCATCCATAACAGGGTTGAAAACATAAAGCAGATACAGGCTCATATAAACAGGATATGCCCTCATGTACGAACTGCTATTGTTCACGGACAGATGGATGGAAATGACGTTGAGAATATCATGTTCGACTTCATTCAAGGCGATTATAATGTTCTAATTGCAACAACGATTATCGAGTCAGGACTTGATATACCCAACGCTAATACAATCTTTATCAATGATGCTCACCACTTCGGATTATCGGAGTTACATCAGCTAAGAGGCAGAGTGGGCAGATCAAACAAGAAAGCATTTTGTTACCTTTTGGCTCCACCTGTTACTACACTGACACATGAAGCAAAAAGAAGGCTCAAGGCAATTGAAGAATTCTCTGAGCTCGGCAGCGGTTTCAACATTGCAATGCAGGATCTTGACATAAGGGGCTCAGGTAATCTTTTGGGAGGTGAGCAAAGTGGCTTCATTGCCGATGTGGGCTTTGAAACATACCAGAGAATACTCAATGAAGCAATGGCAGAACTCCGTGAAACAGAATTTGCCAATGTTGAAGAGATTAAAAAAGAACCAGCCTCTATAGATAAACAGGCAAAAGCACAGAAGAAAAATTACGTCAATGATTTCCAGATCGACACTGACCTTGAGATCATGTTTCCTGATGAGTATGTCTCAAACATTCCTGAAAGGATAAGATTATACAAGGAGTTAAACGAAATTGAAACAGAAGAAGAACTTACCACATTTGAGGAGAAACTTAAGGATCGCTTTGGCAAGATCCCCGCTCCTGCCGAGGCTCTTCTTGACATTGTAAGAATTAAATGGATTGCGACTGAGCTTGGCATTGAAAAAATACTTCTCAAGAACAAACTTCTTATTGCCAACTTCATTTCCGATCCGGGGTCATCATTTTACAAGAGCCCCCTTTTCATTTCAATAATGAACTACGTCAACAGGAAACACAAACAGATGTCAGTAAAACAAAAAGAAAGTAAGCTTAGTCTGACAATACAAAATGTGAGTTCAGTAAAAGGAGCCATAAAAGTGCTACTCGAGCTTGTTACCAATACTGACTAATGTTAAATGAATGAGTGAATGAGTGAATGAGTGAATGAGTGAATGAGTGAATTAAATGACTAATTTTGAGAGCAATGAACCTGATTGTTGATATAGGGAACAGTTGTGTTAAGATTGCTGTGGCTGACAATAAAGGGATTGTTGTTTCCCAGTGTATTACTGATGATATTAAGGAGCTCGAAAACATTATCCGGGAGACAAATCCTGGCAAAGCCATTATCTCTTCAGTAAAAGAGTTTCCGGAAGGTTTTTCTGGTCTCATAAACAAAAAGATAAAGTATGTTCATGTTTTGTCACACAAATCAAGGTTACCTTTCAGCATCGGTTACAGGACACCAGAGACACTTGGCACAGACAGGATTGCTGCTATAGCAGGCGCTTATAATCATTTCGGTGGTACTGATTCTCTTGTTATAGATGCCGGTACCGCAATCAAATATGATGTCCTTCTTTCAAACTGTTTTAAAGGTGGAAATATATCACCAGGGATAGACATCAGGTTTAAAGCGCTTCATAATTTCACGGGCAAACTGCCATTAATCGAAAAGACGCATAATTACAATTCACCGGGGGGTGATACAGCTGAAGCTATCACGGCCGGCGTTATAAATGGGGTGATATATGAAATAAATGAGTATATTCGCACGTTTGAAGTAAATTATCCCGGGATCAGGGTTATTCTTACAGGAGGAGATGGAAGTTTCCTTCATAATAAACTTGATCATAAAACGGATTATTTACCCGGAATTGTCATAAAAGGTTTAAATTTTATCCTGGAGTACAATGCAAAATAAGACAATATTTATTCTATCATTTCTAATAATCCTCTCTTCAGCGGTAGCAGCCCAAAAGCAGGTTAACTCGCCTTACTCCAGGTTCAATATAGGTACGCTTGAACCGGCAGGCTCATTCAGGAGCCAGGGAATGGGAGGGCTAAGTATATCTCAAAGGGAGAATACAACCTTATTCTTTTCAAACCCTGCTTCTTACAGCAGCATCGATACAATGTCGTTTGTATTTGATTTTGGTGCAGATTATTCGATCAGTGTTATCTCTTCAGGAGATGATTCTTACCAATCCGATGATATGAATTTTGATCATATTACATTCGGATTCCCTATAAAAAAAGGATTCGGAATTGCTGTTGGAGTAATACCTTACAGCAATGCATACTACAACATATCAGACGAGGTTAAAACAACGGATCCGGAATATGATCCCTTAATTGGTGAGTATCTCGGCACTCATAAAGGTGTCGGCGGATTGTCAAACTTCATCATCGGAACAGGGTTAAAGCTGAACAAGTATGTTTCAGCAGGAATTAATATGTCGGTTATGTTTGGAGAGATAACAAGGAATAATGACTTCTTTTTCAGGGATTATACAAATTATATCCATCATAACTCCATAGAAAAGTTTAACGTAACCGGTGTTAACTTCGATTATGGTATGCAGGTGACAATTCCCTTAGCTAATGATAAATTCTTTAACGCAGGATTTTCGTATACGGCAGGGAAAGAGTACAGTTCAGGATATGAACATTTTGTTTATAGGTACAGGTACAATTCGACTGCTCCTGATGATACAATACCGCTTGCAACTGGTAACTCAGAAAAAATGTATATACCAGGCACTGTAAGAACAGGTGTTTCTTTTGGAAAACTAAACAAACTGACTGCAGGTATAGATTTTATTACAACAAACTGGTCTGAAGCCAGGATACCTGGATCTACAGGCATTGTTGATGATAATAAACTAATGTTTGGAGTAGAGTATACCCCCGAAAAATATTCAAACCTAAGCCGCCTTAAGAGAGTGGACTATAGGTTGGGCGGTCATATTGGTAAAAGCTACGTTACCTATAACGGAGCTCAGGTAAAAGAAACCGGTATAAGTGCAGGTTTCGGCATTCCCATGATGAGGTCACTTTCGGAGGTTAATATCTACTTTGATTATACAATCAGAACAGGATCAGCTGCTGCCGGATTATATAATGAGAGATATTTTACCGTAGGCGCCAGTATGAACCTCTTTGACAGATGGTTCCTGAGGCCAAAATACAACTAATCATTATGAAGCTTTGTAATAAAGTTACATTCATTCTTGCTTCTGTCCTTTTTATTGTGTCGTGTGAGAGCGGTGTCAATTCTGTTCCTGAGCCTGAGGTTGGAAAACTTCCGTCTCTAATTGTTGAGAATTTCACAACAACAATGACCGATTCAGGGAAAACAGATCTTGTACTGAAGTCTCCTGTAATGGAACAATATGATAACACTGACGATCCCTATATTGAATTCAAAAAAGGGATCAGTGTATTTTTTTATGATGGTTTTCCTGAACCACAGGGTACTGCTACATCGAAATATGCAAGGTATGATCAGAAGGACGATCTTTGGGAACTAAAAGACAGTGTTGTTGTTTTTAATAATAAAAACGAGAAGCTTGAAACTGAATTACTCTATTGGGATCAGAAAAAAGATCTTGTTTATACAGACAGATTCGTGAAGTTAACTGAAGAGAAACAGATTTCTCAAGGTTTCGGTTTTGAATCTGACTCAAAACTCAGAATAATAAAAATTAAGAAGCTTACTTCTGAGATATATATTGATGAGGAAGATTAGCTTCTCAAGTCAATGATTAGCGGAATAATTGAAATACTGGCATCATTTGTTTTTATCCTGTTCTTTTCAGGTACAGAAACCGCATTCATTAAATCAGACCCATTAAGGATTGAGCTTGACAGGAAGAACGGTGTTGCAGGATCAGAGATTATAAGGTTGTTTGCACAAAAACCGTCAATATTCATTGCATCAATGATTATTGGGAAGATAATATCTGTTGCTGTTTTCATTGTTGCCTTTTACTCAAACTTCAGTCCTGTTATCGGCAATCTGACAGATTCAGGAATAATAATCCTGTTCACAACAATAATAGTTGCTGCTGCAATAGTCTTAATAGCATCTGTCCTATTCCCCGGGTTGATCTTTGAGAGATCTCCTAATGCATGGCTTAAAAACCTGAGTGTCCCTGCCCTGTTCTTCTTCCTGATTTTCTATCCTCTTGTAAAAATTATTTTTGCACTTTCCGGGTTTATCCTGAATTCCCTTTCAAAGGAGAAAAAATACAATACAGATGAAGCAATACTCGGTGTCGATTATACAAAACGTCAGGATAATTCTGAAGATACTGCTGAACATGTCACTGGAAACAACCAGCATAATATAAGTATCTTCAGGAACCTTCTCGGGCTATCAGAGCTAAGGATAAGGGAGATCATGATACCCAGAACAGAAATAGAAGCTGTTCCTATAAACGGGAGTGTTGAATTATTAAAGGAGAGGTTCATCTCAACAAGGTATTCCAGGATACTTGCATACAATGAGACAATTGATAACATTGCCGGGTACTTTGAAGTAAAAGATATTTTTAAGAATC
The DNA here is from genome assembly GCA_036261255.1 of Bacteroidales bacterium. Classification (GTDB taxonomy): domain Bacteria; phylum Bacteroidota; class Bacteroidia; order Bacteroidales; family VadinHA17; genus LD21. Next base: position 37,505 of record DATALD010000020.1, read on the forward strand.
CCACAGATATAAAGAATGCAATCAGGAATATAGCAATAGTACCTGAAACAATGGCAGCAAGCAGGCTTCTTAAGCTTTTTGTAGCAGAGAAAAAGAATATTGCTGTTGTTGTTGATGAGTTTGGGGGCACTTCAGGGATGGTTACAATAGAGGATCTCCTTGAAGAAATAGTGGGTAACATTGAGGATGAGCATGATACGAATGATCTTGTTGAGAAGTTGATACGTCAGAATGAATATGTTTTCTCCGGCAGACTGGAGATAGATTATCTGAATGAACGTTATAATCTTAACCTGCCTGAAAGCGATGAATATGCAACCCTTGCGGGTATGATTTTGTTTTATAACGGGAGTATTCCTCACATAAATGATATAATCAGGATGGGGAAAACTATAGCCAAGATTTTGCGGGTTTCTTCAACAAGGATAGAACTTGTTAATATCAAAATTGAAGATTAGGATTTAACCTTTTCACGTACTTAATATTGACTCCTTCTTATTTGGACATTATTTATGAACATAAAAAAAGGGTGATCAGATAATCACCCTTTAATTCTATCTGGAAGGTATTCTACCTTGTGCCACCTGCCCACCAAACTGGCTCTGTATAGACATATTGTCCGTCGCCATAAGCGGCTTTTACTTCGGGGTTCGTTGTTGTATCATCTGAACCATAGGGTGCACGAAGAGGGAATTTTGTAGCATTATTTGCATTTTTAAGTTCTACAAAATTCTCATTAAGAGCCTTCATTCTTCTTATGTCGTTATATGCTTCCATAGCTTCACCTGAAGCGCCAAAGAATGCAATATACTTCTGCATCATTGTCTCCTTCAATGGATTTGCATCGAATAAGGGAGAGATTTCAGTATCAAAGAAAGTTGATGCTTCAGCTGGAGTTATTGCGTCTGTAGTTTCAGCAAGTCCTCCATATTTAAGTACTGATGGAGCATTCATTGCAGCAGCAACGCTGACTTCAGTATTAGCAATACCGGCAACAACAGCATCTTTTAGAATTGGTTTGGCTTCAGCAGTTCGCGATAAACGGCAAAGAGCTTCTGCTTTTAGGAACTGTACTTCATGATAGCTAAGAAGAAGAGTAGGTGCTAATTGTGAGTATGTGAAAATTGAAGTATTATAATAATACTGAACCTCCATGTTAGCTCCGTTAGGGGCCATAAAGAAAGCTTCATCATCTGGTCCGGTCATCTGGTACCAATCAGGATCCACAAATACTCTTCTTATTCTTGGATCATTTCTTTCAATAAGCTTTTCTGACATGCTTTCACTTGCAGCTAAACCATCGCGGCTCCATTGGTAATCAAATAGAGGGTTAAGATTTGCAGCATCATAAATTGCAAATGCAGCTTGTTCATCGGCAGATGCGAATGAAAGGTCTGCAAAATCAATTACTTTTTGAAGATCTGCATTTTTGTTTGATGAACGGGCAAGAAGGCGCATTGTATATCTTGCTTTGAGTCCATAGGCCAGTTTAAGCCAGCTTCCTCTGTTGGCATTATATAGTAGATCATATCCTCCTGCATTGCTTGTTCCTGATGAAAGGTCAGCAATAGCTGCATCAAGATAAGCCATTACGCCGGCATAGATTTCAGCCTGGGTATCAATTTTAGGTGTCAGGTTGACAGGGTTTCCGTTCTTATCAACAATAGCAGCTTCGCTCCATGGAGCATCACCATACATATCGGTAATAATCGCTGAGTTAATTGCTGCAAGAACTTCTGCCATACCGCGAGTCACTTTATTATTAGGTTCAGATCCTCCTTCAGAACATTTCGCAATTATGATCCTTGCATTTTTAAGGGCAGCATAGCAATTACCCCAAACATTATTGAATGTTGATGCAGCAGAAGGTTCACTCTCGCGATTCTCTGCTCTGAACATCTGGTTGTGTGTTCCAACTTCATGCTCAATATAAACAGATGTATAAGTGCTGATATCACCACCTACGTTATTGAATGCCGTTGAAGTGATTACATCAGCCAAAATAAATTTAGCCTGTACGTCCTTGGAGTGGTTCTTATCTTCGTTGATCTGATCCATAACATCTTCAGAACACGAAACCATAGTTGCCAAAATTACTATGGCACCCAATAATCCTTTGTAAATAAATTTTATCGTCTTCATATCTAAGTATTCAATTAAAATTTAACGTTCAATCCGAGACCATAGCTTGAAGACCCGGGCAATGAAAAACGTTCAAATGCGCCTGACATGTTGTTATTCCCCTGGGTAGCTTCCGGATCAAGACCGCTTTCGAAATTTGTCCAGAGCAGCAGGTTACGGGCAAACAGATTGATGTTTAAGTTAAAACCCTGTTTTGTTAATACCGGGTAACTAAGAGATACTTCACGAAGCTTAATGAATGAGTTGTCATAAATCATTGATTCAGATATATTATTTAAAGCATTGAAGTATGCCTGAGCGCTTGTACCTGGTATTTCAATATCATTAGGTGCATAAGTTGGATTGCCTTCTCCGTCAGTTCCTGTAACTTTTACTGCAGGTTCACTAAACATGAAAGAAGTAGATTTGCGTTTATCAGCTGAAATCTGGCTGACACCATAATAATCAATCAAACCAGAGGTTCCACTATACATCTGTCCTCCACTTTTCCAGTCAAATAGTGCAGATAGACGGAACTTGTAAACGTTTAATGTTGTGTTCAGTCCAAGTATAAAATCAGGAGAAACAGTACCTATTACTTTCTCTTCACCAGGCTGGGGATATCCATTTGCATTAACTACGATCTGACCGGCTTTATTGCGCAAGTAGCTAACGCCATAGAGTACAGGGAATTTAGAACCGATACCTGCCCTAACCTGAGGTTCAGTGAATCCTCCAAGGAAGATACTGTTAACACCTGGAGCAAGTTCGTCAACGTAGTTGTCGATCTTTGAGAAATTGAATCCAATATTCCAGTCAATATTCTGTGTTCTGATCGGATTCACACCAAGAGTAAATTCGTGTGCATTAGTATGAATAGAGCCACCGTTAGTTACAAGAGCTCCTGATCCTGTTGAAGATGCAAGTGGAACTGAGAATATCTGATCAATAACATTCTGGCGTGAATATGTATATGCCAAAGAGAGCAATCCGTTGAAGAAGTTTAGATCTGCACCTACTTCATACGATTTTGTATTCTGTGGTCTGAGGTTTGGATCATATACTGTTGAGTTATATACATAAGCTCCGATAGTTCCAATTGGGTATGTGATAGGTGTTCCCGATGAGAAACCACCGCCATAGACAGGAGTTGTATAGTATGTCTGGTAATATGTACCAGCCTGTCCTACTTCAGCATAAGAGAATCTGAGTTTTCCATAATCAAGAACAGCATTATCTTTCAATGCGCCCAGTTCTGTGAATATGAATCCCAAAGAGGCAGAAGGATAGAAGAATGATCTGTTATCTCTTGGCATACTTGAAACAACATCATTCCTTCCTGTAGCATTAAAATAAATCATGCTCTTGTAAGCGAGAGAGATACTACCGAAAGTACCTACAGTACGATTTCTTCTGTAAGACTCTGATGCATTATAAACTGAAGCGTTATCAATGTGGTTCCAGCCTGGGAAATTGAAGTCTTTACCATACGCATAGTTATATTTAGTGCTTCCTTCAACATACTCATTACCAACGATAGCATCAAGTACAAGGTCAGATGAAATATCCCATTTGTATGTACCCGTTAGCAAAGAGTTAAGCTCGTTAATTGTATATGCATAATGTTCAACCTCACCAAATTGGTCTGCGTGTCCATATCCCCATAAGTCAGTATAATTAGTCGTATAGGAATCATCACCAAGCTGATATTTTATGTCGAGGGTATGATTATCAGCAATCTTTGTTGAATAACGAATAAATGCGCTACCGAAAAATCTCGATAGTTTCTCTTCAAACTTATTGTTGTTAATTGCCCAGTAAGCGCCATCGAAACCACTTGTACCGCGATACGTGTTCTGAGCAGTTGGTTGGTTTTCAACATAAGATGGAATACCTGCAAGATCATAGCTTGGGGGAGCTCCATAAACAGTTGCAACAACACCGTTGTTAGCTGAAGACTGTTTCAATATTTTTGATGAAATGAAGTTTCCTGAAAAACCTGTTGTGAATTTGTCACTTAATTTTGCATCGCCGCCAAGTTTGATGTTATAACGGTCAAGCCCTGTTGATGGAATAGTACCTTTTGAATTGGTATTACCAATGGACAGTGAATAATTACCTTTATCGAATCTTTGAGCGACATTAAGGTTATTGTTTATGGTCAACCCTTTTCTGAAGAATTCGTCAGCATTATTATAAACCTGTGGTGTTGCCCATGGGTCTAAGCCGGCAAGTGCCCTCTGACGAACATAATATTTACCTTGTTGCATACCATCTCTGTTTGTATAGGCATTAACAACATTTCCTCCATAAGTTGGATTATTTGGTAATTCTGAGATTTTTGGTCCCCAACTCATTGAAGCTGTCGGGTTATAAGCTCCACCTGTGCCCTGGGCGAATTCTTTCTGGAATTCAGGCAATGTAGAAACAACATCCATGGAGAAATTTGAATTCAATGTAATTTCCGGACCGACATTGCTGGCGCCTTTTCCACTCTTTGTTGTAATGATGATTACACCATTTGAAGCGCGCATTCCGTAAAGTGCAGAAGCAGCCTGCCCTTTAAGCACGTTGATGCTTTCAATATCATTTGGATCAATATCGACTGCACGGTTAGCATAGTCGGCTCCTGTAACAGAGTAACCTGTACTTACATCAGCAGCTGATGAGATTGGCATACCGTCAACTACATAGAGAGGGGTGTTGTCACCTGTAAAAGAACGTGATCCCCTGATTGTGATTTTTGATGATGCTCCCGGCATACCTGATGATGAAGCTATTTCAACACCAGTAACTTTCCCTTGCAGAGCGCTTCCAAGACTTGGACTGGCAGCGCGTGTAAGTTCTTCTGATTTAACATCCTGAACTGAGTAACCAAGAGATTTCCTTTCTCTTGAAATACCCATTGCTGTAACGACAACCTCGCTCAAGCCCTGTACATCAGACTCCATAACTACATCAATTACAGAGCGATTAGAAATCTCAACTTCCTGTTTTTTCATTCCGATGTATGAAAAAACGAGCTTCGTCGCCCCTTCAGGTACATTGAGTGAGTACTTTCCATCCGGGTTTGTGAGTACTCCAATTGTCGTACCTGGTACTGTAATTGATACTCCGGCTATTGGGCCTTCTCCCTCAACGGCAGAAACCACCGTACCGGAAATACTTTTGGTTTGTGCAAGCAGTGTTGAAGCACTGACAAACACAAGCAAAAAGATCAACAGAAACGTCTTTTTCATAGAAATTTTAGTTTTAGGTTTTAATCAATTTGGGCGTTAAGATAGCGTTTTTTTGCGGTTCTAAATATATAATCAATCGAAAAAATTATGATTTATGTCACTAAAAATAAAAAAAGGCGCTTAAAGCGCCTTCATTATTTATTATGTATATCGTGATTTATTTCGCAGGAAGCTGTGGATCAGCAACATCCCAGAATATCCTTGTAGTTACCTCATCGCCGCCAATATTTTGGCTCGCCATCTGATAATTTCTGGCATTAAGTGTCTGCTCATTTATCGGGTAGGTGAAACGCTTAGGGATCCTGTTGTAATCTGTTGGTGCAGGTGGGTCGCTTAATGACAATGGCGGAACATTAAAGACAGGGTAATCCAATCTTCTCCATTGTGTCCATGCTTCAAGTCCCCTGGTATACAATGCGATCCATGATTGCATGCCTATCTTTTCCCGGAATGTTGCGCCTGAACCTGCAGAATTCCATGCAACGTCAGGCCGCGTAAGATATGTTGCAGCCATATCTTCAGTGCCGCCCCACCACAAAATTGATGATCTTATTCCTGCATCGTAAAACTGCTGTGGAGCGCCTCCAACACTGTATCCTCTTGCCGCAGCTTCGGCAAGATAAAACATCAATTCATCGTAAGTAAGGAACCTTCCGGGAAAATCAGGTTCAGCAATAGCATCAGCAATATGCGATCTCTGTGAAAACGGATTGCTGTAACCATAACGGCCGCCTGTATATTGCCCGTTAAGAGTTGTAAAGTAGAATGGCAACCGAGGATCACTCCTTGCTTTCATTGCATCGACTATTGTATTTGCAGGAACATAATCATCACGACCACTCTGAACCAGGTCTTCATACAATGGATTGACATTAATTGAAGTCAGATACTGTAATTCAGCATTATCGGCAGGAGATTCAAAAATTCCGCCAGCAACAGCCGATTCAACAGTCGTCCTTGAAACCGCAGGATCGTAATCAGCAAGGGTAATTCCCAACTTTACCTTCAATGTGTTTGCAAACTTTATCCATGATGCAACATCACCGCCATAGATAAGATCAGCATCTCCAAAGCTTCCGGCATCCGGATTAAGGTTTGCAATTGCATCATTCACCCTCCTTATAAGATCCTGGTAAATAAATGATGCATCATCATACGTGGGGGAAACACTGTCTATTTTAAGCGCCTGGTTATATGGAATATCACCAAATATATCAACAAGGTTCTGATACGCATAAACAACGTGTAAATCAATTATAGCAAGCCTGTTAGGCTTTTCAGCAGCCTCGATTGTATCGATTGGTTCCGTTTCAGTTATTATCTTGGAGGCTTCATTTAGATCGCGAAGTATGTCCCTGTAATATTCAAGGAATAAATTATCAGGAATTGTCCTTGTAACAAGATCATAGTTTGCTTCATCCGTATATGTTGTTTGCGTCCAGTATTGTGCATATAGCTTGAACACATTTAAATTGACGTCAGTATTTGAAATCTGGTCGAGCAGACTCAGCTGGCCATTGGTGAACAATGGGTTACCTGGTACTTCCGCCGGATTTTTCGGATCCCTGTTGAATTCTTCAAAATCGTCAGTACAGGTGACAAGAAATGTGAACAGGGAAATGATTAAAAATATTCTAGTCTTCATATCACTCTTATTAAAATTGTACGTTCAGGCTGAAACCAAAATTTCGTGTAGTAGGCATTACACCACTTTGCCATCCCTGGATGTTTCCGGCGCCCTGGTTTGCTTCGGGATCAGCATACGGCAGGTTCTTGTGGATGATCCATAAATTGGAACCGATAAGGCTCAAGGAAGCTCCGCCAATAAAAGCGTTCTCAAACAAAGATCTTGGGAAGCTGTACGTAATTGCAACCTCACGCAATTTCACATAAGATGCATCATACATAAAAGCCTTATTCGGATTCGTGTAATATCCAAAAGCAAGGAAATCATCTCCGGGAATACGTGTTGTATTTTGTGCATACTGATCATCATTGGGATCATCGGGGTTTCCTTCATCAACAAGCATAACACCATCAAGAATAAACCCGCCGCTCTCAGGGTCTGGAACACCATCATCATTGGCATCTACAATTGGATTTCTAACCGGGTTGCCAAGGTCATTTGTATAAACAGTCTCAGGATATAAACCTGTTGCCAGTCCGTAGTACATATCAAGTGAGAATATATCACCTCCCTTCTGCATGTCAATGAGGAAACTCAGGCTCAGATTGCCAAAACTGAAAGTATTCTGAAGTCCTGCAAGCCAATCTGGATTAAAGTTTCCTATAACAACATCAGATGTGGAAGTTATTGCATGATAGCCATCATCGCCGATAACTCTCTGACCATTATGATAAACATAATCAGTTCCCTGGATTGAGCCATAGGGCTCACCAACTCGCGCGTTAATTGTTAACCCACCCTGGAGTGAAGCAATCTGAAGGTTTTCTATCCCTTCCTCGAGGGAAATAACCTTATTCCTGTTTCTTGACCAGTTTAATGTCATATCCCAACCGAATTTCCCGATCCTTACAGGAGAACCTGAAAGTCGCAATTCAACTCCCTTGTTCTCAATTTCCCCTGCATTGACATATTTTGCAGAATAACCAGTTGCATACGAAACTGTAACAGGCATTATCTGGTTGATTGTATTTGACTTATAAAGTGCAAGATCAAATCCTGCTCTTCCGTTCAGGAAGCTCATTTCAAGACCTCCTTCGATACTCTTTGTTCTTTCCGGTTTAAGGCTGGGATTGTTCTTTGTATTCAAAACAGAAACTACCGGAACACCTCCGAAGGGAGCCAGTAATAAGTAGGTATCACGTGTACTTGCGAATGGTGCGTCATTACCAACTTCTGCATAATTCAACCTTATTTTCCCAAGCTCCAGCCAGTCATCTTCGAATAGCTCGGAGAATAAGAAGCTTCCGGAAATTGACGGGTAGAAATAAGTCCAGTTGTTTTTTGGAAGAGTTGATGACTGGTCAATACGGTATGTAGCATCAAGATAGAGCATATCGTTAAAGCCCAGTGATGCGCTACCGAAGAATCCGTTAATGCCTATATGTGTTATGTCATCCTCCGGGGGAGCCAAAGGATCAATACTGTTATTCAATGCATAAACATGTGGTACAATCAAACCATTGTTTGTTGAAGTAAAGAGTTCTTCGGTTCTCTGCCTTCTTATGTTTGTTCCAACAAAAGCATTAAGGTTAAAAGCTTCGGTAATATTGGTATTAAAATTTGCAAGGAAATCAAAGTTTGTTTCCAGATACGACCTGTTACGTTTTGAGTAACCGGAAGTAACCTCTGGCCTTCCAACTCCAAATTCTCCGGATACTGAGCCAACAGCCCTCCTTTCTTCCTGAATTTCTGCATAATTGTCTACAGCAAAACGACCCATAAAAGATAGCCATGAAGTTGCATTCCAGTCAGCCTGTGCAAAACCTATCAGTCTGTTTCGTTCATCGGTCTGGAAATTCTCATTTCGGACCCAATAAGGATTATCCCAATAGTTTGGAGTAGGATTAAAGACACCAGCAGCATTAAGGCCTTTTGGATTCCATGTAGTGTTCCTGCCGGTCTTTTCATAAAGTTGTTTCAATAATTGAACATCTGTATCAACCTGGTACCATTGACGGAATGATGACATGATATTATCACTGTAACCTGTTTCATTCCTTCCTTTACCTCTTGTATTTACATAGTTGGCAGAGGCTGTGATCTTCAGGTTTTCGACAATATTATAAGTTCCGACAAAAGTTATATTATTTCTTTTCAATGAGCTATTGGGCATTATCCCTTTCTGATCAAAATTTGAATAACCCATCCTGAAGGTTGCGACCTGTGTTCCTCCTGTAATATCAACGCTGTTAGTCAGTGACACGGAATTGTCAAAGAAAGTTTCTGGTCCGTTTGGTGACATTACAAAAGGTCGTTTCTGGAGAAAATTGGGTGATTCAGGAACGAAAGCATCCCAATGATAAACCATCAGGCTCGGATCAAATTTCTGACCCATTGAAGCGTCTTCATAAAAAGGTACTGTGAAATCATCAACGCCATCACCATCAACATCAACGAACTCTTCCAGTCCCGGATACTGACCTGATCCAGGCGCGCGGTTCTGCGGTCCGCTGTAATATGGTCCATAACCAGCTCCATAGCTGGTCTGGTGTTCAGGAAAGGTATTCATGTCGATAAAACCCATTGTAACATTTGAGTTGATCGACACACCAACTCCCTTCCCTGTCCTGGCCTCGCCTTTCTTTGTTGTTATCATAATCACCCCATTGGCGGCCCGAGAGCCATAAAGAGCCGATGCTGCAGCGCCCTTCAGCACATCAATTGACTCAATATCGTTAGGATTAATGTCTGAAGCAGTGTTCCCATAATCATATCCTGACCGTCCGGTCGTCTGTCCTCTGTTGTTTGTAACAGAGTTATCCACAGGAACCCCATCGATGACAAATAGCGCCTGGTTATTTCCTGTAAGTGACTTTGAGCCCCTTATAACAATATTTGTTGAACCGCCCATATTGTTATTTGCCCTGATATTTATACCGGAAACTTTCCCGGATAATGAGTTAACAAAGTTGTCAGTTCTGACAGTGGAAATAGCCTCGCTACCAATTTGTTGTGTTGAATATCCCAAAGATTTCTTTTCGCGCGATATGCCGAGTGCTGTCACAACTACCTCGTCAAGGCCCAGCATGTCAGTTTCCATTACAACATTAATTACATTCCGGCCGGCTATTTCTTCTTCTACCTTCTTCATACCTATATAAGAAAAAACAAGTGTTGTGACACTTTGAGGTACATCGATAGAGAAATCTCCGTTTGCATCTGTCAGGGTTCCTAAAGTAGTGCCTGGGGCCGAAACACTTACACCGGGAATACCATCTCCCTCAACAGATGAAGTAACCGTTCCAGTAATTACCCTCGTTTGTGCATTTAAGACAAAACTTGCGAGCACAAACAGTACTACCAAGAGATTTAGTTTCTTCATACAATTTTTTTTAGATTCATTTAACAAGGAACCAGGAAAGAATCTTCCGGACTCTAAAAATTCCGAAAGGCTGTAATCATATTGCAAACAGCATGTACTTTCACAAGATGTAACAAATTGTAGCTAAAATTGTTGAAGAAAATTTAGATTTTGTTAAAAATACAGGATAACGAAAAGAAAAAACAGATAAGAAGAGTTTATTATCTTTTATTGTTGCTTTTTCTTAACTCTTTGGCAGCAATACATAATTCCTCGTACATGTCGTCACCAAGGGCCCTTACAAGGGGTTCTTTAAGGAATTCATAAACGTATACTCCCTCTTTCTGGCCCATTCTCCTGGCCTCGGCACATACGGGTTGTTCACTATAATTAACAGCTTTGAAGTCAGTGAATTGTTTGATCTTTGCGGGGAAGAGATGGCACGACAGGGGTTTCTGGAAATCAATTTTGCCGTCTTTCCAGGCCATTTCGATGCCACATTTAAAAATGTTCCCTTCCATTACTGAGTAGGCACATTCCTTATTGTCAATCAATGGGGTAACATGGTCATTATCAATATCAAAGATAGTTGTGCCTGATCTTTCAATTGACTCTACGCCTGCAGGCTTCAGATAAGATTTTACAACAGTCCATATCTGTTCAAGTTTTGCAGCTTCCTCTTCAGTTACAGGAGCGCCTGAATCGCCATATCTGCAACAGTTTCCATAACAATGTTGCAGATCACAGACGAATTTTTTCTCAAGGATATCTAAACTGAAAATAGTATTGTTTATTCTAAGCACAAAAAATAAGTATTAAATCAGTTCTTTCCCGGTCATTGATTCTGGTTTCTCAACGCCAATTATTTTAAGAAGAGTAGGTGCAACATCGGCAAGTATTCCTTCTTTTACCTCTTTGTAATCATCGGTGACAAGAATACATGGAACAGGGTTAAGAGAATGTGCTGTATTAGGTGAACCGTCTTCATTTACAGCCATATCAGCATTGCCATGGTCGGCAATAATCATAACATCATATCCATTCTCTCTTGCTGATTTTACAACTTCCCCTACACATTCATCGACTGTTTTGACAGCTTTTTCAATTGCTTCATAAACACCAGTATGGCCTACCATATCGCCATTTGCAAAATTCAGGCAGATAAAATCGAACCTGCCCTTCTGAATTTCTTTAATAACAGCATCTTTGACCTCATAAGCGCTCATCTCAGGTTTCAGGTCGTATGTTGCAACTTTTGGAGAAGGTACAAGTACCCTTTCTTCATTTTCGAATCTCTCTTCCCTTCCGCCTGAAAAGAAAAATGTCACGTGGGCATACTTTTCTGTTTCAGCAATCCTGAGTTGATGTTTCCCGGCTTTTGAAAGTACCTCACCAAGGGTGTTTGTTGCATTTTCTTTTGGATATATTATATGAAGCCCTTCGAATGTTGCATCATAAGGGGTCATTGTGCAATAATATAACGGGATAGTTTTCATGCCACATTCAGGCATGTCTTTCTGTGTTAATACTATAGTAAGCTCTTTAGCCCTGTCGTTACGGAAATTAAAGAATACAATAACATCACCTTCTTTGATGGTTCCAAGTGGTTTGCCGGTATTATCTGTGACCACAATTGGTTTCATGAATTCGTCTGTTATTCCTTCATCGTACGATTTTTGCATTGCTGCGAGAATATCGGTTGAAGGAGTTCCTTTTCCTTCAACAAGCAGGTCGTATGCATCTTTTATCCTTTCCCATCTTTTATCACGATCCATTGCATAATACCTTCCAATAAAAGATGCTACTGAGCCATTTGATTTCTTTAAATGATCGAGGAGATTCCTCATATATGTTAATCCGCTTCTGGGATCAGTATCCCTGCCATCGCCAAAACCATGGATGTAGACATTCTTCAAACCATAGTCTTTAGTCATGTCACACAAAGCGTACAGGTGCTTATCGAGTGAATGAACGCCACCATCGGAGAGTAATCCCATGAAATGGACTTGTTTGTTCTTTTCTTTTGCATAAGTAAATGCATCAGTAAGTACTTTATTCCTCCTTATTTCTCCGGTTTTACATTCATTATTGATCTTCACAAGATCCTGGTAAATAATCCGACCTGCACCAATATTGAGATGACCGACCTCTGAGTTCCCCATTTGTCCGTCGGGCAAGCCAACATTCTCACCTGAAGCATGAAGTCTGGAGTTAGGATAGGTTTTTTTAAGATATGTCATATTAGAAGTCGACACCTGGCTTATAACATCAGCTTTTGAACCATCGCCAATACCCCAACCATCGAGTATCATCAGGAAAGCTTTCTTATTTTTCATAATAAAACTATGTTACTTAATAACGTGATAAAACGATCGTTGTTCGTCTGAACAACGATCGTGCAAATTAAATCAATTAATAAATAAGAGACAATAGAATGGATAATCCTAATCTTCAGTTATTACAAATTTCAGAAAACCCATATCGCGTTTACCTGATTTTACTCTCATTATGTAGAATCCGCCTTTTAACCCGATATCATCAATGGGATATGAAGAAATTCCTGAACCGGTATTATATGTCCTGATTAACTCACCATTGAGATTGAAAATCCTGATAAGGGTATTTGTTTTCAGTTCCTCATCAAATCTTACTGTTAAGTTATCAGAGGCAGGATTTGGATATACTGAGAAGGATCTGAAATTATCATTGCGAATGTCATCTGTTCCGACGACTATTTCTGATTCAACGGAAGACACCGCCTGGTAAATTTCCCTTGTATTTACATCCTGTATAAATGCAATAACCTCTAAATCCGATTCAGATGAAACATCTTTTATCATCCACGATTGTTCAGGGAATTCTATTGTATCACCTTTGACCATAAGGTTCTGAAGAATCATACCTCCGGCATCAGGCAGAAACTTACGGAAGATATTCACATACCTGGTATCGCCAATACTGTTTTGTTTTTCTGTAATGGCAATGAAGAGGGCCAGTTTTTTATCTTTTATTTCCTGAGTCGGTATGATCTTTCCTCTGATGTTCAACAGATCTCCAGATAATGTTGTCTCCAGAGTCATCCTGAATGGTGAAGGCACAAGAGTTCTTCTTGTCATTTCATTACTGTCAATTTTTGCAATATCATTATCAAAGATGCTTGCAAAGTTGATTTTTGTTCCGCCATCAATAAATGTATAAGGCGTATTAATAAGGCCATAAAAGAAAATTCTTGCGCTTACATCTCCCGGGTTCCTTGCATAAAAAGGATCAGCTCCAGGGAAGTTTGTATGATATTGGATATTAATAAGATCCTGTTTCTTGTTTTCGCTGATTATATTAATAAGTTCATCTGCAGCCTTGCTGTCGTAATCAGATGAATTTGTAAAATGCTCTACAAGAATTTTCCTGCCTCTTTCACCAATATAGATATCGTCAAACGCCATCCCGTCGTGGTCGAAAAACGATCCGTTTGAACCGTATGCAATTCTGAATTTCACATCAGTTTTCCCGGAGAGCTCATCAAGAGTATGCACTGATTTCTTCCAGTTAGCATCAGGGTTACCTGCAGTTGTCCAACCTACCCTTACATCGCCGGGTTCACCGCTTATTGATGCTGAATTATACCATTCAATACCATCGTTGATTGTACCGACATTCTGCCATTCATTTGAGTCTGATGTCTTATATTGAAGTACGGCGCCATCCTTGTCTTTTTCAAACCGTTTAAACATGTTAAGCTCAATAACAGGCCTAATACTATTACTGAAATCAAAACAAGGTGACTCCACTGCTGAAGACTCGGATTGTGAATCACTTGGAAAACCTGTAAACCATGCATTAATACCTGAATATGCATTGTTAATAACCTCACGATCAGGCGTACCAAACGACCATGTATTTACACCAGAATCATCCTTTGTCCAGCCTCCTGTTCCATCGTCAAAATCCTCAAAATAATCATCTGCCGAAAATGTAGGCCTTATATATATACTCTTGGTTATGCTGCTGGAGCAATTGGCATAGGCGGTATTAACAGTAAATTCTACATTCAGGTACCCAGTGTTATCTTTAACATGCTTTGCAACACCCGAAGTACCAAAATTATTACCCCCAATTTCTTTCCATGATCTCGAAATTATTGGTGTTGTAAACACCGAATTATCTACAAGTATAATTGAGTCTCCTTCGTGCATGCAATCGTTTTTCCAATAAAAATCTGCCTCAGGTTTCTTACCTATGTTGTAAGTATGTTCTCTTGTAACGAAACAGCCATCTACAGTAGTGGCAGTAAGAGATATTTTCTGAAGTCCTCCGGATTTATATAACCATGATCCGACAGAATCTCTTATCTCATGAGTAGACCCCCCATCAGTGAATTTCCAAAGCCACGACTCAATTCTACCATTAGAAGTTGTCAGATTATTGAAGACAATAGAATCGGAGTCACCATTTATACATGTGTCAACAGGTGTGAAGTTAACCAATGGAGAAGGGAACACCCTGATGGGTAACTTTGAAATGGTCTTACATACAGTGTTTGTATTTTCAATAGTAAATCTGTATTCATAAACGATTGTATCAAGCCTTTCGGCTTTAACCGGATCAAGGAATCCGCCTGTTAAAGGACCACTCGTAAATGTACCGCCATTTTTTGTTGTCGTGAGTTCTATGAGTCCCTGGTGTGTACATATCGGATCAGTGGCATTGATTAGTTTTATATCTATTGACTCGAGCTTAACAATCTCGATGTTCTTACTGATGCTGTAACTTACGCCATCCCAGGAATAAGAAAATGTAAGAGTATCCTTTCCTGCTCCTGCTAATGGAACACTGTATTGTGCCGTAATGGTTCCAGGTGTATAAACAATTGTGTTTTTAGAGTTAGTCAGATTATAATTATTTGTACCCATGGTAGGTAAACCTGAAATCGTAATTGTGTATGTAGTGTTATCATAGCAGATCCCGACAGGTATTCCATCAATCGAACCTTGTGCTTTCCTGATAATAGTTCCATCGTTATGGCTTGCCGTACAACCATTATCATCTGTAATCTCGTACTTGATATAAGGTTGGTTGGTTCCGGCTCTATCAGGGAACAGAGTAGTTCCTAAAACACCATCGCCCGTAAATGTACCACCAGGTTGATCTGGTATTAAAGTAATAGGCCCCGCATCATAATTATATGTTTCATTCAGACTAAAATGAGCATTAGGCAACCCGTTCACTTTAATTCTCCCTGAAATCTTATTGCTGGGACAACCCAAGGGGGATTTATAGCTGTACGAATATTGGTAATAATTTCCAGGTACCCCAAGTGCCGGATCAGCGTTGGCAGATGATGCATTAATTGGAGATAACAGATCACCTGTCCAATATGCCGTTCCATTCGGCGGATAAACTCCTTCCACAGATATATACTCTTTAGTTGCGCCTTCACAGTAAGAGGAATCGAGGTTAATAATATTTACAGTTCCAACGTAGTCGATTGTGAATGCCTGCTTTATCTTGTAGAAAATACCCTCACTTTTATAGGAATAAAAAAGAGAATCTTTCCCAACCCCCGGATTCATTTTACCCGGATCAAACACGAAAGAAGTCTCATTTGATGAAATTATACTGGCAGTTTCTGTGGTTTCAAATTTCCTGTCTGTAGCTCCAATCGGCACTTGTGATACTGAAATTTCAGAAGGACCTTCATCATGGCAATAAAAGCTTTTAAACCCAGTAAAAATTGCCTGGTTAGGATTAACAATAACAGTATCAGAAATATTTTGTGAGCAAATGTGTGACGTACCAACAATATTAAGGATATATTTAATAATATGTTCTGTTGGTGTGGCTCCTGCTCCGGCAATCTTTGGAGAAAATTTACCATTTGTCACTCCCGGGCCGGAAAAGACACCGGCCGGAACAGATTCATTTGTCATTAGTGTAATTTCTCCTTCCACTATACTGAATTCATCTTTCGGAAGAAGAATTCTCGCAAGAGGATTGCTGACAACTTTAACTCCTTCTTTTGCCGGGATGTTGGATGAACGGGGTGTTACAGAAAAAGTAATATCTTCATTGCTCATAATATCTGCCCCTGTCAGAGTATATGTAATCGAATTTCCGATAATTGTTCCACCCCTTTTCCATTGATACTCTGATACCCCTTCACTCTTTGTGTAAACATACCTGTATTTACCTCGAAGAATAGCGTCGACTTTCCTTATGCCTTCGATGCAAACATCAAAGGCTTCAGGGTTAAGAGGCGAAGGATCGACAACAGCACTTGTTGGGGTGCTTATCACAGGGTCGCCGATATTGGGATATCCCGACACTGAAACAGGTGTGACTTCAAATGTTATTGTATAGCCTTCATCACCATCTGTAAGCGAATAAGTGGTACCGGTTGCACCTGGTATTGGAATTGTTCCATTCCTCAACCACCTGTAAGTACTTGTGCCTTCAGCACTTCCATCCACATCATGATGCTCGTATTCTGCAGAAAGTGTTGAACCAATTTGCGCAGTCCCTTCAAATTTTGTAATGGTGGCAGTAGGTTTGGTATTAACAGGGCCATATGGATCACTTAGCAGCTCTACAGAACTGTCTGTTCCTGTAAGAGCTTTAGCAGTTACTCCATACTTGAAATACCTGCCTTGTTCGGCCATTGTAATTACATGAGAAATTCCTGTTCCGATTTCTGAATAAGTTCCTGTTGCACTTGAGGCGCTATACCATTTATGAATAGATCCGCTTTCTGTATCGTTTTCATAGTCTGTATAAACATAATGCCCTGAAAGAACACCACCAACATCCAGAGATCCAGTAATATCAGAAATAGTTGCAACAGGAGCGGCATTAATAACAGGACCAACCCAGGTTATTGAAGTATACATATCCCCGG
This sequence comes from Bacteroidales bacterium, assembly GCA_036261255.1. Classification (GTDB taxonomy): domain Bacteria; phylum Bacteroidota; class Bacteroidia; order Bacteroidales; family VadinHA17; genus LD21. Next base: position 54,745 of record DATALD010000020.1, read on the forward strand.
GTGTTGAACCTGATACTGCCATCGGAACAACAGAGAACCCTATATATTTGCCAATATCATCATCACTTATTGTATACAATTGCCCTGTTGCTCCTGTAATAGCAAGCGAACCTGCTCCTCCTGATGAAGTTCCCGTGTACCATTGATATATAGAGGAGCCCTCAGAATTGTTTTCAACATCAGAATAGGTATATGAGGCATTTAATGTCATACCTGATCTAGCCTGCCCGGTAAATACTATCTGTGAGGCAACAGGCTTTGCATTAACATGAACATTGTATGATGTTGGAGTAAGGGCATTACATGAATAAGAGTTTGTATAATCAAGACTAACTGTTTTATCTCCAGGTGTTGTCCAATTGACATTAATAATATTTGGATCAGGAGTTGTTACAATTGTTCCTCCTGCCGATATGTTCCATGTATATCCCGTCATACCTGCCACTGTAGAATATTCATGCATTGATGGCACAAGTACATCGACAGTACCTGTAACAGAAGGTACAGGACGGGGATTAACAGTTACAGTAACATTTTGTGTATTTGAACAACCTCCTGCAGAGAGTGTATAATCATAAACAGCATTCAAAGGAGAAGCAGTTGTATTAGTCAAAACTTCATTTACATTGCCTAATCCGGTGTTCCCATTAGGTTGAATTCCAGAGACAGTCAATCGTGACCACTGGAATGCAGTTGAGGCAGTTGATGATTCAGCTGAATAGCTAAAAGCTGTTCCACTACATATAGGCCCGGGAGTCAGAGATGTTGAAAGAACAGGTGCAGGTTTGACAACTAAATTAACATTCTCGTTATTACTGCAACCATTTGCTGATGTTGTATATACATAAGTTACAGTTGAAGATGATGTGTTTGAACTTATCAGGGTCTCACTTATATTGCCAGAACCTGAACCAACGCTTCCGGTAATACCTCCGGGAGGCGTCATTGCCCAGTCGAAGGAAGCCGAAGGGGTAAGACTTACCGGTGAATAGTTAAAAACTACACCGCTACACAAAGGATTGGGTGATAAAGAACTGCTAAGGTGTGGTATAGGATTTACAGTAACTGTTACATTCTGCGGTTGACTACTACATCCGTCGGCTGTTACAATATAACTATATGTAACATTAATAGGGGCAGTTGTATTATTGTACAATGTCTCACTGATGCCGTCAGCGCCGGATGATGTCAGGGGGGTAATACCAGGGAGCTGAGATCGCGTCCAGCTAAATGCTGATCCTGTTGGTATACTGGTTGGGGTGTAGATGAATTCATCTCCGCTGCAGATACTGCCAGGCGTTAATGAGCTTGAGAGTGAAGGAATAGGGTGTACCGAAACTGATTGACTAAAAGGTAGAGTAGCGCTACATCCCGCTTCATTTTCATAATTTACTGAGATATTATGGGTTCCGGCTACTGTCCATTTCACAACAACAATATTACTCCCGTCACCACCTGAAGTGACTGTTCCTACTGCAGGAGGAACGACCCAGTCGTAATCAAACTTGCCTGTCTGGGTGGTATAAACATTACCTTCTGACTCGTCGCATACTGAAAGAGGACCTGTGAATGTAGGAGTTGGAATATCAGCAACTGTAAAATTCAGTGTATTTGTTGACAGGCAACCGTTAAGATTTCTATATTCGACACGTACCCATGATGCTACTGCCGAGTTCCATGTCATAGTAATGGAATTATCATCTACAGTGCCACTCGTTTCGGTTCCTCCTCCCGACCATGACCACACATAATCAGTCATCCCTGCATCAGTTGTATATTTGTTGCCTGTAGTATTAACACAAGGAGTGGCATAATCCGGAATAATAACCGGTATTGATGATGTATTCACAAGAAGCAAAACATCACTTACAGAGCATAAAGAAGAACACCCTGTTATCGGATTTCTGATTTCAGATATATGAAGATATTTACCATTTGATAATGGTTCAAGACTCTCAGTCTCAATATAGTAATCAGCTCCAACATGCACTACACTGGTAGTATAAGAAGCAGAATTAATTGTATATTCTATCTCGCATCCATCACCATTAATGACTCCGGAAAGGTTTATTGTTGCCTTACTTCCTGAACATACTGGCGTCTTCAGAGCTGCTGAAGTTAATGATGGAATTGTGTTTATTGTAACAGTTGTTTCTGTTCCATCTGAAGGAGATTCACAACCTGATCCGGTAGCAATATAATGTGGTCTAAAGTAGTAGGTTCCGGCTAACGAGGGTTCATCTGGGCTGGATATTGTTACTCCGGCCCCACCTGATGTTGCTGAGCGTATCCACTGAAGTGTGCCTCCAAGTCCATCATTAATTGAAACACCAAATGAGACTGTTTCTCCCTGGCATACACTTGTTATCGGGAAGGTGTAGCTTGATGCGTTCCATGAAGGATCGGCAACAACCGTGACATGTGTCTCTGTTCCATCTGAAATACTGCACCCTGTTGTTGTTGTAACATATTGTGGCCGGTAATAGTAATCGCCTGTCGACGGGGGTTCATCTCCTGATGTAACAATCGTTCCTGCTCCTCCTGATGTAGCTGATCTTACCCACCTTACACTGCCTCCAGCTGCTCCTCCTGTTACAGTCGCACTGAAACTGACAGTACCTCCAAGGCATATCTCTGATGCGGGTGCTGTATACGTATTCCATGCGGGCACTGCAACAACTTTGACGTATGTCTCTGTTCCATCTGAGAGACTACATCCTGAGGCTGCTGTAACATATTGTGGCCGGTAATAGTAATCGCCTGTCGACGGGGGTTCATCTCCTGATGTAACAATCGTTCCTGCTCCTCCTGATGCAGTTGATCTTACCCACCTTACACTGCCTCCAGCTGCTCCTCCTGTTACAGTCGCACTGAAACTGACAGTACCTCCAAGGCATATCTCTGATGCCGGTGCTGTATACGTATCCCATACGGGCACTGCAACAACTTTGACGTATGTCTCTGTTCCATCTGAGAGACTACATCCTGATGCTGTTGTTACATATTGTGGCCGGTAATAGTAATCGCCTGTCGACGGGGGTTCATCTCCTGATGTAACAATTGTTCCTGCTCCTCCTGATGTAGCTGATCTTACCCATCTTACACTGCCTCCAGCTGCTCCTCCTGTTACAGTCGCACTGAAACTGACAGTACCTCCAAGGCATATCTCTGATGCCGGTGCTGTATACGTATCCCATGTGGGTATTGCAGCAACTGTAATTTCAACAGTTGCAGTTTTGGCGCCACATGATGTAGATGTGGTTGTGAGTGTTATCGTATAGGTATCAACCCCTGCAGTTGGTGTCCAATCTGTTACAAGACTATTAACTGATGTAAAAGTACCGGCAGGGCTGCTTGACCATGTGACAGTTCCGGTGCCTGAATCAATACCTGTTAAAGTTACACTGCCCCCAACACATATTCCTGAAGCGCTGGGAGTTATTGTAACACACTGTCCCAAACTTTTTTCAGCCGCAAAGAACAGGGTCAATAAAGTGAGATATAATATTTTTTTCATAGTTCAGGTTTTCAAAAGTTCCAACAGATTCAGAATCTGAATTTGTAGAGGCTTATCATTGAATTTTTTTCATACGCTGATGATCCTACTGTAACAATATCATCGCCATCTGCAATTACATCATTAGCAACCTGTAACCCGGTTCCACCCACAATCTTCACTTTACCCTGTATGTAATTACCATCAATATCGGTTGCAAAAACTAACATATCACCCGATGAGGTTGATCCTTCCTTCCCGGCCATTAAGAGTGAATTGTTTTTATACCTGCATATAGAATTTATTGAAAATGAACTTGCATTTTCAAGTTCAATAGTGTGAGCTATTATATTCTGCGAATAAATATCTTCAGGCAATTTCCAGATATGTCCTTTTTGAGCTGACTCTGTCCCGGTAGTTCCTGCAATGAGGTAACCACTAGCCAGTACTTCAATGTCAGCCGCAACCTCATCGCTTGTCCCACCCAATATCCTGAATTCTGTGGGGATAAGGAAATTGTTCACGGGCAGCACGAAGATATTAGACCCGGCCTGTCCGGCTTCAGGCGATCTGTCTGTGGTTCCAACAACAATGTACCCACCACGCAGTGATTTCTTCATTGCAACAGGTTCGTCATTCCCGGGAAAACCTCTCTGCAGAGATCCTGTTTTATTGAAATCATTATCAACCTGTACAAGTAGTACGTCTTTTTTCCCTTCGACATTTGATATGTCTTCAGCCTGGCCTGTACCTTTAACATCTGTGGTGCAAAGTATAAGAAATCCGGAGGATGTCACAATTACATCTTTGCCATACTGGTTCCCTCTCTCCTGGAAAATCCTTTGTTTTGAAACACTCCCTGACTTATCGAATTGCATTACAAGAAGATCAGCGCCGGTTTTACTGCTCTTAACATATCCTACTGCCACTGCCGAACCATCGTCAAGACAAATAATCTTCGAAGCAATTCCTTCAATAGTATCACCCTCGTAACTATCCCATTCAAATTTCCCGTCAAGGCTTGATTTAAAAACTCCGAATTGTTTAGACGACCCCTTTATATAATCCATCTCGCTGTCTATTTTTGTAAACTGGCCTGCAACAATATAGCCGTCAGTTGTTTGCGCAACGCAATATCCAATATCTTCAAAGGCATCGCCGAAGAATTTAAGAAAAACATCATTCGAGTCTGCAGTTCTTTCACATGAACATAAAAAAAGAAGGGCCAATAAGATCATTACTTTTCTTTCCATCTATTATTCCTCCTTCTTTAATGGTTTATAGAAAATCAATATATAGCCCAAGTTGAAATTCAAAGTATTAATATGCAGTTTTTTATCGTCGCAATAATAAAAATAATTATTCAGGTCACCGTTTAATGGAGAATTAACAATCAGATTTCTTAAACCAAAGTTCGACCTCACATCAGAAAATATATATCCTTCTCTAACTTTAAATTTCAATCCGGCCCCAGCTTGAACAAAGAGATCAACAGCAATTCTTGAATCACTCCTACTAATGTTATTTCCAGACCTGCCGTCTGGGTTATTCCTATAGGATGAAGTTAATGCAGGCGAAGATGTGGTGTTAAGAATAAATGATGGCCCTGCTCCAACTCTTGCAAAAGCAGTAAACCTGCCGAAAGTCTTGATATTGTATGTGACTGTCAATGGGATTTCCAATCGTTGCTGTGTCTCGGAATAATCTGATTTGGAGAATGAATTCTTTTCCACCCTATCGAATGAAACCTGTGAAAAACCGATCTCTGCGTTAACTTCAAACTTATTATTAAGAGTTAGTTTAGCTTCAAATGAACCATAAATATTAGAACGTATTGAATAGTCACTTCCGAAGGTTTTTAAAAACACTGAGTTCGGATCAACAAATGTTGGATATGAAACGTTCAATCCAGTTCTGACAGCAATCTGAACGACTTTCTTTGATTCAAAATTATTAAAAAGATGAACGAATCCCGAGTGGTCAGTGGGGTTTACCTGATATTCCGGTTCTTTCTTCAGAAAAACAAACATTACAGAATCAGCAAGATCGAGCCTGTCCTCGAGGAGGTAAGTCTGGATTATAAGTTTATATGCTGTAATTGATTCTTCACGGGTAAAGCCTGATTTAAGGCATCCCAGGAGAAGTTCAGGGACGCGTGATAATTGTCCCCTTTCGAAAGAAGTCTGGGCATCCTTTAGTTTTTCGGTACAGGAACCTGATTCCTGTGCAATGCCTTTGACAGGAACCGTGAAGATTACGAGCAGAAATATGGCATACTTGTAAAGAATTTTCATTATTATTTATCTGTTATAGCGCTTACTTTTATATTTGTATCCTTCTCAGGACAGGTCATTTCCCGGGGAATATCCTTAGCCACATACGTATTCCATTCATCAACTGTCATGTTCCTTGTGAGCAGGTTGCAGATATCTGTAACGAAGTAATCGATATGTGATGGTTTACTCACAAGGTTATCGGCACCCTCCCATGCTCCTGAGATAATAAAGTGCCCATCAGGGCTGAACTGCATAACCATAACAAATCCTTCAAAATCGCTTATAGAAATAGGCAGTTCTGTGAGGTCAGCCGGATTACTTATATTGAATATTTTAAGTTTCTTGTCAGCACCAGCAGTGGCCATTTGCTTTAGTAACGGATTGAACTGAATATCGTTAACCCGTGCATCATGTGCCTTCACTTCAGAGACTTTTTTGTTTTGGCTTATATTCCACAGTTCTACCTTACCGTTCTCATCCCCTAACGCAAGGAGATTATTATCAGGATTGAACCGTATGGTTCTTATTCGTCTTCCGGATACATCAATCCTGAAGTTGTCATTTTCTCTTGCAGGATCCCAGACTATTACACCCCCATTACTGCTAATACCGGCAATATATTTCCCATTTGAAGATATGTCGATAGATGTTATCTGGAATGAGCCATTAGTAAGCGATTCGCTTGTCTTTGCCGAGAGATCCCATTTAAGAACATTATTATCTACGGAAGCTGAATACAGGTATTTTCCATCATAAGAGTAGATGAGTGATTTAATAGCTCCTTTATGACCTGACAATACATATTCAGTTTCCGAACTCTTCAATGGGATCATCCTTATGGTGGAATTGCTACTTCCACAAGCAAGCCAGTCAGCGCCAGGACTAACGGCAAGAACTTCAATAATATCGCTTCCGGAATAAACAACCTGTAATCCCTGGTCTTTGTCATCGATCGACCATTTCATTACCTTTCCATCAGTGCCTGCAGAATAGAATTCATTTTTCCCTGGCACATAAGCAATACTCTTTATACCTCCGGAGTGGCCTCTGTAAGATTTTACAGTAGTACTGCCTGATTGTTTGGCAACATTGTAAAGACCTGCGTATATATCAGCATCGTTATTAAGACCGTAGTTTCGCTTATTAAAAATATAAGCCTGGTAGGCAAGCAAACCCTGCAGATCGGGCTGACCCTGAGCCTGCAATGATTTAATTGACATGGCTTTACCAATAGATAGCATCCTTAATTGCAACGCAGTATCAGCTTGTTGTCTTGCCCTTATAGCATTCCGGTCGGCTAGAGCTCTTGCTCTCTGGGCCGAATCTGACTGTGCGAGAGCAATTTTTTCCTGTTCAAGAGCCTTCTGTTCGTTCTTTAAAGCTTTTAGTCTTTGTGATTCTGCAATCTGGGTTTGTCTTTGTGCTTCTTCGTAGTTCAAAAGAGCAACTCCCTTTGTTGAATCAGCAAGGTTCCTTTGAATCTCTGCAACAACAGCATTGGAATCAGCAATTTCCCTCTGGCGAACTTCCTGTGTACGAGCCTCTTCAGCCAGACGGGTTTGCCTGTCAGCAGCAATTTTCTGAACAAATGCAAAGAGCATGAAGGCAAGTGAGATTACCGATGCAGTACCCAGGATCATTGCAACAATCTTGGCACGCCTCATCTGCTTTTTCTGAAGCCTGATCTTGTTTTCTTCCTCCTCAACATATTCCTTTTCACTTGTCCGAAGATATACCATGGCCCGTTCAAACGCCGGATCGTACCTTTTAGCCCATTCAAGTGTAGGTTTATGATGATTCCTCCAGTTAATTGCAAGCTGAAGATCGGGGGGTCTCCACAAGCTTGTCCTCCCCTGCTGGTACATTGCTGAAGCATCTGACAACCTTAGATACATCTGCACAGATGCGGCCTCGTCCTCAACCCATTCACGTAGCCTATCCCATAATCTCATCAGGCTTTCGTGCGATATATCAATAATTGAATCTTCCGAAAGCGGAACATTATGTCGTGGAGTAATAAATGATCTTGAAGGTATTCTGAATCGTTCAACAACTTTAAAGAGTTCTTCGGCAGTACATCCAGCAATCGACATAATTGTTCTTACGCCTGTTGGCCGTCTTAAACCCTTGTTATCAGAGCCCTTGTCGGTAATTGTCTTGAAAAGTTTCTCGCATATCTCCTTACCGCGCATGTCCAATTCTTCAAAGGCTTCGTTGGAATGCATCGACATTGCATTGCTCAGTGTGCCAATTGCATCATAGTCTGTTTTACCTATTGGCCTTTCGGGCTCATCAAGTTGCTGCCAGTAATTCCACGTTCTCATCATACAGTGCTGGAGAACTGGAAGCTGGTCAGTTCTTTCGCCAATATCGTTAAGTAATAATTCTACAAGTACAGGATCCAATGTAGCGCCTGCATACTTAACAGGACCTTCAATAGCTTCACGATAATTCTCTCTCCCCATGTGGGGAACAAGATAATTACTTTCATTAATTAATTGTGTTAATCCTTGATAATGAGCGCATTCCCCAATAAAGTCGGAACGCATTGTTATTATAGTAAAAATGTTGACTGATCGCTGACTGATTGCAGTTACAAGTGAATCAACGAATCTTTCAGGAGTTCCTGTAGATGTATTGTTAAGTGATCCGTACCTGAAAAGTTCTTCAAATTGGTCAATCACAAGAAGTATATTCTCGTTCTCTCCAAGATCGAGTTGATGAACCATTCCGATAATTCCTTCAGGGTGATCGGGTTTTACATTTTTATCCTGTGATTTGCTGATCATCCCCTCGCTTAATGATTTTGCAAGGTTGCCGAAAGGATCATTCCCCGGGCGGAAAGAAATTATCCTCCATGGTTGCGACTTTTGGGATTCAGCTTTTCTAATACCGGGAAGAACGCCGCAATAAATAAGTGAAGATTTCCCTGTTCCTGAGGCGCCCATCACAGTAACAAACCTGTTGTTAAGGAGCTTCGATAGTACTTCTTCGCTTTCACCTTTCCTTCCAAAGAAAAGCTCACTTTCTTCCGGAGTAAAAGGTCTGAGGCCCGGAAATGGATTGAAGCCTTTAGCTTTTTGTGATGACATAAATATATATTAAAACGCATGTACTAAGCAGGGTTGCCGGCATAGCACACAATCAAATTCGTATACCTATCACCAGAATATCATCAACCTGCTCATTACTCCCCATCCAACTGCTTAGTCGTTCAATAAGGACCTCTTTCTGTTGAGCCGGAGGTAAAGGGCTTATCTCAAGAAGAAGCGCCTCAAACCTTCTTGACATAAACTTCTTATTGTCTTCTCCTCCAAACTGATCTTCATAGCCATCAGAGAACAAATAAAAACAATCGCCTTTTTTAAGTGGAATTTCGTTATTCTGGAATTTCTGTTGTTTAACACCTTCAAATACACCTATCGGGAAACGATCTCCCTTGTATTTAAATATCTCATTATTTCTGACAAGAATCAATGGATTGTTAGCGCCTGCAAACTGGGCAACCCCATTTTCAATATCAAATACGCACAAAGCCATGTCCATACCGTCTTTTATTGAACTTTCAGCCTTGTTTTCGTTAAGCGTTGTTATAACACCTTCATTAAGGGCGTCAAGAATTTCTCCGGCTTTCCTTGCATTTTTAACATTCACCGCATGGTTGAGTTGATTGAATCCTACGATCGACATGAAGGCCCCGGGGACACCATGACCTGTGCAATCAACTGCCGCTATCATTACATGGCCTCCCGTTTCATGCATCCAGTAAAAATCACCGCTGACAATATCCTTTGGCATGTAAAGAATGAAATAGTCTTTCAGATATTTATTAATATGCAGGAATGAAGGAAGAATGGCATTCTGAATTCTTCGTGCATAAAAAATACTATCGGTTATATGCTTCTTCTGTTCCTGGATTTCTTCCTTCTGTTTCTCGATCCTTATTGTTCTTTCTTTAACTTTCTCCTCCAGTTCGTAAGTATAACTCTCGAGCTGGGCAACCATCATATTAAATTTCTCTGACAGTCTCGTAATCTCATTATTCCCGCTAACCTCCGCACGTTCACGGAGATCACCATTCGTTATCCTGTCAACATTCTCTACAAGCTTAATAATTGGAAGGGTAATAACGCGCGTCTTCCTGTAAATCAGATATGCAAGAATAATCATTGTAATTCCAAAGATCAGTGCAAACCTCACTGCTTCATTCCTGAAAAGAGCCTGTTGCTCAGTAACATCGGAAATGATCCTTATTACCGATCCTTTATAAAGAGGCGATTCACGCCTGTCCATGTATATGTATTGGTATTGCAACCATTTATCATCAACCCTGTTCACATAAGTGGAAGTGTCTTTATTCTGAAAAGCAGCCAGCAGCAGGCTCTCCTGTTCAGGAACCTGCATAGCATTCATGTTCATGCTGAATGGATGATCTGCCATTAAGAATAATTCAACATCGATAATTCCTTTTGATTCAATCTTGATCTCCCCCTTTATTTCCTCCATGGTACGGATCACAGCATCAGCTTTTTTTGAATATGCCCCAAGCTCTACAATATACTTTCTGTCGTTTGTGGGCATATAGGAGTATTTTTTTGTTCTCTTTGTTGATGATTCTATAGTAAAGAGATCCACAACAAGTTTTCCTGATTCGAATATATTCTGCAGATATGTTTTGAATGTTTCTCCGAAGCTGTAAAGGTTAGTTCCATAATCAGCCTTGAAAGTAGTGTTAATCACTATCCCCTCACGATTAATTATGTAAATATCCTCATTATCAGAATCCATCTTGAGCTTTCGTGCTATCTCATGGAGATTAAGTTCCTCCAGATTCGGCACATTGTTGAAGTATTTGTTAACAAGCTCAGTATTAAGAAATGTCATCCTGTTATTAAGTTCTTCTTCAATCAGTGCAAATGCAATATCCTGGAATTTAAGGATTTTGGTGACCTCATTTGATAGGAGCTTGTTTTTTTCTTCAGCCGATGATACAAGTAATGATCTTGTTCTTTGGAAGTTAAGTACTGCAATAACAAGAAATGCTATCAGTGTGGGAATTGATATATTGAATATCAACTGGCGGAAAATTGTAGTCTTTCTTGTTGACATAGCGTTAAACTTCAATTTTATCTATGTATGCCAGAATATCGACTGATCTTTCCGGGAAATGGTTGCTGAACTCTTCCAAATAATCAAGATCAAGGGAATAGAACGAGCCCTTTAAATCCTTTCGCGGGTTACTTAAATTATTATCACACGCATAACAGATAACTGGATTATTACTGCTTCCTGATAAAGGCCAGAGAATGCAGTTTTCTATCTTGTCAGACTGTTCATCAAATTGAGCATATTCAATCTTCTCCGCTAGAAAAACAAGTTCCTCTTCAGGGATGCCCGGGAAGAATTTTGAAAGAAATACTATTTTCTCGTATATCAGTTCTTCACTTGCTGTTTTTTCTTCAATTATATTATCGAGTCTTTTTCTTTCAGAATCAGGAATTCTTTGTGAAACAGTATTGTATAGGTCTCTTTTTGATCGTGAAATAAGTCTTGCAGCTTCTTCCTGTATAATTGTTTCAGGACTAAAAAGAAGGGCTGATGCTGATTCTGCAATGTCGCCTTTCAATTCGGTTATATTCCTGATAGTGCATGCCTTTGTCCATATATTAAGGAGATTATAATCCCTGTTAATAATATCTTCGAGAAGACGATCGAATACTGGAATGACTCCCGGGAAAAAATGCCACAGGTTTTTCAATTTTTCCTCATCAGTGACAATGTCAAAGAGTGCAATTATCTTTGCTTTAATTGTTTCGTCAATTACAAGGTCAATCATTTCAAGAGCAAAGTTGCCACTTTCAACAGTATCTTTTTCAAGATTCTCCCTGATTTTTGAAATTGAACCTTTGTCATAAGCTATCGAGAGAAGATTAAAAAGATAAGTTCTCCACCTTGAAATATCTTTATTAAGCACATTAAGCAAAACAGTGTTTTTTTCTCTCTCAAGACATACTCTTGCAGCAAGATTCCAAGTCATCAGGCCGACAGTATCAGAGATTAGCTGGTGCAGCCTATCACGCTCATCTTCTGTAGGTTTGTATCCAGCTGCAACGAGACCATTAACTGCAGCTTCCTTCATTTCTCTTGAATTTGACCATAGTCTTGAAAAAAGGAAAGAAGAGCATTCCTGAGTATGAATGTTGCTCAATAGGCGCAGTAGAAGGTTTCCTGCATGGGTATTTCCTGAAGAAACATAATATCGCATCATTTCTGTAGCTGCCTCTTCACCAAAGGAACCAAGTACAGCAACAGCGTCTGATTCAAGCGAAGGGTTTGCCAGGCAATCGCATACTTCATGCAGCATATCAATCAGCCTGAACTTACCAATCATATAAATAGCAAATCTCCTCGATTCAATTGAATTGTCTCTGAGAAGTCGTAATATTTCAGTTGTATGGGGTGTCCTGGAACCAGAGAGCAAAACCGACGCATGTTCTCTTTTGCCTGATGCAACGAGCACTCTCTCCTTCACATCATCAGATGCTCTTAAAGCATTCTCCCTTAAAATTGGATCAACTTTTTCATTATCTGAAATCAGTTTTAATAATGGAAGAAGATTCATGTCAGTACTTCTTCCTGAATGCTCAATTAAACCTTTAATATACCTTCTATCGGAGGTTATCGAGAATGGATCGGGCTCGCCTGATATAAGCTTGTAATAATCATTTCTGATTGATAGCCTTGCAGAGAACCTGCTTTGAAAAGCAGTAATTCCTTCTGATTTAATATTATTAGTTGCCTGTGCTCCTGCTTCAAGAGCTTTTCTAATAGATTTTCTGTACTCTGTATAAAGCATAAAAGCCACAGTTATCCAGAGTAGTATGATTACCTGGAGAACTATTGAAAAGTGAATAAGTTTAACGAAGCTAAGCAAGCCAAGACCTGCCAGTAGCAATCCCGATGTCAGAGCAGCAATTTCATTAACTGTACCATCCATCCCTGATTGAACCTGGTACCTGATCTTTTCATCTAATGTTTGATATATTACCTTAAATGAGGGAGATTCAATAGAATCCTTAAGCGATTTAGAGAAAAGCCTGCTTAGAGCAAGGATAAGGAAAAAGATCAGGAAACCCGATGAAGCTTCCGGGGTATAACCCATTGTAAGACCAATGCCAATTGCAATCAAAGTAAAAACAGCAACAAGCAGGGGGGCTAAAGCAAGGCATATTTTCAATCCATAGTTCCTGATAAGATATGAGAATGCAAGGAGCTTTATAAGAAGTGTGAATATCATCATACTTCCTGTGAAGATCCCGAGAAATTTTGCCATATCTTCTTCGGATGTATATTGTTCGCGTGTTACGGCCATAAAAGAATACTGGATAAAGAAGGCAGTCATAACGGATAATGCAACAAAAACCGCCATCACTACTGTATACCTGTCTTTGAGCAAAATTGAAAAAACAGATTTGTTGCTGTCTTTTGAGTTTTCTGTTTTTTCAGTCTTTTGAGATTCAATCCTGTATTTTGCCCCGATAATAATCTGTATAAAAGTAGCAGCCAGAACTGAGGAAGCGCTTATGAGTAGTATGTTCCTCGATGCGAAATTAAAGCTCAATACTACAGGTACTGCATAACAGCTTATAATTACACCGACTATCAAGCCTGAATCGACAAGACCAAAAAGCCTTTTCCCTTGTCTAAGTGAAAACAAACGACCGGCAGTCCCCCAGAAACCAAGAGCTGCAAGTATGTTCAATGGCCCAAGCATAATGAATACCAGAAATACGACCCACTTTGCAGAAGTAAAGAGAAGGGCTATCCACAACAATAAGGTGAATACTGTAACAGCGAAAAGATTTATTACCGAGAAAAACCTGAACTTCATTTTTGTCTGAAGCCCTGTATAAAGCGATGTAAGTATTATTCCGGCAATACCGGACACAACATAACCTCTTGCCATCATCTTCTCATCGAATATTGAGAGGAAGAGTGAATGGGCGCTGATATCAAAAGCTCCGAAAAAAATACCAATGAAGACAGATTGCATGAGAAGCCATGAAACCATTGATTCTTCTCCTGATTCTACGCCCAAGAGAGCAAAAAGTCTGTCCCTCATATATTTCTTAGCCCGATAATTTTGAACTAAATTAATAATTTAATCGTAAAGACAAGGGAATGTTTATTTTTTTTAGAAATTCTTCAATGAACGATGGTGATTATTATCGATTTTGGCTCACTATTTTTATAATTATTTCATGCAGGTACCCGGCATCAAGATTATATCCATCAATAATAATTGCCGACATGTTATAGTAATTTTCACGTTCTTCTAGTTTTGTCTCGATAAACTTCAGGAGGCCTTCATTTTCAAGGCCCTTCAGCAAGGGTCTGTCAGTTTTAGAATTAGTCAATCTCTCCGCAAGCTGAGCCGGGGTTAGTTTAAAATAAATTGTAAGGCCTTTGTCAAGCATGAAACTCATATTACCTGAATGACAAGGGGTTCCTCCCCCTGTAGATATCACAACCATTCCCTTCAGACTGAGCCTCCTTAAAAATGCTGATTCAAGCTCGCGAAAATATTGTTCCCCGTGTTTTGAAAATATGTCTTTAATCGACAAACCTGTATCGTGTTCAATCGTTTTATCAAGATCAACAAATGTCCAGTTCATCTGCTCGGCAAGTTTTTTCCCTGCAGTTGTCTTGCCACTCCCCATAAATCCTGTAAGATATATTCTTTCGGGTAACATCACAGTTCAAGTTTCATCTGTGCCGGATCTTCAGGAACGATTGGATGAGTAACAATATCTGTATCCGGCTCAGGTTCATCGATCTGTTCATGGTGCGATTCTGATTTTATAACAGGCTCAATTTCAAGTATATTATCAACAGTATAGTTAGTCAACCTCTTACCTTTTGCCTTGTAGCTCTTTACACTGATGAATTCGGCAACCTCAATAATCTCATTGTCACGATCTTTGTGTTTTCCTCCGAAACTTATCTCAAACCTGGGATACTCTACCTCAGTGAGGCTCAAAAGCTTCGACTCTGGATGTTCATTCGTGAAACATACAGGCTTTTCAGTTTCTTCGATTGTGAATCGTTTCAGGTAGTAGTAACTCTGCTCGGCATCCCAGTAAATACACGAATATACTTTCCCTGTCCTGTACTTTTCAATTTTTAGAATGTTGTCTTCAAAATGGTTTGACAAATCGAAACCTGAAATTCTGAAAAACCCGTTCTTTGTAATAACAAGGATCTTATCATCAGCAATAAACTCTCCAAGGAAAATGCCTCTACCGTCCACATTCAGGCGAAAGACAGCATCATCAAACCATATTTTACGGCCGCCAAGTGTCGACAATCCTTTTTCTTTAAGGCTTATCTTATGTACAGGATTCCTTGTAAGGATATTTCCCATCGATGACTTTCCCTTGATTGCAAGCTCGCCAAAATCGAATTCGAAAACAAGTTTCTTAAGTCTTGCTTTAGGTTTGTGGTAAACCTTAATGACCTCGGCTTCCCCGTTTGGGTTAACACTTAGGTACATGATCTTCGATCCCTCTACTCCCCTGGTAAGATTATATTCCTTATCCCGTGTCAATCCTGTAATGGCGCATCTCTTTGCCATCAGGATACCGTCCCTGCCATCCTGATAAGCAATGTTGTATATTGTCCTTTCATCATTTTTAAGGAATATACCGGCAAATAGTATATCATTGCCCACAAAGACTTTATCAGCAACTTTGGTAATAAGGAAAACACCGTCTTTTCGTATTATCAGTACGTCATCAATATCGGAACAATCACAGATGAATTCATCTTTCTTCAGACTTGTTCCAATAAAACCTTCTTTAAAATTGGCGTAGAGCTTAGCATTACTGGCAATTACCTTTGTTGCTTCAATTGTATCAAAGCTCCTGATCTCGGTTTTCCTTTCTTTCCCTTTACCATACTTCTTTTTCATCTGCTGAAAATAATTTATGGAATAGGGGATTATGTTTTTGATGTGATTCTTTACCTCTTCAAGCTCTGTTTCAAGACCTTTGATATGCTCATCGGCTTTTTTAATGTCGAATTTTGAAATGCGTTTAATCTTTATTTCTGTCAATTGGGTGATATCGTCTTTTGTTATCTCCCTCATGAACAACTTCTTATAAGGCGCAAGACCCTTATCAATAGTACTAATAACAGCTTCCCAGGTCTCGCAGCTTTCAATATCATGATAGATTCTTTTTTCTATAAAGATCTTTTCGAGTGACGACATGTGCCATTCTTCCTCAATCTCACCTTTTCGTATCAGAAGCTCTGTTTTAAGAAGGTCAACTGACCTGTTCGCGGAGTGTTTTAATATCTCGCTGACACCCATGAAAGATGGCTTGTCATCAACTATAACACAAGTGTTCGGGGAGATAGAATATTCACAATCTGTGAATGCATAAAGAGCATCGATTGTCTTATCAGGCGATGTTCCTGGGATTAATTGAATAACTATCTCAACATTTGCAGAAGTATTATCGTCAATCTTCCTGATCTTTATCTTACCCTTCTCATTGGCCTTAATAATTGATTCGATAAGTGATGATGTTGTTTTTCCGAATGGGATCTCGGTAATTACAAGCTCTTTCTTATCAACTTTCTCAATCTTAGCCCTTACTTTAACAACACCACCACGCTGGCCGTCATTGTATTTCGATACATCTACCATACCTCCTGTCGGGAAATCGGGATAGAGAACAAATTCATTCCCTTTCAGGTAATCAATTGTGGCATCGATAAGCTCATTGAAGTTATGAGGTAAAATTTTTGATGCTAAGCCAACAGCAATACCTTCACCTCCCATTGCAAGCAAAAGAGGAAACTTAACAGGCAGAGTGACAGGCTCCTTGTTACGTCCATCGTAAGATAATTTCCACTCTGTAGTTTTTGGATTGAAAACAACATCAAGTGCAAACTTCGACAGTCTCGATTCAATATATCTTGGGGCAGCAGCGCCGTCGCCGGTAAGAATATTTCCCCAGTTACCCTGTGTGTCAACGGTCAGTTCCTTTTGTCCGAGTTGAACAAGTGCATCACCGATTGAAGCATCACCATGAGGGTGAAACTGCATTGTATGACCAATTATATTTGCAACCTTGTTGAAGCGGCCGTCGTCCATTCTTCTCATTGAATGAAGGATACGTCGCTGAACAGGTTTCAGCCCGTCGTGAAGGTGAGGTACAGCTCTTTCAAGGATCACATAAGAAGCATAATCAAGGAACCAGTCCTTGTACATTCCCGACAAAGCTGTCACGGAATGAAGTGCAACAGGGCCTTCTTCTGTCCTTTCTTCTTCGTTGCCTGTTATTTCAAGTTCTTCTTCCATCTATAACTGCTCTGCGTAATTATTCGCCTGCTCAACTTTATCTTCTTCGATCCTGAGGTTATCAATAATGAAATCCTGCCTCTCAGGAGTGTTTTTACCCATATAAAACTCAAGATACCCGTTAATTGAATCTGTCTTTTTCATCCTCACTGGTTCAAGCTTAATATCTTTCCCGATGAAATACCTGAACTCATCGGGTGATATTTCTCCAAGTCCCTTAAACCTTGTTATTTCAGGATTAGGACCTAAAGCTTTGATAGCCTTTGCTTTCTCTTCAGGTGAATAGCAATATCTTGTTTCTTTTTTATTTCTAACCCTGAAAAGAGGGGTCTGAAGTATATAAACATGTCCTTTTCTTACGAGATCAGGGAAGAACTGCAGGAAGAATGTAAGAAGAAGCAGCCGGATATGCATCCCATCAACGTCGGCATCGGTTGCCACTACAACGTTGTTGTAACGAAGGTTCTCTATCCCGTCTTCAATATTAAGCGCGGCCTGGAGAAGGTTAAACTCTTCATTCTCATAAACGATTTTTTTTGTAAGTCCATAAGAATTAAGCGGTTTACCTCTCAGGCTGAACACGGCCTGTGTTTCAACATTCCTTGATTTTGTTATCGATCCGCTTGCCGAATCACCCTCGGTAATAAATATTGTTGAGTCGAGTTTGTTAGCATCATTTGAATTGAAATGGATCCTGCAGTCACGAAGTTTTTTGTTATGTAAGCTAACCTTTTTAGCCCTGTCGCGTGCCAGTTTCTGTATCGATGATATTGCCTTCCTTTCCTTTTCGGATTCCTGGATTTTCCGAAGAATAATTGAAGCTGTCTCAGAATTTTTATGCAGGAAATCATCAAGCTGCTTCTTTACAAAATCAATTATGAAGTTTCTTATTGAAGGTCCTTCAGGACCCATATCTTTCGAGCCAAGCTTAGTTTTTGTCTGCGATTCAAAAATAGGCTCCTCAACTTTAATACTTACAGCAGCAATTATAGACGATCTTATGTCGGAAGGATCGAAATCTTTTTTATAAAATTCACGAATTGTTTTTACAATGGCCTCACGGAAAGCAAGTAGATGGCTACCTCCCTGAGTTGTATTCTGTCCATTAACGAAACTGTAATAGTCTTCACCGTACTGAATGCCATGTGTAAAAGCGACTTCAATATCTTCACCTTTAAGATGTACTATCGGATAAAGACCTTCCTTGCTCATGTTCTCACTAAGAAGGTCTGCAAGCCCGTTTCGTGAAAGGAATTTATTCCCATTAAAGTTTATTATTAATCCCGAATTGAGGTACACATAGTTTTTGAGCATTGTGTCCACATATTCAGAGATGAAGAAGAACTTACCAAACATTGTTTCATCGGGACGGAATATTACCTCCACTCCATTCTCTTCGTTTGTTGGTTCAACAGGATAATCTTTTACCTGGATCCCATGCTCGAATTCAGCTGCCTTAAGCTGACCATCGCGTATCGATCTGATTATGAATTTATCTGAAAGAGCATTAACGGCTTTCACACCGACACCATTCAGACCTACTGACTTCTTAAATGCTTTCGAATCATATTTTGCCCCGGTATTCATCTTCGAAACAGCATCAACAACCTTTCCCAATGGGATGCCCCGGCCATAATCACGAACCCTTATTTCTTTTTCGTTTATCGAGACATCAATCTTCTTACCGTTGCCCATCATGTACTCGTCGATGGCATTGTCCATCACTTCCTTGAGAAGCACATATACACCATCGTCCTGTGATGAACCGTCACCAAGCTTGCCGATGTACATTCCGGGCCTTAGCCTGATATGCTCACGCCATTCAAGTGTCTTGATATGTTCTTCTGAATATCCTGCTGCTGAGGTTGACATTTTTTCAGAATTTTGGCCAAAGATAATTATTATACCACATCATGAAGCGGGAATTTTTTCAACAATAAACGTACATTTTTGCACCTTATTGAGTTGCAAACCAAGATGTCGGGTTGTTTGATTGTCATTCGAGAATGCCCATCTGCTTCATCAGGAGGGCAGCATTCATCTTTTGTGTTACTCCTTTTCTTAGTTTATAATCGAAGAGTACTGATTCACCATTGATCTCGATTTCAAAACACATGTTGAAAACATTATCAGGATGTTCTTTCTCAAGATCTGAGAGTGACAGATCGTGTGTTGCTATTAATCCTGTGCCTGAATGTAGCAACAGCTGTTTTAGGAACATCCTTGATCCCAGTGTTTTATCAGTTGAGTTTGTGCCTTTTAGTATCTCATCAAGAATAAACAGAACAGGTTCGCTGGCTGTTATTTCATCTTTTAAAATCCGAAGCCTCTTCAGCTCTGCATAAAAGTATGATTCATTCCCAGACAATGAATCTGTTGTTCTCATACTCGTAAAAAGTTTTACAGGGGTGAACTCCATTTCAGTGGCACATACCGGGCTTCCGGTCATTGCCATTATAAAATTGACAGCAACAGTCCTGAGAAAAGTGCTCTTACCAGCCATGTTAGCTCCGGTAACAATGCATATCTCACCTTTTCTTTCTATTGAAAAATCATTACTTACCCTGCTATTATCAGGAATCAGCGGATGCCCCATTTCCTTCGAACTGATTATCTTCCCGTCACAAGACAGTACCGGGAAAACAAATGAGCTGTTGTTGCAGGCATAGTTGGCCAGGCTCGAATAAGCATCTATAACTCCGAGTGTCTTAATCCACAGCGGGAATTGTCCCTGATAATGTTTTTTCCATTTATCAATCCTGTGGAGGCAATGGTAGTCCCACAGAAAAAAGGCATTCAGACCAAAGCCAACAAGAATGTTAAGCCTGCTGTCGAATGCCTGGATAATCATTCCCAGTTTCTTAATAGCTAGTTCGGCAGATTCTTCCGTCCCTGAAACATCTTCTTTTATCTTAACCAGATGTCTCGATTCAAACTTTTCTTTGTTAACAACTCTGAGCAGCCTTTTCATAGACGACAAGTATGAATAACTACCTGTTACTGACTGCTGGACATCATTTGTGTGCTTTAACCCTGTTGAAACATAAACAAGATTTAGAATAATTATACTTACCAGTACTGAATAATGCAACAGTCCTGCAATCACCAACACCATAGTTGTTAGAGCAATTACAGGAAGAAAAAACATCAAAAATTTCCTTAATCGTGATTGTGCTAAAGCAGGTTCTTCCATCCATGAAGCTAACCTGTTGATGCTTTCTTTTTCAAGTGGAACCTTTAAACCTTCTGCCATAAATTCATGGCGCCATGATATTTTTGCCGACAGCTCCTTTATTATCTCCTGCCTTTTGGCAAGCTCGTCAGAAAGAGGCCATGGATCAGATAACCATCCGGCAAGTATGTTTCTTCCAAAGCCTGTAACAGTTCTGTTCAGGTACCTGAATAAGGAACCATCACCATAAAGATCAAGATCATACGAGAAATGATGAGAATGATCTATGTATTTTTCGCCTTTGTCGAATGCAGAAAGATCTCCTGACAATGCAGCTACCTCATTGATATTTATTGATTTCAGGTTTGATAAGAAGTCCCGTTTGTCAGAGTGGCTGGAATATAATTTCAGAAGAAACAGGAATAAGAAAACAATAATAAATGCTGTGAGAAGGCCCATTGCAGGTTCATTCCTTAGAAACATAAATACTATAAGAATTACACCCCCGACAAAACAGACTAAACGTGAAACAGAAAGAATTAGCAATATCCTGTCTTCCCTTGACATCTCCCCCGCAAATGATTCTGCCGACTTAGTGTAATATGATAACAACTCTTCCCGGTTCATTATTCAAATGTTTCTGCAATTACCTTCATAACGCTTGTGCTTGTATAATAATCGCTTCCTTTCAGATCAAAATTCCATGTCCACTCATCATGAAATTCACCGGGTGGTATTTGCCCCAAAACTGTACGGTCAACTTTAACTACCCCTTTTGCATCCGTATGAATTTCCTCTTTATCTGATATCAAAACTGATTTATGTTTATTTAGAAGATCAATATGATTCTGCTGAACCCTTAGTCTGAATTTTTCGCGTTCTTCATTGTTTATCGTTGCATTTTTTTCAAGGAGTTTCAAAGGCAACACTTCAAGCTGAGTCAGAATATTAAGAGAGACTACCAATCCCGGGTCAGTTTTAAATTCAAAAACCGGAATATCAATATCTTCAATGCTTTTAAGCTTTTTTAAAAATGGTTTGTTGCGAATGGCCTCCCATACATTTTTTATCAAGCCTCCAGAAACATCAGCCTCAACAAGGTTGACTTTATCGAAACATGAGACTTGCTTAACTACTTCCGGTGGGTGAATGATGTCAACAAGTACAATTGAAATATTTCTTTCAATTATTTCTATAAGAGGAAAATCGAGCAACCACCCGCTACCAAGTACAGTAATTTTTGCAGGATTAATTCTGTCGACAGTTTTAAGTATATACTCACGGCAACTCCTGTTATGCTCATCCCATCCACCTTCCTGGTGAAAATTACGGAAGATCAATCCACTCTGGTAGTCATAATAACCCATTTTCGTAAGGATTCTCCTGTATGTGGGGTGCATGCTCATCTCAAACCTGCTTATTTCTTAAAGCCACCAACTCTGTGTTTATTATTTTCCTGAAAAACTCAGCAAGTTCTTCTGGATTATTGGTTCCGAATGATGATGGGTAAACAGGATCAAGCACTTTCATCTGTAGCCTGGCAACATCGTTAAGGATGAAACCTTTTTTGGGAAGTACACCCCCGGTACCATCAACAACAACAGGTAATATTGGCACACCAGCTTCGATAGCCAATTGAAAAGCCCCTCGTTTGAAAGGTCCGGTTTCATTGTCATTGTATCGTGTTCCTTCAGGAAAGATCATTAGAGAAGTATCTTTCTTAAGACAGTTGTACGATCGTGCGAGCATCATAGCTTTGCTTTCATCGTTCTGCCTGTCAACTGTAATATAGTCTGCCATTGAAAGATACCAGCCAAGAAAAGGCACCTTTGTATTTTCAATCTTAGATACCCATTTAAATGAATATCCCAGGCAGTTGATAAGAAGAATATCAAGAATTGACTGGTGATTTGAAATCATAACATAAGTTCCTTTCCTATTGACTTTTTTGTTCCTTGTTATCCTGATCTTCCATATTGGCAGAAGAAACATGAACAGACAACTTTGCCATACCAGAAGCCTGTGAGTAATCTTTCTTTTTCTGTCAAAAGGGAATGTAAGCATCCAGATGACAAATGTTACAGGAAAGAATATCACCAGAATTGCTAATGCTGTAATCCAGGCTAGTATTGATCGGACGTATTTCAAGTTGAAATTTTGTTTAATGCAAATTTGGGATTTTTTCGAAGATAATTAGGGCTACCATCTCAATTTTGTCTTGCAGGTATTGCCGGTCTTATGTCTTGCAGGTCCTTTGAGTCGTATGACTTGCATGGATTGCACGAATTGCACGACCACGTTTGTCGTGGTGAATGTCAAAAAAAGTCAAAAGCATTTAAAGGATATAGATCAACAACTTCCAACAGCCGGATAAGATCCTCAGGCATATGCCTCACACCGATCAACCTGTTGATGCTTCTATCAAGAACAATGTCGCCTTCCACTTTGATTTCTTTAATTATACCCTGATCAACAGCTAAATATAATCTTAAACCATTTGACAATTGTTTGTCAATTACATACTCTGGCCCATAAGCATAGTTCCAGTCCCATGATCCATATTTTTCTTTTATAAGCTTCTTTGCATCATTTTCAAAATTTTCATTCGGCTCAAATTGAGATGCGTTTTTATATAATCGCATAATATAATTCAGCATTGTCTCCCTGAATTGTTCAATGTGACTAAATGCACTGGTAATCTCAGAAAGGTTTTTAACAGGTGAAGGTTTTGAAGGAATTGCCCTTGTATTATAATATGAGGCATCTTTCCTAAGGCACTTACTCAATGAATCGAGTGAAGCATTGAACAGGATCGTTCCATGATGAAGCACCCTGTTATGATAAACATGCTCTGCGTTACCTGATATTTTAAATCCACCTGCTGTAATATCACTCCCCTGTAATGTTGCCTTAATACCAACCGAGTTCAGAAATTCAATGACTGGCTTCGTGTAAAGTGCAAAGTTGATCTGCTTTCCTGTTTCACAGTCGAGAATAAAAGTATAATTCAAATTGCCGGGATCATGAAAAACTGTACCACCTCCGGTGATTCTCCTTATAACAGGAATTTTATTTTCCCAGATATACATGGTTTCAATCTCACGGTGTATGCATTGATGTTTACCCGAGATAACTGATGTATTATTAATCCCAAGAATAATGAATTCCTCATTGCTTTTTGTAAGGAGAATTTCCTCAAATGCAAGATTCAGGCAGGGATCGTGGCTAGCCGGGACAAAAAAATTCATCCTGTAAATTATTAATGACTAACCTTAAAGATAGTGAATTCAGCCGTTTTTGGAAACAGCTTCTTTTTTAAGGAATTATCTGTTCTGAAAGTATTCATACATGCGGAAGCTGAACCAGCCTGTGAATGAACCGTAGATTGATCCGCATAGTATATCGCCGGGGTAGTGCACTCCAAGGTATATTCTTGTATAACCGACTATCAATGCCCAGATTATTATTGAAATTGTATACCAGCGTTTCCTGATTGCGAGCAGGCTTATAAATGCAACATTGAAAGCATTTGCAGCATGGGATGAAAAGAATCCGTACATGCCACCACAATAGCCATTTACTATATGGACCAGTTCTTCAATGTCCGGTTCGTGACATGGTCTGAATCGCTCAACAATGTTCTTGATTATGCCTGAACCCCTGTCGGCAAGTATAACCGAAAAAGCTACAAATAACAGGAAGAAAAAGAATTTTTTCTTGTCCCTGACAGCAAGATATATGAGAATTGCAAGATAGAGAGGGACCCAGATCAGCTTGCCGCTGAGAGCATACATTACAGGATCTAAAAAAGAACAATGAAGGGAATTGAAGAAAAGAAATAGCTGCTGATCGAGGTGTTCAAGTTGTTCAATCATCTGTAATCAATGGTTTAATTCCTTCCATATCATATCTTTCAGGGTGGTTATACCTTTGCCGGTAAGCGAAGAAATGAATACCCTGGGGATATCGGGAAGGTCTTTCCTGATTTCATTCACAAGTTCCTCATCGAGCATATCTGATTTCGATATTGCAAGAACCCTCTTTTTATCGAGAAGCTCCGGGTTGTACTGATTTAACTCGTTTACAAGGATCTCATATTCATGCATAATATCCTTTGAGTCGGCGGGAATGAGGAACAGGAGCATTGAGTTTCTTTCAATATGCCTCAAAAATCTTGTACCAAGGCCTTTGCCCTCATGTGCTCCTTCAATTATCCCCGGGATATCGGCCATTACGAATGATTTGTCATCGCGATAACTAACAATACCAAGATTGGGAACAAGTGTTGTAAAAGCATAATCAGCAATCTTAGGTTTAGCGGCGCTGACAACCGACAGGAGTGTTGATTTTCCTGCATTTGGAAAACCAACAAGTCCTACATCGGCAAGTATTTTAAGCTCAAGAATAAACTCTGCTTCAATACCTTGTTCGCCTGGCTGGGCAAATCGTGGAGTCTGAAATGTTGCTGATTTGAAATGCACATTGCCTTGTCCGCCGCGACCTCCTTTTGCAAGTATCTTCTCTTCACCGTGTTGGGTTATCTCAAAGAGAGGTTCATTAGTGTCGGCTCTTTTTGCCAGGGTACCAAGGGGTACTTCAATA
>DATALD010000072.1:0-22402 GCA_036261255.1 Bacteroidales bacterium
AATTCCCTGATTTTCTTTTTCTTAAAATCATCACTGAAATACCTGTGATACAGTGGTTTCGTTTCATGATTAAAATAACTTACTTTTGTCATAATGTTACCGTTTTTTTCGGTCAACATATTTCAGGCACTGACACATCGAACACCTAGCACCTACCACCTAGCACCTAGCACCTAGCACCTAATACCTAGCACCTAATATTTCACCTTCGCTAAAGCTACGGTGAGCAAAGCCACCACTAAAGTGGAATATTGTTACTTCTGATAACTTGAAGCAACTCATTGAGTATCATTGCTGTCGCGCCCCATATAACATAGCCATCGTAGCTGAAGTATCTGATATCAATAACTTCTCCTCTAATTTCCATTGGTTTTGTTTTGATAATGGAATTATCGAGTAATCTCCGGAGGTCAGCAATAATAAGATGGTCAACCTCCTTTGGATCAGGACTGAAACCAGGAAGATTATCAAGCCAGCATACGACAGCTGTTACGACTATGTTGCTTACAGGTATAAAAAGAGGTGTGAGGATTCCAATTATATCAGGATCGGTTAACCTGAAACCTGTTTCTTCATATACCTCTCGAATGGCTGTTTCAATAAGATTCTTATCCCAAAGTTCCATTTTGCCTCCCGGGAAGGAGATCTGGCCGCCGTGAATACCCGGATAATTGGGCCTTTGCATGAGAACGGTATATATAGATTCTTTATGTTTGCAGAGCATGATCAAAACAGCAGCTTTCACTGCATCAGGCCCGGGATTTGCAGGAAATTCTTTTAACAACCGCATCGAAGAGGCCAGCTGAAATTGGATTTCACGTCCCGGGAGTCCTCTCATGATAGCTGTTCTCAACCTTTCGGCCAAACTATCATGATCACCCTTAAGCAATGCCATTATCTATCCCACTTAAAAAAGTTAATCATATCTTATTGCCTTAACAGGAGTGATCCTGCTTATAAGTTTTGAAGGTACAAGCAACATGATTATTATTGCAGCCATTGTACCTGCATTTAAAAACAGAACGTGAAAGAATTCAAGGTTTATTGGCACAGACTTTATATAGTATGATGAAGGATCAAGTGTAAGGAAACCTGTTTTAAGCTGGAACAAAGCCAGTCCGATACCGATTATGTTGCCCCAGAGCAATCCCTTCCCGATAAGCCATGCTGCCTGGTATAAAAAGACTTTCCGTATTGTTTTATCAGGCGATCCCAGAGATTTCAGGATCCCTATCATGTTCGTTTTTTCAAGGATCAGAATAAGCAAACCGGAAATCATGTTAAATCCTGCCACTACAAGCATCAGGATAATTATTATTATGACATTGATATCCTGAAAATTAAGCCAGTCGAATATCTGAGGATATTTCAGCCTGATATTTGTTACTTTAAAATGGGTCTCATCTTCAGAAAGCCTGTAACCGATCTGATCACGCACTACTTCAGTCATCAGATCAATTTTGTCAAAATCATCAATAAATATTTCAAAACCAGAGACCTGGTCGTCGCTCCAGCCATTTAGCCTTTTGATATGACCAATATCGCAAAATGCGTACATCCTGTCGAATTCTTCGAGGCTTGTTTCGTAGATACCACTAATTACGAATGGCCTCATTCGCGGAGGCTGCTGTACAAACAGCATTCTTATTGTATCACCGGTTTTCAGCTTTAAAAGGTCTGAAATATTCTTTGAGATTATTATGCTGTTTGATGGTCGTCCTGTATCAGATGCCATGAATGTATTGCCTTCTGACATATTCTTTTTGAAATAGCTCCAATCAAAATCACTGCCAACACCCTTTAATACAATACCTTGTATTTCTTCGTCAGTTTTTATTATCCCTGCTTTTGTTGCAAAAACCTGTACATGACTGCTGCCGGGGAGTTTTTTAATTCCCGGAATAAAATCCTGGAACTGGCTAATGGGTTCAGTTTCGAATGAGTTATTTGAGTCAAAATTCACTATCTGTATATGAGATCCGAAACCAGCCACTTTTTCGCGGATCTCTTTTTTAAAACCTGTCAGAACTGCAACAGCAAGAATCATAACTGATAAGCCGAGAGCGATCCCAACAATAGCAATAACATTTATCGGACGGGAAAAAGAGCCTTCCGTCTGCCGGCCTTTAATTAGCCTTTGCGCTATGAAATATGGCAGATTCATTGTTGAAGCGTACAAAATTAAGGAAATAAGATGACATCGTTATCCGATAATCGAAAAAACAGGTCTTTATATCAATCCGGTCCTCATGATTTATTAAATTTGCCTGATTCCTGCAAAATACAGATCTACAATATGAAAAGGTTTATTCTTTATTTGCTTCTTCTGATTGGTGTCTCTTTTGTCCTGACAGCTCCTGTTCCAGACAGCTTAAAACTCAAAAACCCAATACCCGGTGCATATAATATAAAAAGCATTAGAAGATATTTAGAAGGAAAATCTGTTGCCATTGTTGCCAACCAGACCTCGATGATAGAGAAGACACATATCGTAGATAGCTTATTAAGCTTAGACATTGACCTTAAAGTGATATTTGCACCGGAGCATGGTTTCAGAAACCTTGCCGATGCAGGTGAATCGATTTCAGATGGAAAGGACACATTAACAGACCTTCCGATCATAAGTCTTTATGGTAAACATGTTAAACCAACTGCTGAAGATCTTTCGGGCATTGATGTAGTTGTTTTTGATATCCAGGATGTTGGTGCCAGGTTTTATACGTACATCTCAACACTTCATTACCTTCTTGAGGCATGTGCCGAGAATAATGTTTCATGCATTGTTCTTGACAGACCAAACCCAAATGGTTATTATGTTGATGGGAATGTACTTGATACAGTATATAAGTCTTTTGTAGGCCTTGATCCCATACCTGTTGTTCATGGGATGACAGTTGGAGAATATGCTTTGATGCTAAATGGTGAAGGCTGGCTGAAAAATGGTGTTAAGTGCGACCTTGAAGTTGTGAAATGCAGGAACTACTTACACAGTTCTTATTACAACCTCCCTGTGAAACCATCACCTAATCTTCCTAACCAGACTTCTGTTTACCTCTACCCTTCGTTGTGTTTTTTTGAGGGTACAAACATCTCAGTAGGCAGGGGTACCTCATTCCCGTTCCAGGTATTCGGTTCACCCAGGCTGCCCGACAGGGGATTCAGCTTTGTTCCTGAGAGTACTGATGGAGCAAAGAACCCTCCCTTTCTCGGGGAAAGGTGTTTTGGAACTGATCTGCGAAATGCTCTTTCTGACGAGATTGTCCTTTCGCCCGGGATTAATCTTGAATGGGTAATAAATGCCTATAATGATTATCCCGACAAGCAAAATTTTTTCACATCTTATTTCGATGTCCTTGCAGGAGGACCTGAGATGCGTGAACAGATCATAAAGGGTTTGAATGAAGAACAGATCAGACAATCGTGGCAAGATGAGCTTGACGCGTTTAAGAAGATCCGCAGCAAATACCTTTTGTACAAATAACCTCTTAAGATACTTAATTCTCTAAAGGCTCTACTGTTAAACGACCCAAAATCCCCTTTTTCCCATCCCCTGCGCCCTATGCCTGAGCCTGGTTCAGAATGTTCTTCCGGGGTATACCTTCAGCGCTTCCGCAATAACTTCAATAGAGTTGATAAGATCTTCAACTTTGAGAACATAAGCCACTCTCACCTCATCTCCCCCCAATCCTGGTGTTGAATAAAAGCCTGATGCTGGAGCAACCATCACTGTCTGGTTCTTGTATGAGAATTTTTCAAGGAGCCATTGTGCAAACTTATCCGCATCATCAACAGGCAATTTAACAACCGTATAAAAAGCGCCTTTTGGTGTCGGGCAATAGACGCCTGGTATTTTATTAAGTCCTGCGACAAGGTGATCCCTTCTTGAAGTATATTCTTTTCTTACATCAGAAAAATACTCCGGAGGAGTCTCAATTGAAGCTTCTGCAGCAATCTGACCCAATCCGGGAGGAGAAAGACGTGCCTGTGCAAATTTCAGGGCAGTTGAAATAACATCTTTGTTTCTTGTTATAAGTGCGCCGATGCGTATACCGCATTCGCTATAGCGTTTTGAAACAGAGTCAATAAGGATAATATTGTTATCGATTCCTTCAAGGTTCATTGCAGAGAAATGACCACAATCTTCATAACAGAATTCCCTGTAAGCCTCATCTGAGAAGAGATATAGGTCGTATTTTTTTACGATATCCCTTATCTGACGGAATTCTTCCGGTGAATAGAGGTATCCTGTCGGGTTGTTGGGATTACATATAACGATTCCTTTTGTGGCAGGTGTTATCTTCTTCTCTATTTCAGATATCGGGGGTAATGCAAAATCCTCACTTATCGTTGATGTTATCGGAACAATCTTTATATCCGAAGCAGTTGCAAATGCATTATAGTTTGCATAAAAAGGTTCGGGGATTATGATCTCTTCACCCTGGTTAATGCAGCTCATAAATGCGAACATCAAAGCTTCAGAAGCGCCGGTAGTAATTAGAATATCAGTATAATCGATATTGATGCCTATTCTGCAGTAATAATCAGCCAGTTTCCTTCTGTACGATTCGTTACCTGCCGAATGGCTGTATTCCAGCACCTTAAGATCGAGATTATGCATCGCTCGTATCGCCACCTCAGGAGTCGGAATATCGGGTTGGCCAATATTGAGATGATAAACCTTAACACCCCTGCGTTTGGCTTCTTCAGCATAGGGAGCAAGTTTCCTGATCGGTGAAGCAGGCATCAACCTGCCTTTTTCTGAAATTGATGGCATTTAGCTATAATATACGAAACTGTTCAGGACAAAAATATGAAAAATTAATGAATGAATGAGTGAATTAGTGAATGAGTGAATTAGTGAATGAGTGAATGAGTGAATGAGTGAATGAGTGAATTGATTATATCCCTGAACATTCTCTATTCATTCACATCTTCATTCTTAAATGAAAAACATTTGCATTTCCAGAAACAATATTCTAATTTGTTGGGGCAATACAGGGCATCATAAAAATTTTGAAAATAAAATTCATGTCCGGGAAATTTCACAATTCACAACAGTCTGTGTATTTTTTGCACTAACTGTTTCGTTGTGTCATCACTCACTCACTCATTTAACTTGCAACATTCCTCATTTCTTTCCGTCTTTTCACAAAATATCATCCATGAAATTTTCAAGAGCTATTACCCATTTTGCTGCGCTGTCCATCATGTATTTTATAATTAATGTTCCAATTTCAGGCCAGTCTTTCGCGACACTGAATGATACCATTTCATTAAAAGTTAAAACCTATGATGGACTTGAGTTGCCTGCCCGGGTAATTAAGAATAGCCAAAACGATAAAAAGATGATCCTTTTTATAAATGGCAGTACCCCTTACGATGAGAAAGGCAACCTGGGTGCATTCTGGAACAGTAAAGGTAAATTGATCCTGGAGAAACAGGATTTTTACCTTCGTTTTCTCGACATCTTGCCGAGCAAGGGTTATTCTGTTGCAACAATGGCCAAGAGAAGCTTTGTTTATCCTGTAAGGATTCCGCGACCAAATCTTTCAGAGCTGGCACTAGATATTAAATCCTATATTGAAGTGCTAATGAGTAGAGGATTGTTAAAAGATGAAAAGGATCT
The DNA here is from genome assembly GCA_036261255.1 of Bacteroidales bacterium. Lineage (GTDB taxonomy): Bacteria > Bacteroidota > Bacteroidia > Bacteroidales > VadinHA17 > LD21. The sequence continues at coordinate 5,627 of DATALD010000072.1, forward strand.
GGTTATTGTTGGTTATAGTGAAGGTAGCATTGTCGCCTCAAAAGTTCTTGGCATTCTGAAGAAACAGCCTTATGCCTGTATTTTATTAGGTTCAGCGAACCTTAGTTTCGATTGCAATATCCAGTCCCTGGACGACTTTTATCTGACAGATGTTTTACGCAGCTTGAAAAATTGGTCTGATGAACAGATTAAAACTGAGTTGTCTCAGTTATGTCAGATACATAAGGAACTGGCAAACATGGATGAAGAACAATTTGAAAATAAATACAAGAATTCAAATCCTTTCGGGTTCGGCTTTGCTATGTGGGAATCCTATTATATTGACAGGGAAGTAGCCTTATACGATCCGGTACCTAATCTGCTATATGCAAATATTCCTGTTCTAATATGTATAGGAGAGGATGATAATTCAATGCCATTAACTTCAGCAAAGAAAATATATGAAAGGTTAAATGCCAGGGGATTAGCTGTAACATTAAGATCAATTGAAAAAGAAAACCATCAATATGAAAAATATGATGTATTCGCCATTATTGATACCTGGTTAAACAATCATGGACTTTCAACGGATTTCACTCTTCAGAATTCTGATTCCTTAATAATTGCAAAATATGCTGAAAACAGCAAACTGATCAAAGAATTATCAGCAATTCCTTACGGCGGAGGCTATCCTGAAAGAGTTTCTGTTTGCTATAAAGAAGCTATCGAAAGAAATATTACTGAAGAAAATACATGGTTCACTCTGGGTTTAAAGCTTTTTGCGGATGGATTTAATAATGAAGCATATAATTCTTTTTCAAGGGCTGCGGATAGTACTTTTGCATTACATTTTGCTTCCCTGGTCTGGATGGGGCACCTTAAAGACCTTGAACATCAACGGAAAGAAGCTTTAGAGCTTTATCAAAAGGCTTTGGCGGTTTTTCCCGGGTTCCCGGTGCAACACGATAACTGGAATATTGTTATTGATGAAAAGTGGATTGAAGAAAGGATAAAGGTGCCGTTCAAAGGCATCAAGAATGAATGATCCGGGTTCATCCTTGTTGCACGTCATCAAACCTTCACGACATTACCTTTTATCCATTGCAAAACCGGTAATCTCAGAGATATAGGCCGCCGTAAAATATCCAAGCCCTTTACCATCCTGAATATTTCCAACAGCATTTGCCGGTGGGCCGCTGATACTTCCCATACCACCCGATTGCTCTGAGTTGATCACACCTTCAAGAAATTTGTAAAAACCTTTTTCGATCGACAGCACCTGAAATGTTATTTTATCGCCTTCTGCTATATTGCAGATGAATGCATTCATATATGAATACTCTCCGTTGCGATTGTCGTCGGGATAAATTAAATACTCCTTTGATGATTTCTGTAGGGGTATATCATTGCGAAAAACTTTATTTATGTAAAAATTATCATCACTTTCCGGTTCATTACCAAAAAAGTAAACTCCCAATATTGTTGAGTCTACTTCTTCTCCATCTTCAGCCTCACCTAAATTAAATTCAGGCATTTTAAAGATGTAAAAACCGGCAGAATCGAGGTCAATCCCTTCCGGCATGGTTGATATTGCGGAATATTCAAGTAAACCATTGACTTTTTCTGGTAAATTTATTTTCAGGGCGTAAGTTTTGAGTGGTTCGCCCCGGAATTCCACCTCTGAAATATATACACCTGGGTTTTCTGAACTTTCAATAAGTGAATAAACATTTGTTCCTTCAGTTAACTTCATTATGGCGCCGGAAACAGCCGCAGGTTTAGCTCTGTCAAAATATGGCCGGCTTAATGTAAGCTTAACGGACTGATTTTTTAGTTCATTTGTGATAACACTCTCAACCACGAGCATCTCGGGCGCTGTCTCAATATCCCACTGTATTTCTTCTTCCAGTTCATTACATGAGGTAAAAAAACCTGTTGCCAATAACAGAAATAAAAATGCTGCTATCCGGACAGATACTGTTTTCACTGATCTGATCAGGCTGGCATTATTTTGTCCCGGATCATTTATGCTAATGAGTTTTAATTGTCCGTTCATTTTTGTCAGAATGGTTCTTAAAGAGATTTTACTATTGATCTTCTTAATATTGTTATCTGATGATTCCATAATTATGGTTTTTTAAAATGAGAAGTTCCATGAAACAGATGGCATGAACCCAAGAAAACTTTGTTTATATGCATGTGTTATGTTTTCATCTTTCTCATCTGGTCTGAAATAAATTGTTATTGGGTTATTACGGTTATATACATCAAAGATTGAAAATATCAATTCCCTATGGAATCTTTTTTCCGGTTTACTTTTGTTTAGAGTCAGACTTAAATCAAGCCTGTGGTATATAGGCATCCTGTCATTATTTCTTTTAGGATAATAAGCTATCTGGGTCCCATCATACTGATACCCAAGAGCAGGGGAAGTGAATGGACGTCCCGATTTTAGCTGAAAGTTTGCCGAAAAAGTGATTTTGGGAGAAAAATTATACATTGCGACCACGGAAAGATCGTGGGGACGGTCAAATGTTGAGAGAAACCAGTTTTTTTCCTGAATGTCTTTAATTTTCTTCTCTGTTTTTGATAAGCTGTAGCTTACCCATCCTGTCAATTTACCTTCTGCTTTTTTAACAAATAATTCTACACCGTAGGAACGTCCTTTGCCAAATCTGAAATCTTCATCCATACGCTCATTGAACTGGGGTGTTGCAAACTCCCTGAATTCAATCTGGTTGAACATATTTTTATAATAAACCTCCAGTGAAGCTTCAATTTTGTTACCTAAGAAATTCCGGAAATATCCAACACTGTACAGATCAGCCATCTGCGGCTTAATGTTAGGACCTGAACCTACCCAGATATCAATTAAAGAGCCTGTATTTGAGTTGGATGCAACATGCACAAACTGACTGGTTCTGCTATAACCAGCTTTAATTGAACTGTTCTCATCAAGAAGATACGTAAAAGCAAATCTTGGTTCTAACGATTGAAAATGATTAAAAACCTTTCCTTTTTTATATTCTAAAGTGTCAATTGTAGAATGTGTTTCATCAAGCTTATAAATTGTCGCCTTTCCAATGTTCTGAAATAAGCTGTATCTCAATCCGTACTCAAGAGTAATCTCAGGTGCAAGTTTCCATTCATTTGAAATATATAATGCATGTTCAAGAGCCTTGTTCCCCGGAATCGCAAAATTATATTTCAATGTGTCATCATGACCGATCACCTCGCCCGGATTAAACTTGTGCATGGTACTTGATAATCCTGTCTTTATTGTATTCTTTTCATTCAGGTAATATGTGAGGTCATATTTTGCTGAATAATCCAATAAAAAAGCATCCCATGCGTATTTGGTTTCCTTTGCCGGCTTGCCGTAGGTAAATTCGTTATCAAAAGAATAATTATAATTAGAGACCAGGAGGGTAAGGTTCGTGAATATTTTATCAGAAGCAATATTATTCCATCTCAATGTTCCTGTGTAATTACCCCATGAAAATCCGTTTTTAAATGAATTATCTTCTGAATTCATTTCAAAGACATCTTTACCAAAGTATCCTGAAAGGAATATCTTGTTTCTCTGGTTAAGATTATAATTTGCTTTAAGATTGGTATCAAAGAAATAATATGGTATTTCAGGAATTGTATCGTTAACTGCGTGCATTAACTTCATTAACAAATCGATGTAGGCCCTGCGAGCAGAAATAATATAAGAACCTCTCCCTTTATTAATAGGGCCTTCCAAAGCAATTCTGCTAGATAAAGTACCTATGCCCCCCGAAGCTGAAAAGCGTTTATTGTTGCCATCTTTCATTCTTATATCAATTACAGACGAAAGCCTTCCGCCATACTGAGCAGGAACATTTCCCTTGTAAAAATCGATGCTTTGGACTGCATCGTTATTAAATACAGATAATAAATTCCCGAGATGGCTGGCATTATATACTGTTGCTTCGTCGAGCATTATCAGGTTTTGATCGCGTCCGCCTCCTCTTACGCTTAATGTTGAACCTCCTTCATCAGCAGATTTTACACCGGGGAGTAACACCAGCGTCTTTATTACATCCGCTTCCCCAAAAGAAACCGGTATCTGCTTAATTGTTTTATTAGACATTGTAACCTTGCTCATCTGGGTGGATGTTACATTATCTTCAGAGCGGACTGCTTTAACAACAACTTCCTGTAGCTGGCTTATTTGTTCAATCATCTCAATATTCAATATTCTATTTTCCTGGAGATTTAAAACAGTATCTATTGTTTCATACCCGATATACCTGATGATAACATTATACCTGCCCGGATTCATGCTTAAAGAATAAAAGCCATAGGAATTTGTGGCAATACCTGTTGTTGTTCCCTTTACAAATACACTGACACCGATCAGGGTTTCCCCGTTGTTCTTGTCTTTTATGTTGCCGCTGAGAGTTACCTTCTGACCATGTGTAATTACAGGAACTGATAATAGAAAAAGGGTAATTAATCGATAAAGATGTTTCATAAACAAGGTAGGTTAACAAATAAATAGTAGGTTAATGACAAAAAATTTCCGTACTGGCTGCAAAAATGTTGCCAAAAATTATTGTGGTACTGTTGTTGTTCTACTTCTTGGCTTGATTTCGGTTCTAGGTCCTGGTTTCTGGTTCATACTGTGAAAGCCAATACCCTGCGCCCCTGCGCCCTTGTGTCATGTGCCCTGTGCCCTTTGCCCTTTGCAAAAAGTTTACTAGTTCAACTTAATTTTTAGAATTTTAATATTGAGATGATCAGGATCCATCTTTGTTGCCTCATCATTGGGAAGTACTATGAATCCGGTATCGGTTGGTATAACCTTATAAAACCATGAAATATCGTATTTGCAAACGAATAGTACCTTGAAATCTTTGTCATATATAATCAGGCTTCTTTTTCCCTCTTCACCTTTATGAAGGTAAAATCTTGAGAAGATACCGACAGCGGTGTGGTAATTCAGAGGTCCATAGAATGGAGTATTACTGCGCATTTTTTGCAAAGCATTGTCTGAAATTTTCTTACCATAAAGAGGCTTCGGAAATTCCTCAACACCTTCGAACGAACAATCTATTGTTTGAACAAGATTGTAGTTTTTAATATCATAACAATATACGTTATTATCAATGGGGTAAGAAATATATATTTTATCTTCAACCTTAATCTGATAAGGTTCATGCATGTCATAGAAGTAACGCCCGTCTTTCTTTTCTTTAAGAACACCCTCGTAAGATCCAAAAAGACTAATCCATTTTTTATTTTTCAGATCGTATACGCCATGTCTTTTTACATCAATATCACCAAAATCATCATGATAACCAATGGCATTGATTTTTACATAAAGATATCCTGATGCCGGATCAATATACGGGTTTTCCAGAAATGAAGATGTGGCAAATCCAAATCCAATGCTGCTGAGCTTTTTGTCAAGTGAAGCCGGAATGTCAACATCTGTCCGGGTCCATTTTTTAATTAGTTTACCTTCGCCATTTGTCAGGAAAATAGTTGGAGTTTTATCAGACAAGAAGATAATGCTGTCGGCTGATTTTACAAACAGGTTTGATACCTGGTAGGTATTAAATAAGTTTTTGTCAATAATTATCTGTTTTTTAACAATTGCATCAGTCAGATCAATAACATCAATCTTATAGGGATCAAAAAGATTTACTCCATATAAATACCGGTTTTTGTATAATGATGTAACATGATATTCATTACGAGAGTTGGCTGGAATTGCTATAGGAACACTATCTTTTATAATAGAAACCCTACAGTTGTCTTTTGTTTTACCGGGAATATTACTTTGCTGGTTTGCATTTGTGCTGGGGGATGCAATAAATGAAACAAGGCAAATGCAAAATAGTAATGAATACAGGTAGCTTTTCATATGTCAGACTTTATGGATTGTTTAAGCAATGTAGAAAGATAGTTTTGATAATCCAAATGTAAAGACCTGAATGACCTGCTTTTCCTGCACCACAACAGACCTGCAAGACCTCCACGACAACAGACCTGCACGACTTTAACTTTCCGTATATTTTTATAATTTTGCGGTTTCATTTTAAACAAGATAACAAAAAATACATTATGGATATTCCATCAAAGTATGAGCCGGCGAAAACCGAGGATAAGTGGTATAAATTCTGGATGGAGAAAGGTTTTTTCAGGAGTGTCCCCGACGGGCGTGAACCTTATACAATTGTGATCCCTCCGCCGAATGTTACCGGTGTGTTACACATGGGACACATGTTAAACAACACTATCCAGGACGTACTTGTTCGCAGGGCCAGGATGCAGGGTAAAAATGCATGCTGGGTGCCGGGTACCGACCATGCATCGATTGCTACAGAAGCAAAGGTTGTTGCCAAGCTTAAATCAGAAGGTATCTCAAAGACTGATCTAACAAGGGACGAGTTCCTTGAACATGCCTGGTCCTGGACCAATAAGCATGGAGGCATAATCCTGGAACAACTTAAGAAACTTGGCGCTTCATGTGATTGGGAACGTACTCTATTCACAATGGACGAGAAAAGATATGACTCTGTTATAAAAGTATTTGTTGATCTTTATAATAAGAACCTGATATACAGAGGTATCAGAATGGTGAACTGGGATCCCCAGGCAAAAACTGCCGTTTCTGATGAAGAAGTTATTTATACCCAGGAGAAGTCGAAGCTTTATTATGTAAAATATAAGATTGTCGGTGAGGATGGCTATATTGTTGTTGCAACAACCAGGCCTGAGACAATACTTGGCGATACTGCCGTTTGTGCTAATCCCGATGATCCCAGGTATACTTATCTTAAAGGCAAGAAGGTTATCGTGCCGATGGTCGAGAGGGAAGTCCCGTTTATTTTCGACAGCTATGTCGATCCAGCCTTTGGAACAGGCTGCTTAAAGATCACGCCTGCTCATGATATTAATGACTACGAAATTGGAATGCGTCATAACCTGCCTTCGATTGACATTTTCAATGAAGATGGAACAATAAGCTCTGCAGCGGGATTATTCACAGGGATTGACAGGTTTGAAGCCAGGAATTTAGCCGAGAAAACACTTACGGAATCAGGTCACCTTGAGAAGGTTGAGAATTATGATAACAAGATAGGAAGATCGGAGAGGACTAATGCAGTAATTGAGCCAAGATTGTCGGTTCAGTGGTTCCTTAAAATGAAGGAACTTTCAGAACCAGCCCTTGATGCTGTAATGAATGATGAAGTTAAGCTGCATCCTTCGAAGTTCAGGAATCTTTACCGCCACTGGATGGAGAATGTCCGTGACTGGTGCATCAGCAGGCAGTTGTGGTGGGGACACAGGATACCAGCCTGGTACTTCAACGGGAATGATTTTGTTGTTGCTGAGACAATAGAAGATGCTCTCAAAATGGCAAGAGAAAAAAGTAATAGCAATTCTCTTAGAGAAAGTGATCTCCGTCAGGATGAAGATGTTCTTGATACCTGGTTTTCATCATGGTTGTGGCCAATTACATCATTTGATGGGATAAACGATCCAGGCAATAAGGATATTAAATATTATTACCCTACCAATGATCTCATTACGGCTCCCGAAATACTTTTCTTCTGGGTTGCAAGAATGATAATTGCCGGGTATGAATATAAGGGCGCCAGGCCATTTGAAAATGTCTATCTCACTGGTATTGTTCGCGACCAGCAAAGGAGAAAAATGTCGAAGTCACTTGGAAACTCACCTGAACCACTTGAGTTGATAGAAAAATATGGCGCTGATGGAGTGAGAGTTGGAATGCTTCTATGTTCACCTGCAGGTAATGACTTGATTTATGATGATAGTCTTCCGGAACAGGGGCGGAATTTTGCAAATAAGATATGGAATGCATTCAGACTTGTAAAAAGCTGGGATATTGATGAGAATGTTCGTCAGCCTGAATCATCTGCCATTGCTGTACAATGGATGGAAGATGTGATCAGAGCAGCGACGTACGAGATCGACAGCAACTTTAACAAATTCAGGATTTCAGAAGCCCTTATGCATGTTTACAAACTTTTCTGGGATGAGTTTTCAGCATGGTACCTTGAAATTGTGAAACCTGAATATCTTAAGCCTGTTGATAAGAGAACATACGAGTCGACAATTTCATTTTTCGACAATCTTATGAGGTTGATTCATCCTTTTATGCCTTTTATTACGGAAGAAATATGGCATCTTATAAGCGAAAGAAAAGAGAATGAAAGCCTTATGATTGAACGATTGCCGGAGGGCAGCATGGAAGAAAGCGCTCTGCTCCGTTCATTTGAAAGAATCAAAGAGATAATAAGCGGTGTGCGTACAATAAGAAAAGACAGGAACATACCTAATAAAGAGACTGTAGAGCTTTTGATACAATCAGGACCTGGTGAAATGGATGACAAGTTTTTTCCTGTTTTGAAGAAGATGTGTAATCTGACAGCAATAACTTTTGTTAACGATAAACCAGAAAATGCAGCTTCATTTATTTCGGGAACAACAGGTTTCTATATTCCGCTTGGTGAAAAACTTGATCTGGAAGCTGAGCTGAAAAAGATCGAAGATGAATTAGAATACCAGAAAGGTTTTCTGTTTAACGTTATGAAGAAGCTCAATAATGAGAAATTCGTTGCGAATGCTCCATCACATGTTCTTGAGCTTGAGCAGAAAAAGAAAAGTGACGCTGAATTAAGAATTAATTCATTGGAAGAGAGGAAGAGAGAATTGAAAAACTGAGGCAGGATTTGGATCCAAACTTTCTCCAAGAGTTATTGGGGCGGTTTGTTGTCTTAGGAAATAGCTATCATTAACTTCCACAAGCTCCCATCCCTGGTTCAGGAAAAGGCTCCATCCTTCTCCTGAAATACGATTCTTTGAGTATCTGAATCCTTTTGCAGTAACTCTAAGAAAACCAAAGTTTCCTGATACAAGGCAACCTCCCTTGTCGACAGTAAGCTTTCCCCAGTTGTCTGAAACTCTTATTGACCCATATAGAATTCCCAGCGTGTCAAGTGGTTGAATTTCTTCAGGTTTGAAATCGAATGAAGGATCTTCAAGCTCAAGGTATACAACTGGTTTTTCCGTATATTTCTCTGTAAGCTTATGCAATCTTTCCTTAATCATAATTGCTCTTTCTTGTTCTTCATTTGTGATTTGAGGCAGATCGTAACATAATGCCAGGCTGCCTGCAACATCCCTGCATATTTCAGGGAGGTTGATATTGTAAACTTCGCAAACGATTTTGCCCAGATCAACTGGCCCTTCAGGAAGGTTTTTAAAATCATATCCTGCTTTATGTAACAGATTGGCATACATAGCCCCCGTAATATTGCCATATACTGCTGAATATGAGGGAATATTATAGATCCAATCCATCAAATCATTTATCCTCGAATTCATTTCCTCCGGAGAAGCTGATGTGAAAAAATGATCGGTAAATGAAGCAAGCCCTTCACTTGTTTCCAGTAAGTTTAGTTCATTTGTAAATGCGGCATTATAGAGTTCCCTGTATGTATACCTGAAAACGAGAGCATCTCTTATCGTACATCTCTCATCATCATTATTGTTGACTGCTTTTCTCAGAGCTTTCCATTCGAGTTTGATCCATAACCTGGCATCATATTCATCCATCCGGCGAAGGCTGGAGAAGGTAGATTCGTCTGTTTTAAGATTTTGAAAGCTGTGATACAGAACATGTATTGTCCATCCAAGCACCCTCTTTTCGTCAAGATCAGGTCGCATATTAACCATCGCATACTTAGTTCCCCCATAAACAACAGGTGAATTCATAATAACAAGTTCATTTGGATAGAGACCTGTATATATGCCATCTTTATGTTTGAGCAGCCCCATGCTGTCCTGCTGATTTGCGTATATCCTGCGGGTTTCAGTTTCGACATACATTATTGGACCATAAAGGTTTTTCCCCCACATTGATCCATTATCCAGTTTGCAAATCTCCTCAACTTTGCTGAAATAGGCAGATGCCTTTGCTGCTGTAAAATCTGATTCAGGCATATTTTGCCTGCATCCCAGCATCAAGATCAGCAGAGATAAGAAGAATATGTTTCTCATAATTGGAACCTTTTAAGCTCCGAAATTAAAGAAAAAAATTCCAATAAATAATCCTTATATTGGAATTTATTAAAAGTGTTTAGATTTTTAGTTTGACCTTGCAGAAAATACTATTACTTTGTTGCTTTCAGACTCATGTCAAGGCTTTTTATATGATGAGTAAGAGCTCCAACGGAGATATAATCAACACCACATTCAGCATAAGATCTGATTGTTTCAAGGGTTATACCGCCGGAGGACTCGATTTCGAATCTACCTGCAATAATATTAACAGCTGCTGATGTCTCTGACACACTGAAGTTATCGAGCATAATGCGATCTATTCCACCATAGCTGACTATTCTCCTGACATCGTTAATATTTCTGGCCTCTATTTCAATCTTAAGGTCAAGGTTATTTTCAGAAAGGTATTTTCTTGAGCGGTTTATTGCATTTTCTATTCCGCCAGAGTAGTCTATGTGATTGTCTTTCAGCATGATCATGTCGTAGAGACCCATGCGATGATTAGTACCGCCACCGATCCTGACTGCTTCTTTTTCAAATATCCTGAATCCTGGTGTGGTTTTTCTTGTATCAAGTATTTTTGTCTTAAGTCCTTCAAGCTTTTGGGTATATTGGTGAGTACTTGTAGCTATACCACTCATTCTTTGAAGAATATTTAATGCAAGCCTCTCTGACTTAAGTATTGACTGAATGCTTCCGGTAACCAAAAAAATTTCCTGCCCCGGATTGATTTTTTCTCCGTCAGATGCCGAGAATTCAATCTTAAGATCATCGTCAACAGTGTTGAACAGTATTGATGCTACTTTAAGTCCTGCAACTATACCTTCCTGTTTAACAAGCAGCTTAGCTTTTCCAGTTGCATCTGATGGAATGCAGGCGAGTGAGGAGTGATCACCATCCCCGATATCTTCAGACAAGTATCTGCCAATAAGCTTCTGTATCATCTTATCGTCCATTGGCCGATTCAATTCTTATCTGGTGGATCAACAGTTCAGAATCGACCTTCTTCAGGAGAAAATAGACCCTGAAGTCTCCTTTTTCTGTGGAAAGGTTACCAATGGCATAATGGGCATCGCTCTTCGATCCCTGGTGCCTTATTGTGAAGTCCTTGGTGGGATATTCCTTAAAAAAATCACTGAGAATGACCTCGGCGGCATTTTTTTTATAAAAATCTTCCTTGTCGAGAAGAAGAAGTTCGATTGTCGAATTCATGTATTTTGAGAGTTCAGCAGCATTGCCGGCTTTTATGGCGATTGAAATACCTCCTGGTATATTCGTCTGATCCTGCGCATTTGCAGAGAAACCTAGCATGATCAGAAAAACAATTAATCTTAATTTTTTCATACCGATTCAGATTTGTGATTGCATGCTACTGGAACAAAAATACATATTAATACCAACAATGACAAATTACTGTTTGCCATTCAGGTTTAATTCGAGCATTCAGAAATATGCAACATAATTCGCGACATGATATTATGTGCTAATGCTATTCAATAAATCTGTTAATTTTGTAAGCAATATCAAGTACATGAAAATTGCTTTGTTACAAACAGGTAAGACAACTGACAAAACCATTTCGTCAATCCTGGATGATTATACAACCAGAATAAAAAAATATTCAGGTTTTGAGATTGTTACTGTCCCCGATCTGAAAAATACAAGAAGTATGCCATCTTCAGAGCAGAAGATTAAAGAAGGGAAAAGAATCCTTCAATATCTGAATACTGATGACTATGTTATTCTTCTTGATGAGAGGGGGAAGGAGATGCGAACAACTGATTTTTCAGAAATGCTTGACAAATTGTTCATGACTCCAAAAAAACGTGCAGTTTTCATTATTGGAGGTGCGTGGGGCTTTTCTGAAGAGGTTTATTTGAGAAGTGATTATCGGTTGTCACTTTCAAAAATGACTTTTCCACATCAGTTGGTACGGTTATTGTTTATTGAACAGCTCTACAGAGCATTTACAATTATAAAAGGTGAACCTTATCATCACGAATAATAAGTTATGAAGCAAAACAGAATCCTGCTTTTGCCGGGTATCATGGGTTTACTTACTCTTATACTTGCTGTTTTAGCAAGTAGTATTTATTTCAGCGATTTTGAGTACAGGTATCGTACCAGGTTGTTTAACAGGATCGTGAATGAGAAAGAAACCATTATGGAGGATTGCCTTGAAAGGATGAAACCATTAATGGCTGATGAAGAGCACATTGGTTCATTTCCGGAGAAATCCCTCTTTGATATAGCCGGCAAGAACAAAATTACAATACTGGAATTTCTTGATAATAAGTTAATTGCCTGGTCAGATAACAACTTTGATGTTCCTTTGTTTTATGATGATTCATTATACAACAAACCACTAATCTTTCTTCAAAATGGGTGGTTCATTCCCCGAACAATAGAATCAGGCAATGAGAAGCTTGTTGGATTACTAAGAATCAGAACTGAATACAGCCTTGAGAATGATATTGTTGAATCGGGGTTCGAAAAGGAATATGGCGTTCAGGATGTGGCTGAATTAAGTGTTGATAAGAATGCTTCTGACTTCCACATTGTAAGTAAATCAGGGAAGTTTCTTTTTTCACTTGTTTTCCCTCCTGCAAAACAAGCTACCGAATTGATAATAATTCCCATCGTTCTCTGGTGCATGTTTTTTGTAATACTGCTGATTATAACGATTAATATTATAAGGAAATTATTATCTATAAGCAGGAGCACAACAGCTGTTTTATTTGCACTGCTATTTTCTGTTATTCTTTATTCGGTTATCCTATTAACAGGTATGCCGGCTATATTTTCTCTTACAGAACTTTTTTCGCCACACAAGTTCTCATTGAACGCCTTCGTGCCCAGCCTCGGGCATTTGTTATTACTTGGCATACTCTGCTCTTTTTTTGCAGGGGTTTTTTACAGGTATTTTCCAATAGGTGAAACAGAGAAAAAAACAAAGTTTATTGGAAATCCTGCTCTCATTTTGTTTTTTATTACTGCAGCTTTACTTTTAGGCTTCTTTCATTTGCTCTTCAGTCAGTTGATATTAACTTCAAATATCAACTTTATGCCATTCAGAGTATTGGATCTTGATATTTACAGTGTTATTGGTTTTGTTTCTGCCTTTCTGCTTTTGTTGCTTCCTGTCCTTTTCATTTTCAGAATTATAGTAACCTTAAGTCGACAAAAGACTTCTTCTCTTTATATCGCATCATTGCCCGGTGTTGTCTTGCTAATAATTATGTACAGGAGCGACCTGATAAGCATCGCAGGTCTTATTCCTTTTTATCTGGGCCTCATAACTGCAATACTGGTAGCTTCCAGAAGGAAGATGACTTATTTTAACCTGACGATTGTATCTTCATTTTTATTTGGCCTTTACTCTCTATATTATATTACTAAACTGAGCGATGAAAAAATCACAGAAAACATAAAAATAAAAGCAGTTTCATACTCGACTGAGAATGACCCAGAAGCTGAGAATCTCCTTCTTGATATCTGGCCGGTAATCTCGAAGGATACTATTCTTCGAAACCTTATGTTACAGGAATCATTTAACAGGAACAGTGATGATGTAGACATGATTTCCTCATACCTTAGGAATACATATTTTGGCGGATATTGGACTACTTTCGATTTTAACATAATCCTTTGCCGCAATGACGATCCTTTAAGAGTGGGGCCCGGTGAAGAGATTTTTCCGGTTTGCTTCAATTTCTTTGAAGAACGTATCAGGAGAGACGGGCATCGGCTAACAGGAACAGAATTTTATTTTATTGACAACCAAAGAGGGAGGTCTTTTTACCTGGGGAAGTTAATGTTCAATTCAGGACGGTATGTTCATGGTCTCTTTATAGAACTATATGGCAATGTTAATGTCTTTCAACCTGGTTATTCAGCACTTCTTCTTGATAAAAAGGATCATGGATATACTGATCTTAAAGATTATTCATTAGCAAAGTACATTAATGGAGAACTCGTTCTCCGGACAGGTGAATTTCCGTATGATAAAACTGATGATAAGTACGTTGTTAAATCACCGGAATACAGGATTTTCGTTTCCGGTGGATTCAGGCATGTATTGTATAAAAACGGAAATGCCACAATACTGATATCACGTTCTGTGACCAGTACCGGCGATCTGGTTATTTCCTTTGCCTATTTCTTTACAGTATTACTGTTACTTTCAAATATAATCGTTATTGCTATCCGAAGGCCTGTTATCAGACAAGGCGGCATTTTCAATTTCAGGCAAAAGCTTCAGCTCTCGTTTGTTGGTGTGCTTCTGTTTTCATTTGTACTCATCGGGATTGTTGTATCATATCTCACAATTGAACAGTATAAAACAAGGCATAATGAAAATATTAAGGAGAAACTTAACTCAGTTTATCTTGAGCTCGACAATAGGCTTTCGGCCGAAAAGCATCTTGACAGGGACTGGAGAAATGAGGGTTATGAATCATTAAATGACCTTCTGATAAGCCTTTCAAACATTTTTAATACCGACATTAATCTCTTCAATATCAATGGTGAGCTGATTGCAACATCGAGGCCTGAAATTTTTTATCGAAACCTGACAAGTACAAGGATTGATTACAATGCTTTCATTAATTTGACGGATCTCAAAATGAGCGAGGTTTATCAGACCGAAAATATTGGTAACCTTGAATATACATCTGCCTATGTTCCTTTCTTTAACTCTGATGACAGGACTATTGCTTATGTTAACCTTCCCTATTTTCGTGTTCAAAGTGTCCTGGCAAACGAGATATCTAATTTTATTATGGCTGTCATAAACTTTGCACTTATCCTAATACTTGTTGTAATCGGACTTGCAGTTGTAATAAGCGGTAGGCTGACTGCCCCTCTTTCAATGCTTAGTGAAGGTTTGGCTTCCGTTCAGCTGGGTAAAAAAACCGAGCATCTTAAGTATAAAGGAAACGATGAAATCGGACAATTGGTAAGTCAATATAACCAGATGGTTGATGAGATAGCTGAAAGCGCTGGAAAGCTTGCAAATTCTGAAAGAGAATATGCATGGCGGGAAATGGCCAAGCAGATAGCACACGAGATCAAGAATCCGCTAACCCCTATGAAGCTTAATGTTCAGCAGCTCCTGAAGTCATGGAAAGACAATGCTGCAGGCTTTAATGAAAAACTTGAACAATTTGCACGAAACCAGATTGAATATATTAATAACCTTTCGTCAATAGCTACTGCTTTTTCATCCTTCGCAAAATTGCCAGGCGCAAAACCATCAGATATTGACCTTCTTGACCAGATAAAAGTAACCCTTGAACTTTTCAGGGATGCTGAAGGAATAACATTTAATGTGGAATGGCCTGCCGAGAAAAAAGTCGTAGTTTTTGCCGATAAAGAACATCTAAACGGAATATTCTCGAATCTTATTAAGAATGGAATACAGGCTATACCTTCTGAAAGGAATGGAGCAATTTCGATCTCCGTTTTGGTAGTGAAGGACTGGGCAGTTATTTCTGTGTCTGATAATGGTTCTGGCATCCCTGAGGACATCAAGCCCAAAATGTTTATTCCAAACTTTACAACAAAATCATCAGGGACAGGACTGGGTCTTTCAATAGTAAAAAAATATGTTGAGACAGCAGGTGGTAAGATCTGGTTTGAATCAAATAACCAGGGGACAACATTTTTTATAGAACTACCGCTAAAATATACTGTAGAATAAATTTTGAAATTTATATGACAAAATGTAATATTAGGGTTTTCATGAAAATCGTGAATTGCAATTCCTTCTCCTTTCCAGCCTGCAATCTCATATGAAGAATCATAAGAATACAATAAAACTGAGGTGCATTCATCTTTCCCTTTTGAGGCAGCGCCCCCTCTAAAGCCTTTCCCTGAAACATCTATGTCTGCATCGAGTGTAATCCTCTTCGCTGCTATTATTGCCAGAACACCTCCTTTGGTGCCATCCCAGGGATCAACCGTTAATGGATCCGGACCTTTTACAGTTACTATATTGAATGAGGGGACTCTAACTACCTGAACCTTTCCCCTGATATCATATCCGTTAATTATATTTCTCCTGAACACAATCAGGTCAGGAGTAATTACATCTTCAATGATAAGGAATTCATGCATTCCTGGTGTTCCAATCTGATTTTGATAGAGTCCATAAGTAGCTGATGCAGTCTGAATGGTAACACCCTGCATTTGGATTAATAAAACAGTATCATCTTTATTAAACCCGCTGATATCATCAACATTAATCCTGTCAGTTCCAATCGTTTTTACACCAGCACTATTATATTTATCGCTGAAATTACCGGAAATGTTTACCTGAGCAAAACAATAGGAATGAGCAAAAACAAGAAGCATCAGTATGAATAATGCACGTCTACTATATAGAAAAAAATTTCTGACAGCCATTAAAATTGCATTATCAGTGCTAACCTACTATAAACCTGAATAAAACTCATCAAACATAATTAAAGATGTTTGACTGTTTATTAGGGATTTCACCTGTTTTTCCTTAAAAAACCCTAATATTACATTTTGTCATATTAATTTCAAAATTTATTCAACAGTATATTTTAACGGAAGTTCAACAAAGAATGTTGTCCCCTGGTTATTAGATTCAAACCAGATCTTACCACCTGCTGTTTCAACATATTTTTTTACTATTGAAAGGCCCAGTCCTGTCCCCGATGATTTTGTTGTAAAGTTTGGAATAAACATTTTAGGTCTGATGTC
>DATALD010000039.1:0-62963 GCA_036261255.1 Bacteroidales bacterium
TTGAGCTTGAAAAGAACTTCAGAAACATACATTCTTCTTCAGGCTCTTATTTAGAGGCTAATAAAAAAGGAAGAATCAAGGATCAGGATTTTTCATGTTGATAATATTGCCAGACGGAAGAACCTGACAGAGTACCTTAAAGATCAGAACCTTGAGCCTTCAGAATATGAAAGATTTGCATACTTCTTCAGTAAGCAGCGCGAGCTTAAAGATTGTTCTGAAAAAAAATTCATTGAAAGAATTAAGAAGACTCTTGAAGGTTTTAGCAGTAATGAAATTTTGTTTAATAATGATCTTCTCAAAAAAATAATCGATATCCCATCAGACAAGCTAACGGAAGGTGATTTCAATTCACTATTAAAAAGAGAATTCCCTGAGCTTTTTGACTGCCTTGTTTTGCTTAACGACAAGTCATCTGTCAGCAGGTTAGTTGAGTTGCTTTCTTCAAAGTCATATTACGAATGGGAAACTGATTTTCTAAATTGCAATATTACAACAACACGACAGCTTAATTCCGAGAGTGAATTTTCCAAATCAATTGATCACCACTTACAGGCACGATTTGAACTATCACAGTTTTTCAGGGCAGTTTCAGAACTTAGTATGACGCGTGAAGGATTTATCCAGTCTTTTAACAAGTATTCGAACATCCGTGCGTTATCATCTTTCGCAGGTGTTATTATTGATAAAATTATTCACGATCTGCAATACGATATAAATAAAACACTCGAGCTTAAACCCCAACAATATAAATTTGAAACATACAATGATTTTGACAGCCCTGAACATCAGCTAATAAAGAAGTACTCATTAATAAGAAAGAAAGATACTTTTTTAAAGAAATGGCTTATAGACTTCAGAATATGCAAAGATCTCATTTTTGATGTGACAACAGATGGTATGGGTTATTCTCCAATTTTGATTCGGAACAAGGAAAACTTACCTCTCTCGGGCGAAGGGACCGGAACCAAAAAATTAATTTCGATGCTTCTTGAAATAGCAACTGCTTCAGAATACTGTGAATTGAGGGATTTTAATAGTGATAAGAAATTCAATTCACGTACATTGGTAATAGAAGAACCGGAGGCATATTTGCACCCTTCATGGCAATCAAAGCTTGGAGATATGTTTATTGATGCAAAAAACCGGATGGGTCTTAATTTTATTATTGAGACACATAGTGAATATATAATCAATAAGATACAATACCTGGTTTCAATCGGAAAACTTAGTAAAAATGACGTTATGGTTTATTATTTCGATAAGGAAGGTAGTGAGTTGCGTATTACAGAAATAATGATGGATGAGAAGGGAAATCTTTCAAAGGAAATTCCTGGAGCGTTTATTGATGAAGAAGACTGGCGTTCAGTAGGACTGTTCAAACTCAAAAAAATAGGGAAAAACTGAAGATTCCGGACGTATTCTTCTAAGAAGTTCACATTTTAATTGACTTCCATTTCTCAAGCGCCCCTGATATTATTAATTGCATTTTTTTAAAAGTCTCTGGCGATTTTAAAATAAAGTCTGCCGCTCCTGATTTTAGTGCATTCTGAGCCATCTCATCATCAGCATGTGAAGTCATTATCAGAATCGGAAATTCATTTTTCTTTTCAAGGAGAGAGAGCGAGCTGCCATCAGGCAGGTTGATGTCAGCCAAAACTATACTGGGAGTTGTTGATTTTAATAAATTGTTATATTCACCGAGGGATGTCACTGTTAATATATTCCAGCGGTTGGAGTTATCCGTAAGATAAATCTTTAAGAGTTCAGCATGGGCGTATTCATCCTCAATAATTATTAGAGTGTTAGTGTCGTCCTGGTTGGTCATATCACAGGTATACTTAATTGCTGTGAGGATATCTGTTCCAGTTTACCCAGTAGAAACCGAAAGCTTCGAGCAGATTAGAGAATTTATCGTAATCGAGTGGTTTAACAAGATAGCTGTTTACATTGTACTCATAAGCTTTAGCTACATCTGCTTCGTTATAGGAAGTAGATAGTATGACAGTTGGAATGTTTTTAAGGGACTCAACAGCCCTGATTTTTGCAAGGACTTCAAGACCATCAACTTTTGGCAATCTCAAATCCATCAGGATCAAATCAGGAACAGGTGATTTCTCAGGGTCCTCATATTCTCCCTGTCGAAAAAGATAATCGAGGGCCTGCTGTCCATCCCAAAGATGAATTACCTTATTGAAGATGCGATTCTTTTTAAAATTTCTCATCGTGATCTCTGCATGAGCCGGATCATCTTCAATGAACAATATAACAAGGGGATCACCTCCGTTATTCATTCCTTCGGTCATTTGTATAAATTTAGTTAATTATTTCAGAACCATCAAGTGTAAAATAAAAAGTCGTCCCTTTTCCTGTTCCTTCTGATCTGAACCAAATTGATCCTCCATGCACCTCTACAATCCTCTTAACAAGCGCCAGACCAATGCCTGTTCCCTCCGTATTGTTATCCATCTTCTCGAAAAGACCGAAGATCTTATGATGATGTCTCGGGTCAATTCCCTTCCCGTTATCACGAACAAATAAAACCACCTCATTGTTTTGTTCATTTTTAAATGCACCGGCTTCGATTACCTGTTCAGGTTTCCCATCCATGAATTTTGCCGCATTATCAAGAAGATTCTGATATAACTGAATTAACCTTTCAGTATAACCATAGAGCATCACTTTTGGACCTGTAATATTTACCCGTATATTTTTTTCTTTAATCATCCCGGCAACCATTTCAATTGCTTCATTTATAATCGAACCCATTTCAGCCTTAGATTTTGGTTTTTCTTTTCTTCCAATCCTCGATAGTTCTAGAAGCTCATCGAGCAATTTTCCCATCCTGTCGGCTGCAGCATGAATGTACTGTATGTCTCTTTCCTGTGATTGCTTGTCGTCTTTTTGAATATCCTCCATCAGGAAATTAATAAACGACTTTATCGTTACAAGAGGGCTTTTAAGATCGTGTGAAACAGTGTATATGAATCTTGTTAGCTCCTCATTCCTTGTTTTAAGGTTTTTTTCGCTTTCTTTCAAAGCATCCATATATAACCTTCTGGAAGAAATATCTTCAATTGTTCCAACAGATGCAATATGTTCGTGTTTTGAATTTCTTACAGCCGAAACTGTAACATGGACCCATAATGGAGAGCCATCTTTCCTGATATACCTTTTTTCGTAATTAAACGTTTCGAACTCGCCGAAATGAAGTCTTGAGTTAAGGTCATTGCTTAGAGCCCTGTCTTCAGGCCAGGTAATGTCCTTTATTGTTTTTGTGAGCAATTCTTCGCGTGTGAATCCCAATATCTGGCAACATCTGTCATTCATTGAAATTATTCTTTCATTTGAATCTACTTCAAGCACTCCTATTGCTACATCATTAAATATTCCCTGCAGCCTTTGTTCGTTATTTCTCAAAAGGTTTTTAAGAGATTCGTTCTCTGTGCGGAGCAATTCTATTTCTCTATTCAGGGCTAAAACCTGATCAGCTTTTCGTGAATTTGATTGCATATTAATAGTTTTAAACCTCCCCATGGATAATGAGCAAGAAGGATGCCAAATATCTGAAAATGACCAAATATCTGAAAATGACCTAATATCTGAATATAGCATTAATATCTGAAGAACCATCAGGCAATTCATGTTTTTCTACAAGATAGACAAGCCCACCCTGTTCAAAAACTTTTTTTGCTGACAGGTTCATTAAAGATACGTTTGCCATTGTATGCTCATCTTGTATAATAACGTTACCGTTTAGTGGATCGTATATACCAAACAATTCAGCATTTTTTTCAACAAACAATGTATCAATCTTCCCAGCTACTGAAGCGGGTACTATTTCCCTGATATCGGATGATGATTTCCCCCGTTCAAAACCTATCAGGAACTTTTCTTTTCTGACAGCAATTTCCATATCAAAGTATGGAGCAAGCAATTCCCAGGACCTTTCATGTAGTTCGCGGATATCAAGATCTGCCGGGTTAATGGAGATGTAATCAACAAACAGATTTTTATTTGTATTTGCTTCCTTGTAAATCGGGAAATAATAATCAATGCAACAAATTAGCAAAGGCGATTCCTCCTTATTATGTAGGAAAGACATTATTCCTCTATCTATTTCCCTGAAATAGGTAAGAAGTTCTTTTTTTTCATCTGCCTCATGTTCTCCATGCCCATGAAATGACCCGGGTTTATTTCCGCCTGGCATCGTCCTGAACTGGAGCTGTTTCTGCTCAAAATCATAGCCCACAGAATCTTCAATCCGGGCAGGAATTATATTTTCGACATTTATTTCATCGATATTGAATTTGTTCCCTTGAAAAAGCTTAGCCCCGTCCTTTTTAAGTGTAAGGAGGAAGAATGTTCCAGTGTAATTGAAAAGAGGTATAAGTGGTTTTAAATAGAATTCACTTGACAGGTACGTAAACTCTTCAAAATTCACCGGTATTATATATTTTTCGAAGATATCTTCCGCTACAAATAATGCCAGCCCACCTGCCTGGTGTCGCCAAAAGACATTGTCGTTGATAAGATCAATAACAGGTTTTAATAAGTTATCAATGTCTCTCGATGCCACGCCTTGTTGTCCAAGCATATTCCTGATGTGTTTTTCCTTGTTTTTCAGGTTGAGTGAGTCAAGACCCTTTAATGTTTCAACACCACCCCTGTGAGTTGGCATGAATATTGAAATACAGGATGAGTTGTGGTACTCTGATAACCTGAGGAGATCATCTCTCGTAATTGTCAGGTCAATTCTCGTTTCTTTTACAATTGACATACTAATGTGTTTTAGAACCTAACAATCCTGAATCAGGGTTTGTTTTCTCTGATTCAGACCCGATGATTTTGGTCTTTACAAGATGAACCTTCTAAAATAGAATGTGTTTTACTCTATCATTAAGAATAAATTGATGCCCTGCTTCCAGCAGAGCCCATTAAAACCTAAAAAATAAGAGATATGAAAAAGAAAAATCCTGTTGTACATTTTGAAATGCCTGCAAGCGATAAAAAACGCATGGCAGATTTTTATTCTGAAGCTTTTGGTTGGGAATCACGGTTCTTAGGAGAAGAAATGGGAAACTATGTAACTGTAAGTACTGCTGAGACAGATGATAATGGTATGATTTTGCAACCAGGCGCTATTAATGGTGGTTTTTATCAACGAAGTGCAGATATGCCTTCAAATTGTCCGAGTCTTGTTATTGCAGTTGAAGATATAAAAGAACATATAAATATTGTAAACAAGGCAGGAGGACAGGTACTTACTGAACCAATGGATATTCCCGGAGTTGGAACATTTGCATCATTCCGCGATACAGAAGGTAATGTTTGCAGCATCCTTCAACCATTGATGACAAGTGGATTCTCTGCATCACAGAATGAGAATGCCGAAGTTGAAGAGTTTGGCATGACAGGAGAGATATGAAAATTTGAAAATTAAAAAATTTGAAAATTTGAAAATTCGTTTCACGTTAAAAGTTTCTTATGACAAGAAGCATTTTCAAATTTTCAATTTTTTTAATTAATAAATTATCCTGGTCCTAATGGTATGCGGTATGTTCCTCAGGTCCATTAAGACCGAAACGTCAAGCTCACTTTCAGTTTCAATGATAACGTAACCTACCTCATTGTCTGTCTGGAGATACTCAGCAGAAATATTTATTCCCTGGGAACTGAAAACATTGTTTATTTCACGTAATACGCCCGGAACGTTTTTATGGATATGTAAAAATCTCTGCTTCGATACATTTGGTTGAAGGGCAATCTCAGGAAAATTCACTGCGCCTATTGATGAACCGGTGTCGCTGTATTTGACAAGCTTCTCAGCAACTTCTAATCCAATGTTGGCTTGTGCTTCAAGAGTGCTACCACCAATATGAGGCGTTAAAATGGTGTTGTCGAATTCCTGCAGTTCGTTTATAAAAGGTTCATCAGCTGTTGCTGGTTCAACAGGGAAAACGTCTGCAGCAGCTCCTCCAAGATGATTTGATCGAAGGCTTTCAGCAACTGCTTTGTAATCAACAACATCGCCTCTCGATGCATTAATCAGGCATGCACCCTTTTTCATTATAGCGAGCTCCTTTGTGGAAATCATATTGCGGGTAAGGTTCGTTGAAGGGACGTGTATTGTAACTGTATCTGCAACCTTTAACAAGTCCTTCAGATGCGAAACAGGCTTTGCATTTCCAAGGGTAAGCTTCTTCTCAATGTCATAATAGACAATGTTCATCCCTATATTTTCTGCCAGTATTGAAACCTGTGTGCCAATATGGCCATAACCAATTATCCCAAGTGTTTTGCCTCTTACTTCAACTGAATTATTTGCTGTTTTCTTCCAGACACGGTTATGTGCAAGAGTACTTTTTTCGGGTATGCCTCTCATGAGCATAATACATTCAGCTATTACAAGTTCTGCAACAGACCGTGTATTTGAAAAAGGGGCATTAAAAACAGGAATTCCCATCATTTTTGCATGAATGGTGTTAACCTGGTTTGTTCCAATGCTGAAACAACCTACTGCAATAAGCTTCTGAGCTTTACTAAGAACATCGGCAGTCAGTTCTGTGCGACTACGAATACCAATAATGTGTGTCTGCTCAATCTTTTCTATAAGTTCAGCGTCTGTAAGAGCTCCTTTATAGCATTCAATGTCACTGTACCCATTCTGTGTAAAAAAATCAACTGCATTCTCATGAATGCCTTCAAGCAGGAGAACTTTAATCCTGTTTTTGTCGAGAGAGAACCTGTTCATTAATATTATTAATCAAATTTCAATTCAGGCCGTAAATATAATAGAAGATTTTGTATACTGCTTAAATTTGTGAATATCTTACAAAATATTGTGTATATAATGCAGTGAGTTTTTGATATTTAAAACATGATGATAGTTGAATATATATAAGATGAGTTAATACAACTAAAAACCTCTCCCCAATCAAGAGAGAGGTTTTTAGTTAACCAATCCTGCTCTGCGCTTTTTGCTCTCTGCGCTTTTGCTCTCTGCCTGCGCTAGAATCCCGGGTTCCTGTCAACTTCTGTTTGCGGTACTGGCAGTGTCAGCGATTCATAACCCCTCCAGCCTGGTTTGTCACGGACAGCAGTAATTCCTTTTTCCCAGCGTTTAAGATCTTCTTTTCTCCATCCTTCGCAGAAGCCTTCAACATAGCGTTCGTGCTCAATAAGGTCCATCAGCGTCCAGCCCCGGGCTGTCATAAGCGCTGATGCTGTCGGGAGCTGGCCCCTGACTGTAGGTCGGGCGCTATATAGATTCGGTTGATCATTCATCGGGTTATTTGCCCTTGTTCTTATCTGGTCGATCCAGTAGACAGCGCTGTTAGGATCTCCTGCTGCCATATTGCCCGGGTTCAAATTAGCGAGGCTTTCGGCATACAGCAACATGATACCGCCTAATCGCATAATTCTTATATTGTTATCTGACCAGAGAGGGTCAAGCCCTGCAGGTGCATCAGAGGCTTTATCAAGTGCATATTTACGAATGCCCAGGACACCCAGCTGACCAACAACCGATTCATTTTGCCAATCCTGTTCAATCCAGTTTCTTGTGACACCATTCTGATCGGTGAAATTTGCTCCATTCGGAATTCCCCAAAATGTTTCATAGGCCCTGTAATCGTATACTGTTGTTGGGGCGCCGTTAATATTTTCAGTCCAGTTTTCAAAACCTTCGAGCTTGTATTTAGGAGCAGCAAAATTCCACCACATTATATCCCATGATGTTCTGTTCAATGTAAAGTTCTGAAATACCCAGTTAACATCATTGTTAGCCCAGGCAGGCTGTGAATTCATGTTCTCAAACTGGATCTCAAAAATTGATTCGCTGTTGTTTTCAGTGAACCTGGTGAAATTGTCTCTATAGCTTGGCATTAATGTATACGTGCCATAGGCAGGATCTCCTACACCAGGCAGGAGCTTCTTGAATTCAGCTGCTGCTTCAGCGTACATCTTCCTGTTCATATAAAACTTCCCGAGAAGTGCAGTAGCAGCTCCCCTTGTTGCTCTTCCTTTTTCGTAACCCGCCGTAGTATTCAAACCATTTACAAGATACTCCTGGGCTTTTTTAAGATCAGAAATGATAAAGGCTCTTACACTATCAACAGGAGCCGGATCTCTTAGAAAATCAGCTTCTGCGGCCGGGGGATCTCTCCTTATTACTATATTTTCATCCCCAAAATATTGTGCTAAATTCCAGTAATTAAATGCTCTTATGAAATATGCCTGGCCCATCATCAATCTTAGCTCCTCATCAGAAAAGTCCGGATCATTTGCCTGTTCTTTTGCTTTTGGCATTACACTTAGTGCGTTATTAGCAACAAGAATATTCTGATAATAGCTATTCCATAAATCTTCTACAGCGCTTTGGTTGGCAAGAATATCGAAATTGGTAATAGCTCCCCATGGAGTAAACCCTGAAGCATAACCTGTTTCATAAAGATCATCGCCAAGAACAAAATGCATTATTCCCAGTGACCAGCCATAGCCATTGGCCCATTGGTTCAATGTTGAATATGTTGCATTAAGCGCCTGAATCGCATGTTCCTTTGTATTGTAAAATGATTCGGGTACATACCTTGTTTTATCGAAATCCTTAGTAATGAAATCCTCACTACAGGAAGCAAAAAACAAGAACCCGGTGATTATTAGTAATATCTTAGTTCTCATTATATTATAATTTGAATGTTAAAACTCTAGTTGAACTCCCATAATGAATGTTCTTGCCTGGGGATAATAACCATTATCTATACCCCTTGCTGTATTGGCAGTTCCTGTTGTTCCTACAGCCCCTGAACCAATTTCCGGATCATAGAAAGGATAATCTGTGAATGTTAGAAGGTTCCGCCCAGTGACATATAATCTCGCATTTGTAATACCTGCAAAACTCACAACATTAACAGGAAGCGTATATCCCAATGATGCATTTTTTAACCTGAAATAATCCCCGGGTTTAATATACCTGTCGGAGATGTTTCTAATATTTCCGTTAGGATCATTACGTACGGCTCTTGGAACATTTGTAATGTCGCCTGATTGTTTCCAGCGATTGAGAGCTGCAGTTCCCAGGTTGAAGTTATTATGCATTCCTTCTGTCCAGATTACAAGTTCAGCGTATATGTCATTTCCTGATACACCCTGGAAGAACACCGAGAGGTCGAATCCTTTATATGCAAGATTTGTTGATAAACTATATGTAAAATTCGGAATTGGACTTCCCATGAAGTACCTGTCATCTGATGTTATTTTGCCATCATTGTTCAGATCAGCCCATTTAACATCACCGGGCTTTGCATTGGGTTGTATTGGTGCACCATTATATAAATATGTGTCAATTGAACCCTGGTCCGGAAAAACACCAAGCATTTTATATCCATAAAAGGCGCCTACCGGTTGCTCTTCATCCATTCTCGTGGCATTGCCGCCTTCAACAGCTCCAGCATCCCATGGTGGAGCATCTTTTAGATCAAGAATCTCATTATGAAGTGTGGTAAGGTTGCCGGTAACTGCAAAATCAAGATTGCTAAAGGTCTTCTTATAAGTAGTTGAGAACTCAAATCCCCTGTTAAGAATTACCCCAATGTTTTTATTTATTGATCCTGAAGAACCACTTGATGGCGCTAGCGGAACGGCCACGATCATATCCTCAGTACGTTTATCATAAAAATCAAGCGTTGTTTCTATTGAGCCATTGAAAAGACCAAAGTCCACACCGATATCAAACTGTTTTACTGTCTCCCAGGTAAGATCAGGGTTATTAAAGCCTGTTAGAGATACACCTGAATATTTGGTGCCGTTAAAGACATAATCAAGCCCCGATGTTAGTCCGCTAATGTATGTATATGGACCAACAGGGGCATCGTTCCCAACAATGCCAAAACTTGTTCTTATTTTGAGATTGCTTATTGTTTCAACACCATCTAAGAAAGGTTCGTCACTTATCCTCCAAGCAAGTGACGCAGATGGAAAGTTTCCCCATTTTTTGCCATTGCCAAATTTTGACGAACCATCGCGCCTGAAGTTGGCAGTTAACATGTACTTGCCTTTAAGTGTATACATTACCCTGCCGAGGAATGATATACGGCTTATCTCATTCTCGCCACCCTGAACTGCAAAACCATCTTCTGTCATCGATAGAATATTGTTCGTTTCAGTTTGGATAATATTTCCTGAACCGCCCAGAAGATGAAATTTTGAATACTCGGAAGTATATCCTCCCATTATTGTGAAATCATTTTGACCAGACACCCTATGATATGTAAGCAAGTTCTCCCATACCCAGTTGTAGGTCCATCCTGCATTTTCACTTAAAGTTGTATTTGCATAGTTTTTGGGCTGCATATCAGTTTTAAGGACATGATTCCTGTTCTGGGTTTCAAAACTGTTTAACCCGAATGTACTCCTGAAAGCCAGGTCTGGAATAATGCTGTACTCACCATAGATATTTCCCATGAACCTCTTACCATAGTTCATATTAGTGGCTCTTAATAACGAACCTACTGGATTGCTTGCATCATGTCCGACTTCACCTGCATCGTACCCTGAAAATCCACCAATTACGTTTGGATTCCTTACCGGTATGTTTGGTGTGATCTTGATCATCTCTTCAATTGTTGATCTCCCGGTGTTTGCTTCTTCAAGTTCGTTTTGAGTATAATAATATGACATGTTTTCTCCGAATTTGAACCTTTTTGTACGCCAGTTCGAATTCATCCTTGCCGAGTACCTGTTATATTTTGTATCGATAATAATACCTTCCTGTCCATAAGCATTTGCAGAGAAGTAATAGTCCCCAAAATCGGTTCCTCCTGATACATCGAATGTATGTTCAGTTATTCCGCCGGTCTGAAATATTTCATCCTGCCAGTCAGTAATTGGTCCTGTATATCCTCCCTGATTGAGAATACTCGATGCAAGTGGAGGAGGTGTTGTTCCTCCTGCCTGGTTGTTTTCAACTACCACTTCCGCCCATTGGTCCATGTTCAACAGATCAATTTGCTTCCATGGTGATTCCCAACCATAGTATCCATTGTATCTTACTTTAGGAGCGCCTGTTTTTCCTGATTTTGTTGTTATAAGGATTACTCCGTTAGCTCCTCTTGAACCATATATTGCACTTGATGCAGCATCTTTCAAAACCTGGATGCTCTCTACATCACTCGGGGCTACAAAAGCATTTTCCATAGGAATGCCATCTACAACATAAAGAGGATCGGTATTATTTGTACTCGAAACACCACGAATCCTGACAGTTGGCATTTCACCCGGTCTTCCCTGGTTGCTTTGAACTTCAATACCCGGAGCCAGGCCTTGCAGGGCATTTGAAACGTTTGCAACAGGCGCCTGCACAATCGAGGCAGCATCAACTACAGCAATTGCAGATGTAACATCCCTCCTTCTTTGTGTGCCATATCCAATAACGACTACTTCCTCAAGAGACTCTACATCCGGGTCCATTTTTACATCTATTGTGGTATTGTTATTAACAGGAACCCTCTTTTCCAAATACCCGACAAACGTGAATACCAACGTAGAGTTGTTTGAAGGAACAGATAATGAATACTTACCATCGGTGTTTGTAATTGTGCCGGTTGTTGTTCCATCAACCCGTATATTAACACCAGGAAATGGATTACCGTTCTCATCCATTACAGTACCGGTAATAGCTACCTGCTGCATTTCATTGGATAGAAAGCCACTTATTTCATTGGTTTCTGAACCTCTCAGTTTGTTTAGATTTGTCTGAAACACACTGAGACAAAGGCAAATCAATATTAATTTAAATAGAGATCGTTTTATTCCCCTAATGAGAATAAAATTGGTTAGTGTTTGATTCATAACAAATAGATTTATATTACGTTTATTAAAATCTCTGATCAGATAAACAAGACATTGATACATTTGGAAAAAGCAGGTAGTAATTCCCCATAGGCAATACATTTAATTAGACATATTTCTGGAATATAATTGAGAGCTTATAATGATTAGCTCATGTTCGCTCGGAGTTTGCAACTAAGATCAAAACATATAAAACCCGGAAATGTTTAGTTTCTGCTTCTACAAACCAAACTTTTTTTTAGGGAAAAGTATTAGTTAAAAAGGTTGTGGAGATCGTAAAGGTTGTAAGGTTGTAAGTTGTATGTTAAAATAAGAGGCGCGTTAAACAGAATAAGCCTTAATAAAAAGACCTTCTGTAAACGCGCCTCTGCAAGTACTCTAGTCACTCTAGCGCACTCTAGTGCACACTAGCGCACTATTTAAATAACTTTTGTGCAAAATCATGCAACGACTTCCTCCATACCTGCCATTCATGGGCGCCCGGGAATGAAGAGAATTCAACTTTTAGTCCATTGTCCCTGAATGTTTGCACTTGTTTCTTTGTTGGCTCTATCCTGGGATCCTGTTCTCCTACAGAGATATAAAAGACTTTTAATTTACTGTTAAATGTTTCAGGCTTACTAAGTATACCTGGTATGACGGATTCTGCATCAAAAGAACTAGCCTGGGCAATGCCGCCAAATAATCCTGTACTGAATACTCCAACATAAGAGAACATATCAGTGTTCCGCAGACCTGTATAGAATGCCTGGCCTCCGCCCATTGATAAACCTGAAATTGCCCTGTTGGCTGCACCGGTTTTTACCCTGTAGTTACTTTCAATAAATGGGATCACATTATCAGAAAGCTCCTCCTTATATACTGCCATTGCCTGGTCGTTGTAACCTCCGGCAGCTACTCCTGGTTTTGTTATATTACCATTAGGGATCACAACAATCATTGGCGTTGCTTTACCCTCAGCTATAAGGTTATCTAAAATTGCTGCTGTTTTCCCCTGTATTGCCCAGCCCCTTTCATCTTCACCACCACCATGCTGTATATAAAGAACCGGATATTTATCTTTGCTGTTGTCATAACCTGGGGGTGTATAAATATTGATCTGTCTCCACGAACCTGTAGTCTTTGAATAGTATTCTTTGTGTCTTATATCGCCATGGGGTACATCTTTAATTGAATAAAAATCAACTCCTTTTTCCGGAATGTCTATTGCACTCGACATTCTTCCTGTTCCATAGAAAGTTTCACTGGCAGGATCAGAGACCTTAACACCGTCGATTACAAGCGAATAGTAATGGAATCCAGGGTCCTGTGGTTCAGTTGTCACAGTCCATATTCCTTTTTCATTTTTTTGCATGTCATACAATTTCCCTAGGTCAATCTGCATTTTTGTGGCCTGTGGTGCGTTTACTCTGAAGAAAATACTAAGATCCTGCATTATACAAGGGCACTGGTTAGCCTGAATGTTTGTGGGAGAAGGAATTGATCCTTCAGGGATCTGGCTATTGATTGCCGGAATCGTAAAGATAAGGATCAGTGAAAGGCAAATTAGATGTTTAAAATTCTTTTTCATGTCAGGTTTTTTTTGAATTCTTAAAACCAAAATGAATATGCAACCCGGATTATCGAATCAGGGTTGCATAATATTTATTATATCCGGACAAACACAATAATGCTTATTGGAATAACAGTTGAGCAAAACCATGCAGGCTCTTACGCCATGTCTGGAATTCATGAGCAGTACCCGGTGCTTCGTAATAGACATTTTTTATCCCGGCTTTATCAAGTTGTTCATGAATGGCTCTTCCTGAGCTTGCGCCTTCCTTTGAACCCATACTTATATAGAAAACTTTCACCTGTTTAGCAAATTCAGCTGGTTTCAGGAGCAAGCCGTTATAACCTGTCTCAACACCTGGGAACCCGAATGGTGCGCTGAAGATACCAATGTTTCCAAATATGTTAAGGTTAGCCTGTGTAATTGAGTATGTCTGTGTGCCTCCGAGGGACAGGCCAGCCATTGCACGGTTTTCCTTATTGGCAATAGTGCGGAAGTTTGCATCTATTGAAGGGATAAGGTCTTTTATCATTACTGAACCGAAACCGTCCCAGAAAGAAGGCATACCACCAGGAGCTCCTGGTGTTGCAGGACGCTGACCCTGTGGAGCGCCTTGTGGTGGCCCTGCTTGAGCCTGACCTGGGGCTTGTGCTGGTCTTGCACCCTGCGGAGCCTGGCCCTGAGGCGCTGCGCCAGGAGCGCCACCCGGACGGCGGCCGCCACCCATTGCACCCATACCTGCAGCAATACCACCGTCTTCCATAACAATTATCATTGGTTTCGCCTTACCTTCTGCTATCAGGTTGTCTAGAATGAAATTAGCCCTGCCCTGTAATGACCAGGCCCTCCTGTCTTCTCCCATGCCATGTTGCAGGTAAAGAACGGGATACCTCTTATCGGTGTTTTTTGAATAGTCAGGAGGTAAATAAACATACGCTTGTCTGTGTTCACCTGTAGATGCTGCATAATACCAATATGAAACAACCTGGCCATGAGGAACCCTTTTTACATCGTAAAAATCAACACCCTCTTCCGGTACCTCAATACCACTCATAACGCGGCTTGACCCAAAAAATGTTTCACTTGCAGGATCGTTAACAGCAACACCGTCAATTGTAAGATTGTAGTAATGGAAACCAGGGTCAAGTGGTTCAGTTACTCCTGTCCAGAATCCATCATCTCCTTTAGTCAATGCAAGACGTCCCAGGCTAACACTTACATTTTGTGCCTGGGGTGCGCTTATCCTGAAATAAGCTTTTCTCTGCGCATCAATCCTGGGATATTCTGCTCCCACAATATTAGTTGAAGCAGGTTTAGTGTTTTCCGGAAATCCAGCCTGGCCATTAATGGTACCCAGGATGAATGCGGATGCTAAAAAAAATATTAAGCTCTTTTTCATTAGTTTATGATTATTTTCAGTTTTTAATGGAACACCCATGTTGCTAATGCAAAACATGGGTGTCTCAACTTAAATTATTGTTGAAGCATTTTTATGCTTCAGATCTTGTTTTCAAAATACTATTTGAAAAGAAGTTGTGCCATTTCATAAAGGGCGCGGCG
The DNA here is from genome assembly GCA_036261255.1 of Bacteroidales bacterium. Taxonomy (GTDB): domain Bacteria; phylum Bacteroidota; class Bacteroidia; order Bacteroidales; family VadinHA17; genus LD21. The sequence continues at coordinate 14,963 of DATALD010000039.1, forward strand.
CCAGGTTTGGAACTCATGACGCGTACCTTCTGATATATAAGATACTGCGTTGAAACCTGCACCTTTTAAAGTTTCGGCGGCTTTCCTCGTGTTGTCGGCACTTTCAAAGCTACCGCAGTTAAGGAAGATAAGCTTAATCTTTGACTTGTCTGGGAACTTTGCGTTGAGCTCTTCTGGAGTATAAACACCACCGCTGAAAAGACCAAAAGAACCGAATGTTTCAGGTCTGTTAAGTGTTATTGTGTGAGTTTCCATACCGCCCATTGAAAGGCCTGCCATAGCACGATGAGCCTGGTCAGCTATTGTGCGGAAGTTGGCATCAACATAAGGAATAAGCTCATCAACAAGAACAGCTTCGAAACCGTTGTTCATCATTCCGGCCATTCCACCACCGGCAGGGCGTGGAGCGCCAGCGGCGGGGGCGCCTGCCGGTCGGGCACCTGGGGCTCCTGCCGGAGCCTGGCCTGGAGCAGCTGCTGGAGCCTGTCCGGGAGCACCAGCTGGACGAGCACCGGGAGCACCAGCAGCAGGAGCACCTGCAGGACGTGGACCCATACCACCTGGTCTGACATTATTTGTCATTCCGTAAGTCATTACAATGATGAAAGGTTTGATTTTGCCTGCAGCAATCAGGTTGTCCATGATGAGGTTTGCATGACCCTGGTTACTCCATGCTGTTTCATCTTCACCCCAGCCATGCTGAAGGTATAATACCGGGTAACGGGTATTCTGATCTTTGTTGTAGCTGGGCGGAGTATAAACGAATGCCCTGCGATCTGTTTTTGTACTTTTTGATGGGAAAAGGATCTGCTCAACTTTACCATGAGGAACATCTTTCAAAGCATAAATATCCTGGTCGTGTGCAGGTATTTCAATACCACTTTCCCAACGTACTGAACCATAGTAGTTTATTGTTCCGGGATCCTTGAATGTTCCGTCATCAACATTAAGGTGATAATAATGGAAACCTTCTTCCATTGGACCTGCAGTTGTTCCTGTCCAATAGCCATCCTCACCTTTTGTAAGAGGGGTACCACCCTGGGTGCCTCCCAAACCAAGGCTCACAACTACTTTTTCTGCAAGAGGAGCCTGCACCCTGAATCTTGCATATCCCTGTGAGTTAACCTGGGGATATTCCTGCTGTGGCTGGTTTTTTGTAGAAGGTTTAAAATCTTCTTTTATCGCTGGCTGATTCGATTGTGCAAAACACAATGTAGCAGACAAAGCCGATGTTAGAACGAAGCTTGTTAGATACTTTTTCATTTTCTCTTGTTAAATTATTTAATTATTATTTGAATAAAAGTTGAGCATATTCATATATACTTCTTCTCCATGTCTGGAATTCGTGAGCTGTAAGTGGTGAAATGTATGAAACGGCTTTTACACCAGCCTTGTTCAAATCCTCAGCAGCCTTTGGCAGTGTTGCCTGTCCACCTTCGCGACTTCCTGAGCTCATAAACACCAGCTTAACTTTTGATTTGTCAGTTATTTCATCAGGAGCAATTTGTCCACCACTGAAAATTCCAATATGTGAGAATATGTCAAGGTTGGCAAGTGTAACAGCCTTTGTACACATTCCTCCCATTGATAAACCTGACATAGCACGGTTTGGCTGATCTGTAAGGGTACGGAAACGACCATCAATAAATGGTATAAGGTCGGTTTTCATTACCTCTGCGTAGGTGTCAAACATGCGGTTAAAATTTCCCATTCCAGCAGGTCTTTGACCTCCTGCGGCTGGTTGACCTTGAGCTGCTGCACCTGGTTGTCCCTGTGGCCTTGGAGCGCCCTGTGCTGCAGGCTGACCAGCCTGACCTTGTTGTCCTGGTTGACCCTGACGTAGCTGTCCCGCAGGTGCACCCTGTCTTGGAGCTGCAGGTACTTCTCCTGGTTTATAGGCAGCGCTTGTTTCCATTACTACGATGAATGGTTTAGCTTTGCCTTCAGCAATAAGGTTGTCGAGAATAACATTTGTTCTTCCCATTTCGGTCCATACCCTCTGGTCCTCACCACCACCATGCTGGAGGTAGAGTACAGGGTAACGTGCTGAAGTGTTCTTTAAATAATCGGGAGGAAGATAAACATATATCTTTCGCCATGCATTTGTAACTTTTGAGAAATAATTCTCAATAAGTACATCACCATGAGGAACATCTTTCAGTTCATAAAAACTCCCATTTGGATCAGGAATTTCAAAGGCGTTACACATGTGGCTGTAGCCGATGAATGCATCTGTTGCAGGATCTAATACAGTTGCTCCGTCAACAACCATCCAATAGTTATGATAACCCATATCCTGTGGTTCACTTGTATAGGTCCATACTCCATCGGCATTCTTTGTCATGTCGATTGCTTTGTTGTTAATTGAAACCTGTACTTTCTGCGCTTCCGGGGCCTTGAACTGGAATGTTACCCTCTGATCTGCCTCGATCTTAGGGTATTGTGCACCATAAACATTGTAGGGCGAGGGAAAACCTGCTTCAGCCATTGCAGGATCCTTTGATTTCCTGGTAGCCTGACCATAGCAGACACCATAAGCTGACATTAATGCCAGTAATCCAAATAAGAAAGTTTTTTTCATTTTAAAGGTTCTTTAGTATAATAATAAAAAATCCAAAAAAACTCAGTGTCATCTTTTAGTTCTGAAACAGCATTGGTGCAAACTCACGTAGGCTGCGTCTCCATGACTGCCATTCATGGGCTGTATTAGGAGAAACATACGAAGCTCCTTTTATGCCAGCATCATTGAGCGCTTTTGCAGCTTCAGCAAGGTTTTCAGCCCCGTTCTCGCGACTTCCAAAACTCATGAAAACAAGTTTGACCTTATCTTTATCTGTTATGTCTGCAGGTGCAACAGCGCCTCCACTGAAGATACCAATGTATGAAAATTTGTCGAGGTTTTTAAGAGCCACTGCTCTTGTTACTGCGCTTCCCATTGACAGACCTGCCATAGCCCTGTTAGCCTGATCGCTAAGAGTTCTGTAGTTGTTGTCGATAAATGGAATAAGATCAGTAAGCATCAGCTGTTCATAAGTTTCGAAATTCCAGCGTGGGCGGGCGGGAGCTGCAGGTTGATTTGCCTGACCTGCCTGGGTTCCGGCAGCTGGAGCAGCAGGACGCGGTTGAGGTGGCAGCTGGACTTCTCCGGGCTTCAATGCTGCACTTGTCTCCATAACAACAATAAATGGCTTTGTTTTGCCTTCAGCAATCATATTGTCGAGAATGACATTTGTACGTCCCATCTCAATCCATACTCTCTGATCTTCACCACCCCCATGTTGCAGGTAGAGGACTGGATATCGGGCATCAGCATTGCTTTCATAATCAGGAGGAAGGTAAATGTATGCTTTACGCCACTGATCAGTTACTGTTGAGAAATAGTTCTTAATCATTACTCTTCCATGAGGTACATCTTTTATTTCGTAAAAACCACCATCCGGATCAGGTATCTCAAAGCCATTGCACATGTGACTGTATCCAATGAAAGCATCTGTAGCAGGGTCAAGAACAATGGCGCCGTCAACTATCATCCAGTAATTATGAAAACCGGCATCCTGCGGTTCACTTGTGTATGTCCAGACACCTGTGGAATCTTTTACCATATCGAAAGGTACATTTACAATTGATACCTGTACTTTAGTTGCTTCAGGCGCATTGAAACGGAATGTTACTCGCGAATCAGCCTCAATCCGCGGAAACTCTGACCGCGAGAGATTATAAGGTGATGGATGTGCTTCAAACGAAAAGGTACTTTCATCTGATGCGGTGCTCTTACATGACTGGAGCAACGACATACCAATCACTGAAAAGGCTAGCATAGAGTTAAATAATCTTGATTTCATCATTTCTGGATTACTTTATAGTGAAAACTGTTAATATAATATCGTCAAACTATCATTTTTGAATGCTTTATTCCACGAAGATGGAATATTAGAATAAATTGAAGCAATATGAAAGTTGTATTAGTCAGGTAACTTTTATTTTGTCCCAAATTAGAAATTTACTCATTAACTTGTATATTATTTTTACTTTTTTCTTAGTTCCATTTTTGATATTAATAAGGGATTTATCCTCAAAATCTTGGTTACTCATGCTTTACAATCATTTATTTTTTACAGTATTAGGTATAAACATTCGCCTTCGTGTTTTTACATTTATTAATAATTGTTAATTTACCAGCAGCTCTTAACACTGGCTTTCGCATTTCTCAATATTTACAAAATAAATAACCATCTTTAACTGCATTTAATTAACTTTCAGACCTTGTATTTTTATTTTAAAGATTTATTTTTTCAGGCTTAAATATAAAGGGTTTTGTGCCTTGAAGTAATAACTAGGAATATAACTAAATCAAAATTAGTATGAGATCTTTCAATGAACCATCAAGAGTGAATAAGATGATCGTTACTATGGCTTTCTTATTCATGACAATTCCTCTTTTCTCACAATCAACTAAAAGGCTTGTAATCGGCGAAACCCCTGTATACAAGGTGGCAAAAGCAAGCGAACCTGTTACTATTGATGGAAATATGGATGAGGAAATTTGGAAAAAAGCTGAAGTGCAATCATTTAACTATTTCTACAGGGCAGACAAGCCATCTGAAAACCAGAATTCAAAATTTAGGATGCTTTGGGATGATCAGAATATTTACCTGTTCTATCAATTTGAGGATACATCTCTTACTGCCAGGGAGAATAATTTTGATGGCCGGCCGTATCTTGACGATTGTGCGGAATTTTTCTGTGTTCCAATACCGGATAGTGTCAGCCTTCATTTTGGTTTTGAAATAAACATTGTGAAAGCAAAGTATGATTATGTTATGATCTGGGAATATTATAACAAAAAAAATGTCTTCATTCGCGATTATAATCCTGAATATAAACTCGAAGTAACTTACAACGGAACAATTAATAACGATAAGGATAAAGACAAAATGTGGCAGATGGAGATTGCAATCCCATTTGCAGCATTGACTAACTTTCACATGATGCTGGGACGTCCGAAAGTAGGTGTAAAATGGGCTTTTCAGGCAGTAAGACAGGATAGAAATTTTGTTGATGACAGATTTCGTTCAACTTCAACATTATACCCTGTTTATGATATTAAGCTTGATGTTCATCAGCCTAACAGATTTGGAATTATGGAATTTAGTGAATAAGAATTTTTTGTATAATTTCAATAATTATTCGAATGAAAAAGACAAGTACCCTATCTTTTATGTTGATGATAGTTTCGATATGCAATGCGCAGGAACTCATCAATCTTTACCCGGGAAGCATTCCTAATTCAAAAAAGTCAGGTATCCAGGAAACAGCCGGTGGATTTATTAAAGGTGTTACAGCGCCTAAACTTGAAATCTATCTGCCTGACCAGGGAAAAGCAAACGGTTCTGCAGTTATTGTAGTTCCTGGTGGCGGTTACAGTGGTTTAACATACCAGGGCGAAGGTGTGAGAACTGCAAAAGAACTGGCAAAGACAGGGATTACTGCATTCGTTCTGAAATATCGCCTTCCTGATGATTCAACAATGATAGACAAAAAAATTGGTCCTTTACAGGATGCACAACAAGCTATAAAAACAGTTCGCGAAAATGCTTCGAAGTGGGGCATTGACCCTGCCAGGATAGGATTGATGGGTTTTTCAGCCGGTGGACATCTTGCATCTATTGTTGCAACACGTTTCGAAGAAACATTTATAGAGAATAGAGAAGGCACAAGTCTCCGTCCCGATTTTCTAATCCTTGTATACCCGGTTACGAGCATGCAGGATAATCTTACTCACATGGATTCAAGGAATGCCCTTCTTGGTAAAAATCCTCCCAAAGACCTTGTTGATAAATACTCCAGTGAATTGCAGGTAACTGAAAAGACGCCTCCAACATATATTACACAAACAGGCGATGACAGGCTCGTTGATGTCGATAACAGTATCGTTTTTTACGAGAGTTTGAGGCATAAGAATGTTCCTGCTGAGATGCACCTTTATCCAAGGGGTGGTCATGGCTTCCTTCTTGCAAAACCGGTTGATGAATGGGTGCCGCAATTGCTACTCTGGATGAGAAATTCAAAGTTTATAGGTAAATGATTTCTCTAATTGTTGTTAAAAAACAGAAAAAGTAAAATTTCAACTCTAATTAAACTATGCTTAAAAGAACATTACTTCGATCGCTTATTGCCTGTGCAATAATACTTACCGGAGGCGTGGCTACAAGCCAACCAAGAGGCGGTTTTGGGGGATCGCCCCAGGTTAAACCCGACAAAACTGTTTCCTTTCGCTTTATAGCGCCGAATGCACAGGACGTTAAGCTAAGTGTGCAATCAGAAAAAGCCCCGGTACAGATGGTTAAAGACGATCGCGGCTCATGGACCGCAACAATTGGTCCTGTTAAACCTGATATATATCCATATAATTTTATTGTTGATGGTGTGCAGGTAATGGATCCGGGTAACAGGTTCTATTTTCCAAATGAGCGATTCAAAGGAAGCCTACTTGATGTTCCCGGAGATTCGTCGCTTATACATTCAATGAGAGATGTGCCTCACGGAACAGTTACCTATGAGTTATACCCATCTGCTGAAGGAACAACAGGTACCGTACTCGTTTATACTCCACCTGAATATGACAAAAATCCACAAAAAAAATACCCTGTATTTTATCTTATAAGCGGAACAACAGATACCGAGGAAGCCTGGTTTAAAGTAGGTAAAGCTAACCTTATCCTTGATAACCTGATTGCTGAGGGTAGAGCCAAACCTATGATAATTGTAATGCCTTATGGCAATATTGAAGCCAGGATTGCAGAACAAAAGGGCGGACAAAAACCAGCCGATCCTGCAGGACGAGAAAGTGAAGAAGCAATTGCCAGATCAAAGACTTTCGAAAGAGATCTTATTGATAATATAATTCCTTATGTTGAGAAGAATTACAGGGTGCTGGCTAATGCTGAGAATCGCGCTATAGGTGGCTTTTCACGTGGTGGTGGCCATACTCTTAGAACTGCTTTTGGTAACATGGACAAGTTCTCCTGGATTTGCTGCTATAGTGCATACCTGACAAATACTGAAATTGAGCGTGACTTCAAAAAGGTTGTTGAGAATCCTAAACTTACAAACGAAAAATTCAAACTATTATGGGTTAGTGTCGGGAATGAAGACTTCCTCTACAAGCAAACGGTTGAATTTATTGATTATCTTAAGGCAAAGAGCATTAATTATAAATCTCTCATATCAACAGGAGGGCATACCTGGATGAACACTAAACTATATCTTGCCAGCACTGCTCCTTTACTTTTTAAATAATACTCTGATCTTATAAATATGAAAAAGACTTTATTTGCATTAATAATATTTATCTCCTCGGGCGCTTTGATGCTTGCCCAGAGACCTTCAGTTATCTCTCCTGAAGTACATCCTGATAACAGTGTTACTTTCAGGTTTTCAGCCAGGAATGCAAAGCGTGTTTCTCTTGATACAGAGATACTACCAACCCCGATCAAAATGGCGAAAGATGCATCAGGTGTATGGTCGGTTACAATTCCACCTGCCAAACCCGACATCTATCCTTATAGTTTCTGGGTTGACAGTATTGAGGTTAACGACCCAAATAATACCTATGTGTTTTCAAATGAAGGTTTTAAACATAGCCTCGTAGATATAAAAGGCGACAAACCTCTTGTGCATTCACTACAAAACGTGCCTCATGGAAAAGTCAGCTATCGTACATATAAAACTGCCCAGGGCGCAGCTGGAACACTAGTTATTTATACTCCTGCCGGGTTTGATGCTAATGGCAAAACAAAGTATCCTGTGCTTTACCTTATTCACGGTGGATCAGATACAGAGGAAACCTGGACGAAAGTGGGTAAAGCTAATCTTATTGCAGATAACCTGATCGCCCAGGGAAAGGTAAAGCCCATGATTATTGTAATGCCTTATGCTAACACAGGTCTGATGATGCAAAAAGCGTTCGGAGATGATATGATGAATAAAATTATACCATTTATTGAAGCTAACTATCCTGTACTTACTGATAGAAGCAACAGGGCAATAACGGGCTTTTCAGTTGGTGGTGGCGCAACTCTGAATATAGGCCTGATGAACCTTGATAAGTTTGCCTATGTCTGTGCTTATGCTCCTTATACACAAACCCCGGAATTCAATGCAAATTTCGGAAACTGGAACCCCGATGTAGCAAATTACAATAAACAACTTAAGCTTTTCACAATTTATGCTGGTGAAAATGATCAGTATAGAGAGATTATTGATCGCACTATTGCTATATACAAAGACAAAAAATTCAATCTTGTGACTATGTACGTACCAGGAGGGCATACCTGGATGAACTGTAAACTATTCCTTGCAACTACCCTGCCACAGTTATTTAAATAGACGAAAAGTATTCTAGTATAATCCTTAAACATTGAAAATGAAAACAAGATTAACCCTACTACTCCTGATAATTGTTCCTTTATTCAAGTTATCAGCTCAGCAAGCGCATATCAATATTGACTGGGATCCTCAGAAAACTAAACCTGAGAATCTTGTCCCTTTTTCTGCAAACGTAATATCGCCTGAAGTATTTGATGATCATACAGTTATTTTCAGGCTTAAGGCTCCGAATGTTTCTTCTGTTAAACTGACAGGAAATATGTTCGTTGGAACCGAAGCAGGGAAACAGGTTGACTTCACCAAAGACGAGAAAGGATTATGGACATGCAAAATAGGCCCCCTGGAGCCAGAGATTTACCTATATTATTTCATCATTGATGGTGTTAAGGTAATTGACCCGAACAACACATATACCGGTTTTGCAAATATGCCTGCATTCAGCATGGTTTGGGTTCATGGCGACGGCCCTGCTTTTTATGATGCTAAGAATGTACCTCATGGCGATCTTACTACTCATTACTATTATTCAAGTGTCTCAGACGGACAGAGAGAAATGATGGTTTACACACCGCCATCATACAATCCAAAGAAGAAATACCCGGTATTGTACCTGCTTGGGGGATCAGGTGACCTGGCACAAACATGGGCTTACCATGGACAGGCCAATTTCATTATGGACAACCTTCTTGCTGAAGGAAAAGCTCTTCCTATGATAATAGTAATGCCTAACAACCAGCTTGTTCACCGGAACGATCCAAAACACACCGAATTGACATTCAAGCTTGTTGAGAGGGAAATGAAAGAAGTTATCGTTCCTTATATTGAAAGTCATTACAATGTTATTGAAAACAAACATGGACGAGCTATAAGTGGTCTTTCAATGGGAGGCCGACATGCACAATACGTTGGTCTTAACAACCTCGACCTGTTCGGCTCAGTAGGAATTCTTAGCGCTGCTATTGCAGTTGACGAAACCCCGGTCCTTAAGGATCCTGATTTCAACTCAAAAATCGATTACTTTTTTATTGGAGCAGGTACTCACGAAACGAATCCAAGGGCAAGACATGAGGTTTTCCATAATGAGCTTGTCAAACTTAATGTGAAACATGAATACTACGTTGGTTCCAGGGGCGCTCATGACCTTGTAACCTGGAAACATCTTCTGTACTACCAGTTTCTGCCAAATCTTTGGAGAACAAACTCAAGCAAGTAACAGGAAATAACTATTTGATTTTCTTTGCACCCCGACTAACTCTGCGGAGCATTATAAGAGGGGTGCGAAGAAATCAGTATATTTTTAATAGATTTTGAATGGCTCATTTAAAATACGAAACATTATGAGAAAAATTCTTGTAGTCCTTACAGTTTGTGCATCCTTCTTCTTTCTGAAGTGCGGTGCAGATAAGCATGAATCTTTCTATCCTGGAGAGTTTCAGTTAAGAGATGTTACTCTCCTTGATGGACCATTCAAACATGCTCGTGACCTGAATATTGTGACTTTATTGCAATATGACGTTGACCGCCTGCTTGCCCCGTTCCTCATCGAAGCAGGTTTGCCTCCCAAAGCTGAACTGTACCCTAACTGGAAAGGGCTTGATGGCCATATAGCGGGTCATTATCTGTCAGCAATGGCTATGAACTATGCTTCTACAGGTAACGAAGAATGTGGCAGACGTCTTGAATACATAATTTCTGAACTTAAAGCCTGTGTTGAAGCAAATAGTAAAAGTAATCCTGACTGGGGAGTAGGGTATATTGGAGGCGTACCCGATAGTAAGACTATATGGAGTACCCTGAAACAGGGAGATTTCAAAGCATACCGCTCTGCATGGGTGCCATGGTATAATGTTCATAAAATGTATGCTGGTCTGAGGGATGCATGGTACTATACCGAAAATGATGAAGCAAAAGACTTGTTCCTTCAGTTTTGTAATTGGGGCATCAGCATAACATCAGGTTTGTCAGACGAGCAGATGCAGTCAATGCTCGACACTGAACACGGAGGCATGAATGAAATATTTGCCGACGCGTTCAGGATGACAGGTGACAAGAAGTACATGGATGCTGCCATGAGGTTTTCTCATAGAATGCTTCTTGATGCAATGTCGAAAGGAATTGATAACCTCGATAACAAACACGCTAATACACAAGTCCCTAAAGCGATTGGATTTCAGCGTGTTGGTGAGCTTTCGGGTAATTCTCAATACATTGATGCCGGAAAATTTTTCTGGACCACAGTTACCGGTAACCGTACCCTTGCCTTCGGGGGCAATAGCAGGAGAGAATATTTCCCTTCTGAAGCTTCTTGCGTAGATTTTGTCCACGATGTTGAAGGCCCCGAATCATGCAACACATATAATATGCTCAGGCTGACTGAAGGATTGTTCAGAATACAGCCAAGTGCAGAGTATGCTGATTTCTTTGAGAAAGCTCTGTTTAATCATATCCTCTCAACTCAGCATCCTGAACATGGCGGATATGTCTATTTTACACCTGCACGCCCTCAGCATTACAGGGTGTATTCAGCACCAAACGAAGGAATGTGGTGCTGTGTTGGTAGCGGAATGGAAAACCATGGTAAATACAACCAGTTTATATATACGCATAAGGGCGATTCATTATTTGTAAACCTGTTTATTGCTTCTGAGCTTAACTGGCGTGATAAAGGCATCAGGATAGAGCAACAAACCAGCTTTCCATCTGAAGAGAAAACAACATTATTATTTACAAAAGCATCGTCTGAGTTTACCTTGCTTATCAGGTATCCTTCATGGATTGACCCAGGGAAAATGGAAATTGCAATAAATGGCAGCCCGGTTGAATTTGAAAATCAACCATCCTCATATATTGCATTAAATCGTGATTGGAAAAAAGGTGATGAGGTGAGTATTTCTTTGCCAATGAATAATACAATTGAAAATCTTCCCAATGTTCCTGAATATGTAGCGTTTATGCATGGTCCTATTCTCCTTGCTGCCAGGACAAGCTCTGAAGATATGACAGGACTTATTGCAGATGATGGCCGTTGGGCACATATTGCTTCAGGCCGGAAAATACCTCTTGCCACCAGCCCGGTACTTGTTGCTGAAGAACAATCGTCATTGCCATCGAAACTTTTACCTGTTGAAGGCAAACCGCTTACGTTCTCAATGAATAATATAAAAATGGCAAATAGGTCTGATCTGATCCTTGAACCATTCTCAGGAATTCATGATTCAAGATACATTATTTATTGGATGTCGCTCAATGAATCTGATTTTAAGTCTTATATTGATTCACTTGCTGTCATTGAGAAAAAAACACTTGCCCTTGATAACAGGACAATAGACTTTGTTGCTCCCGGTGAGCAACAACCTGAAGTTGATCACCTTATAGAGAGACAAAATTCAAACTCCGGGAATACACTCGACCAGTCGTGGCGTGATGCCAGGAATGGTTTTTTCAGTTATAACCTCAAAACAAACAGTGAAACCAGGCTGAACCTTTATGTGAAATATATCGGATCTGAAAGAGGAAGCCGTAAGTTTAAAATATTTGTTGATGATAAATTACTTGTTGAGCAGGATAATACAGCAAGATGGAAACAGAACACATTTAATGAGGTTGAGTATAACATTCCTGATTCTTTTATTCTACAAAAAGAGAACATAAGGATTAAGTTTGAATCAGATTCTGGAAGTTCCGTCAGCTCCGTTGCTTATGTTCGCCTTGTAAAAAGATAACCACAATTAATCAACTCAATAACCTATTTTATTAACCACTTGAACAAATGAAAAAGAGAAGTCGTTTCCTAATCCTTCTTTCTCTGGCGCTTTTACTTCCGGTTATTACGATGGTAGTAATAGCGATGTCAGGGAAAGTAAGTTTTCCTGCACCTCCAAGGCCGGAGGGCCCATGTGACATTTATGCTGCTGCCGGCAATCCCTGTGTGGCTGCCCATAGCAGTACACGTGCCTTGCTTGCTTCATATAATGGTCCTCTTTACCAGGTAATGCGTCAGTCTGATGGGAAGACTCTCGACATTGGACTCGTACAGCCTTCGGGGAATGATCCTGGTGGATATGCTGATGCTGCCGCACAAGATGCATTCTGCGCTAATACATATTGCTGGATCACCACACTGTATGATCAGTCGGGTAAGGGCAACCATCTTGTACAGGCTCCCCGTGGCGGATTTAGCGGACCTGCAATGGGAGGTTTTAATAACCTTCCAATGGCGGATATGGCTCCTGTTACACTGATGGGTCATAAAGTATATGGCGTTTTTATTGAACCTGGAATGGGTCTTCGCTGGAACGATGCAAAAGGGACAGCTGTTGATGATCAGGCCGAAGGTCAGTACTGGGTTGTGAACGGTCATCATTACAATTCGGGTTGCTGTTTCGATTATGGAAATGCTGAAACAGATAGCCGTGATGATGGCGACGGCACAATGGAGACTACTTATTATGGAAATGCAACATCATGGTATCGGGGCCAGGCTCCAGGACCATGGGTCATGACAGACCAGGAAAATAACCTGGTTGGTTGTGTTAACCCTGATCCCAATGACAAGTATTGTCCAGATCTACCAAGTGTCAGCTGGCGTTTTGTAACTGCTACAGCCGATGGTGAACCTCACCATTGGAGATCAATGGGTGGTGACGCTCAAAATGGCGACCTGCAAATTATGTATGACGGCCCCCGCATTTCTAATGATAGAAACAGTTATGATCCTATGCGCAAACAAGGCGCTATACTCCTTGGAAATGGTGGCGACAATAGCGTTGGTTCACAAGGTACGTTTTATGAAGCAGCAATGACTGCTCCTGGTACTTTCCCTACTGTTGAGACAAACCAGAAGATTCAGAAGAATGTTATAGATGCTAAGTATAATGTTCAGTTGGTGAAAGTTGCCCCTGCAAATTCAATAGATACACCTTCAGGTTTGCAAACTTTTGCCCCGAAATCATCCCAGAATACAACTGTAGTTTTCACAAACACTACAGGGGTGGCAATAAATGATCTTACTCTAAGCATCACAGCGCCTGCGGGATGGAAGTCTACACTACTGAACTCAAATGAAACCTCAAAAAAATTCAGTGATCCTGTTGCTCCGGGAGCAAGTGTAAGCGCTACATTCACAGTCACTTCATCACAGGATCAATTCAATGGCGATCTTGCCGGCAAAGCTTCATGGACAACAAATAACCAGATACGCACTGAGACTGCTATTGAAAAAGTACGTAATGTAAACCCTATAAAGATAAATGAGTTCCGTATCAGTGCAGGCGATAATTCAACAAACTCTTTTATTGAACTTTATAATGCTGGTGAGAACGATGTTGACATCTCAGGATGGACATTGACTCATCATGCAACACAATTGCCTGTCTTCTCTTCAATAACAATCCCCGGAGGAACAAAGCTCAATGCTCACGGCTTTTACCTGTTAGGCATGTCAAACTCAGGGCTTATTGTACCTGCTAAAAAAGGTGAGACAACTATATTTGTAAGAAATACAACGGGCATGTCTGTTGGCGATGAAATTGAAATAGGCACTGGTGCTAATATTGAAAAAAGAAAGATTTTAGCTGTTGGCACCGCTGCGGGTCCTGTATCTGCACAAGCTGCAGCCGGGCAACCTGGAGGATTCCGGGGTATGGAGCCGGGTAGCCCGACAACATTATGGCAACCACTTCCCGAAGGTCCGGTAATTACGATTCCTAAAGGCTCGAAAAATATCCCTGTTACACAGATCGATGGATTCCAGGTTGGTCAGAAAATGGCTATTGGCTATGGCGCAACATATCCTGCAGTATCAAGATCAATTGAGAAGTATGAGATCGTTACTGTAACAGCTGTAGGCAAACCTGGTACCCAGGCTTGGCTATCTGCTGATGCCAAAAAGGGGGACAGGATAATTAAGGTGTCTTCGGTGGCTAATATTACAGCGGGTGATAAGATAAGGCTCGATATCGACAGTAAAGGTCATGGTATTGAAACTGTAACTGTAAAAAAAGTAGGCACCCAATCAGTAAGAAATACATTTAATGGTCCCTTAAAAGAAAATGAAGATTCCGGGACTGGTTTGGAGCTTACAGCTCCGCTGAAGTTCAATCATGCTTCTAATATGCCTTTCAGCGCCAGGGGCACAGGTATAAGCTTTGAACCTGCAACAGCTTTTGATCATTCAAGTAATGAACCTGTAATTGCACTTGGGACAGGTTTAACACTCGATCAGCCTCTCTCATCAGATCATGAGATTAACTCGGTTGTTCTTGATTCAAAGGTGAAGAATGCCGGATACCAGGGAGTTATCGCACCCAACCAATTGTATGGTGGTCCTGTACTTTCTTCTTCGGCAGGAAATATGGTTCTACGCAATGCTGATGGTATTGTTGTTGATGGGTTAAACTATGGCTTACTTGTTGATCCGTGGGCAGCAGAGGGTTACCAGGCTACATCAGGTGCCGGAGAAAGTGGTTGCTTTGTCCAGGCGCCGGTTGCAAGCAGAGGTTTCAGGATGGCTCCTGTTACAAGTCAGCCAGACAGGAGCGCTGGTCGTTATCCTGATGGTATTGATACCGATTTTAACTGCCGCGACTTTATTCTTCAGAATTCCGCAACTCTCGCTGCAGCTTCAGCAGCAGGTTCTAATAACATAAAAGTTGCAAGCGTTTCTGGTTTCAGTAATGGACAAAGAATTATTATCGATTCGGGTAATAAGAGCGAAACTGCTGTAATTGCGATAATTGGAACTGCCGGCGGTACAGCCGTGAGCACAGCCACAACTACTGGCGCTACAGTTATACCTGTTGCAAATGTTACCGGATTCAATGTAGGCCAGGCAATTACAATTGGCAACGAGACTGCTGTCGTTGCATCAATAACAGCTGGTCGTCCGGGTTTCGGCCAAAACAATCCGGGGACCCCTAGTTCTTTGACAGTGACATCACCACTTGATAAAGCTCACAACCAGGGAGAACAGGTTTCAGGAACAGGCATAACACTGGCTTCTCCATTGGCATTTGAACATGCCAGCGGATCACAATTGGCAGGTAATATACCAACTCCCGGAGAACCAAACCAATATACAAGACGACCTTAAAAGAAAACTTAAAAATCTGTAAATTATTTGTTTAAAACTCCGCGGCTACCTAATTTGGGTGCCGCGAGGTTTATTAAAGTGTATCTGAATTGAAAAACAATACTAAGAGTAATAATCATAAACAATATGGAGTCTGGGCCTGGTGGAGATTTTTGTTAATCGCATTGATCTTATTCGACCTGGCTTTAAGTATCAGACTTAGCTGGCATTTTCTTAACAGGGAGGCAATGCTCGGTTGTGGCGCAGGCAGCTCATGCGAACAGGTACTTAATAGTCCCTGGTCGGTTTTTGCGGGAGTTTTCCCTGTAAGCGGATTAGCTGTAGGTGCATACCTTGCATTGTTTGTATGTACTTTTTTCATAACTCCATCAACAGAGACATCATTGAGGAAGATTGCATGGAAAGCTATCCTGATATTAGCTGGAGCCATCGGAGGAAGCGCTGTATGGTTTACAGTATTACAGAAATGGTTTATTGGTGAGTTTTGTCCTTACTGCATGTCAGCTCATATTGCAGGATTACTGCTGGTTTCTCTGATAGTGTGGCGCTCTTCAAAGGAACAAGGTGTTTTGAATCTAAAAAAAGGCAATATTGCAGGGTTAACTGGTGCAGGACTGGGTTTAGCTGTTGTATTGGCTGTATCGCAGGTTTTATTTACTCCACCATCTGTATACCAGGAAGGTCAGTCACAGGATTCACAGGAAAAATTTGACTATGGCAATTCGCCGGTAATAGGTTCCCCTGATGCCGAATATCTTGTAACTGTGTTGTTTGATTATCAATGTCCACATTGCCAGAGAATTCACTTTATGCTAAACGATATTGTTGATAAATATAATGGGAAACTTGCTTTTGTCTTATGTCCTGCTCCCCTTAATGCCGAATGTAATCCATTTGTTTCTGCTAATTCAGACAGATTCAGGAATTCATGTGAACTGGCAAGAATTGCTCTTGCTGTATGGGTTGCCGACAGGAATGTTTTTCATGAATTCGAGAGATGGATGTTCACTTTCGAAACAGGCGACATCTGGCGGCCAAGAAAACTAGAAGCTGCAGAAACAAAAGCTGCTGAGCTTGTAGGAGAGGCCAAATTAAACAAGGCCTTAGACGACCCATGGGTAGAAAAATATCTGATGAAATGCATTGAGATATATGGTCGGACAATGCAAAATGGCAGCGGAGGAATCCCAAAGCTGATATGCGGCTCACTGTGGGTGATACCTCAGCCGGATACATCGGATGATCTTCTAAGAATAATGCAGAACAGCCTTCAACTACCTGATACTGATAACGAAAATTGAAAACTATGAAAAAAGAAAACAAATTTATTGTCTTTGTAATGCTTGCAATTACATTACCTGTAATAATTATTGCAGGTATTGCATTTACAGGCTGTACATCACAGAGACCGGAAGGTCCATGTGATATCTATACAGCAGCAGGATACCCCTGCGTAACTGCTCATAGCACCACCCGTGCGCTATATTCAAAATACAACGGTCCGCTTTACCAGATAATGCGAGAGTCGGATGGAAAGACACTTGATATAGGCAATAATGGTGGATATGCTGATGCAGCAGCCCACGATGCATTTTGTGAAAACACAATTTGCTGGATTACTACTGTTTATGATCAGACTGGAAATAACAACAATCTTGTTCAGGCACCTCCGGGAACATTCAGGGGTCCGGCAAAAGGTGGTTTTAACACATTACCGCTTGCCGATCTTGCACCTGTTTCTGTATCGGGTCATAAAGCTTATGGTGTATATATAATGCCTGGCGCCGGTTTGAGAAATAACAATGCAAAAGGTCTGGCTGTTAACGACGAACCTCAGGGTATTTATATGGTCTTTGACGGCACTCACTTTGACCATGGTTGCTGTTTTAATTATGGGAATACATCTACAAACAGTAGGGCTGTGGGAAGAGGTACGATGGAGACTGTTTATTTCGGTACTGCTACTGCATGGGGCAGAGGTAATGGTGATGGCCCCTGGATAATGTCAGACATGGAGGCCGGTCTTTTTTCGGGATACGACCCAAAGCAGAATATTGCAGACCCTGAAATCGATTCATGGCGTTTCGTTACTGGTATGGTAAAAGGCGGTGGCGGAAACCAGTGGGCTATTTATGGAGGCAATGCCCAGGGTGGAGACCTGGATAATTTCTACGAGGGAGTTCGTCCACAATCAAATGAAAACGACTGGTACTACCCCATGCATAGGAAAGGCGCTGTTCAATTAGGCAATGGCGGTGATAATGGTAATGGTTCATCCGGAACTTTCTATGAAGGAGTGATGATTACCGGTTACCCTGATGTTGAGACAATGAAAGCTATTCAGGCAAATATAGTTGCTGCAAAGTATAATAGTTATGGCATTGAGCTCTCACGATTAACAACCTTTACACCAGGATCATCACAAGATGCTGTTGTTACTTTTACAAATAGATCTGAAAAAGAACTTTCAGATGTTACTTTAAGTGTTTCAGTACCTGAAGGTTGGACTGCCTCAGAAACAGGTTCAGGTACTTCATCAGTAACTATCACGGGCAGCATTGCACCTGGTGAACTTATAAGGACAACATTCAAACTTACATCACCCGATTTTACAGGATCAGGTTATTTATCAGCCACAGCCAGCTGGTCTGGCAAGTCTGAATCTATATCAGGTAGAATAAGAAATGTAATGCCTGTTAAGATTAATGAGGTGCGTTTAGCCGGATCAAATACCTCCGATCAGTTTATTGAGCTTTATAACCCGGGTGATTCTGATATAGATATTTCGAACTGGTCGTTAATCAATACAAAGAGTGAATGGGCTCCTGTAAAGCTTTTATCAATACCTGAAGGAACAAAAATAGCGCCTAAAGGATTCTATCTTCTTGGACTTTCAGGTTCAGGTCTTGCCGCATCTGCAGCAAAGGGTAATGATAACATAAATGTACTTTCGGTGACTGATATGAAACCTGGACAGGCAATTGAAATTGGCGGTGAAACAAGGATTATTTCAAAAATCGGGACTGCAGCTTCACCGATGACTTTAATCTTTATACCTGTTTCAACTGGTCCATGGATTACAATACCTGCTGGTTCAACTAACCTGCCTGTAACAAATATATCTGGTTTTGAAGCCGGGCAAAAGATTGGTATCGACCTGGGAGGAAAATATGAAGAGGCTATTGTAACAAATGTTGGCAAAGCATCAACATTGACAAATCTGGCCGTTGAAGCAAAAGAAGGCGATACTGTGATAAGAGTAGTTGCAAACGAAAATATGTCTGTTGGTGATACTCTGACAATAGGAACAGGTGCTTTTGAAGAACAGACTTGTATCAAAAATATAATATCTGTTGTCTCGTCAGCAAGCCGTGCTTTTGACCCTGTTGGGGGGCCAGTTGCAGATAAGGGAGGAGCTGTTGAGATTATGGCTCCGTTGAAGTATTCCCATAAAGTTGATGAAGATATCTCAGACAGGGGCACAGGGATAAGTTTTACTCCCGCCACAAAGTTTGTTCACAAAAGTGGTGATGCTGTCCAGGCCTTGGGAAGTGGCCTCATTCTCGACAAAGCTCTTGATTCCGATCATCCTTATGGGACTGCCATTTTGAATCAACAGGCAAAATCAATAGGTTACCAGGGATCAACAAAACCAGATCTCTGGTATGGAGCTCCCCTGTCGGCAAGCGCTGGATCAGTTACCCTTATCGACAACAGCGGTCTCGTAATTGTTGATGCCATCGTTTATGGATCTCTCCTCGGCAATTCTTCAGCTGCAGGTACCATAACAAGTCCTGAGATAGCAATACTCGAGGGCGATCAGGGGCAGGCAGGATGCATTGTTGTTGTTCCCGGAACAGGAAGAAGCATGGGACCTATGGCTCTCGCAAATAATATAGTCAACAGGAGCATAGGCCGCTATCCTGATGGCAATGATAATGACAGTAACTGCAGCGACTTTCTTATACAACCAAATACCACGCTAGCGCTTACAGCAGAGAGAGGTTCAAACAAAATTAACGCGACGAGTGTAACAGGTCTTACACAAGGACAAAAGATAATACTTGGTTCTGGTCCTGATGCAGAAACAGCTCTCATTGCAGAAGTTGGTACTTCCGGGGGAACACTCACAGGAGCGCCGGTAACCGGTGGAGCAACTATGTTGCTTGTAAGAGGCACAGAAGGGTTTAGCGCGGGTCAGACAATAACTATCGACAGTAAGAATAGAACTGAAACAGCTGTTATTAGTTCTGTTGCAAATGCACGCCGCCGCTTTATGGGTGGTAATAACAATATACCACTTGACACTATTAAGCTTTCAACACCTTTGAAATCGGGATATATTGCTGGTTCAAAGGTTGCTGGTAGCGGAATTACTCTGAAAGAGGCGCTTAAAAAAACACATAATAGCGGTACCCAAATGGCAGGAGGAGTTCCAACTCCCGGCGCACCAAATGAGTATTCAAGATAAAAATACCTAAGCTTTGAATTAAATAAATCCTCACCTCAAAAGGTGGGGATTTTTAATGTTTAGGTCGCTGGTGATAAGGTTAATAATTTAGTACTTGTCATTAAATAAAATAATTAACTTGCATTACTGCTAAACTTCTAAAAATGAAGACAAATCATATCACCCAGCAGCATATTGCTGAGAAGCTGAAAGTATCTCGAATAACTGTTTCAAAAGCTTTGAGAGATCATCCTGATATTTCAGCTAAGATGAAGGAGAAGGTTAAGAATGCTGTGGAAGAAATGGGTTACATTCCAAACCTTATTGCAAAACAATTAACACTTAGAAAGACCTTCACTTTAGGCATTGTGATCCCTGACCTTGAAAACAGTTTTTTTGCATACCTGGTTGACAGTATTATTGATGCGGCTACAGAACGTAATTATCACATTATACTTTCTGTTTCCCGTGAAAAAGAGGCTTTTGAAAAAAATAATGTAATGAACCTCATAGGGATGAGGGTTGATGGACTTCTTGTTTGCGTTTCACAGGAAACCTCTGACAGGAAGATATTTGAATATGTCAGGAAAGTAAGGATTCCCCTGGTTTTCTTCGATCGTGCAATTACTTCTTTAGGATTTAGTTATGTTTCATTTGACGACATGACAGGCACGTTAAAAGCTCTCAAACAATTGATATCAAACGGTTACCAGAGAATTGCTCATTTTGCCGGCTATTCATATACAAGTATAGGTAGTGAGCGATGCAAAGGTTACCGTAAGGCTCTGACTGATAATGGTATCAGTATAAATGATGAATGGATAATTGAAGGTGGTTATGAGATTGACGATGGTATCAGGTCGTTTGAGAAGCTAAGGAAAACAGGAAAGATGCCTGAAATAATTCTGGCTGTTAATGACAGGGTAGCCTCAGGAGCATACAAGGCGATAAGAAAAGCTGGACTAAGAATACCTGAGGACATAGGAATTATTGGCTATGGTTTCAGTGAAACAGCACACCTCTTCAGTCCAACATTATCTATTATTAACCAGGATCCTCGCAAGATGGGAAAACTTGCAGCCGATATGTTGATTGACAAGATACAGGGTATATCAGCAGATTCATCTGAGATCCTTATTGAAGAGGATTTCCAGTGGAACACTTCTATAATCAGAAGAAAATAATTCCTTTAACGCTCTCTTAAGTAACTTAATTCTCTAAAGGCACTCTTGTAATGTTCACCACCCCTAAATCTCCCAAGGTGGGCCTTAGCTTTGTGTATGTTGGTGACTTTGCCTTTTCTCTGAGCCCTGAGCTCTGCGCCCTGAGCCTGGCGCAAAATATTTAATTAGGGGATAATACAAAGCCTCTCCTGAGGGACTAGTCACTTTATAAATATTTTTTGTAGTTTTACATCTTAAGTTCACGCGAAAGTTGTAAAAAAGATATTATCAATTCTAAATTTTAAAAGATGAAAAAAGCAGTTGTTGCAGGTGCTGGTGGTTTCATAGCCGGACATCTTGTTGTTGAATTGTTGAAAAGAGGATATCAGGTTAGAGCGGTTGATAAAAAGCCTTTAAATCAATGGTACCAGGTATCAGAGAAAGCCGACAACCTTGTTCTTGACCTCAATCTTAAAGATAATTGCTATAGGGCAGTCAACGGGTATCATGAAGTATTCAATCTCGCTGCCGACATGGGAGGCATGGGCTTCATCGAAACACATAAAGCAGATTGCATGCTAAGCGTTCTTATTAATACTCACATGCTTATGGCAGCAAGAGACTGCGGTATCGAGAGATTCTTTTATGCTTCTTCTGCGTGTGTTTATAATGGAGAAAAACAAACCGATCCTGATAATCCTGGTCTTAAAGAATCTGATGCTTATCCAGCTCTTTCTGAAGATGGTTACGGCTGGGAAAAATTGTTCAGTGAGAGGATGTGCCGCCATTTTTCAGAGGATTATGGAATTATTACCCGCGTTGCCAGGTTCCATAATGTATATGGACCGCATGGAACATATGATGGTGGTAGGGAAAAAGCTCCCGCAGCTATTTGCCGGAAAGTGATCGATAAGGAACTAAATGGCATAAACGACATTCTTATCTGGGGTGATGGAAAACAGACAAGAAGCTTCATGTATATTGACGACTGTGTAAAAGGCATTCTCGATATAATGAACAGTAATATAGAAGAACCCATCAATCTTGGTAGCAGCGAAATGGTATCTATAGATGAGCTTGTTGATCTTGTAGAAGGAATTGCAGGCTATAAGCTGAAACGTAGTTACGATCTTAATGCACCCAAAGGTGTAAGGGGACGAAACAGCGATAATACCCTTATTAAAAAATACCTTGGCTGGGAGCCTTCAATCTCTCTGAAGGAAGGGCTTTCAAAAACTTACTCGTGGATCAGAGAACAAATGATCAATGAGAAAGCTAAAGCCGGTAAGTCAAAACAGAAGCATTAATCAGATCTCCTGATGAAAGAAAAGATCGTTTTAGTAAGCGGCTGCTATGATTTGTTGCATGGAGGTCACATAGCATTTTTTAAAACTGCAGCTGCTTATGGTAAACTTTATGTTGCTATAGGACAGGATAAAAATATTCTTAATCTGAAGGGCAAAGCTCCATATTTTTCAGAGAAGGAGCGTCTCTATATTGTAGCTTCAATCAAGTACGTTCATGAAGCTTTTATCTCTTCCGGAAGTGGAATGCTTGATTTTGAACCTGACATGAGGCGTATAAATCCGGATATCTTCATCGTAAATGAAGATGGGCATACACCGGCAAAGAAAACATTATGTGATCAACTTGGTGTTGAGTACATTGTACTAAAGAGGATCCCGGAAGAGGGACTGCCAGCACGTTCAAGTTCATCTTCAAAGCGAGAGATGCGGTTCCCTTACAGGATCTGTATTGCAGGAGGCTGGGTCGATCAACCATGGGTTTCTGAAATACACCCGGGTTCTGTTGTTGTCGCTCAGATCTGGCCTACTGTAGAGTTTAATGACAGGTCTGGAATGGCTACAAGCTCACGCAAAGTGGCTATTGAATTATGGAACGGCAAGATTCCGGAAGGCGACCAGGTTCGGAATGCAAGATTGTTATTTGGAGCTGAAAATCCCCCGGGATCGCAATATATCTCCGGTTCACAGGATCATCTCGGCCTCCTTCTCCCCGGCGTCAACAGGCTCTATTACGAGGGTAAATTCTGGCCTTCAAAAATTGAAAGTAATACAGATCTAGGTACCTGCGAGTGGCTGTCATCTGTCCTGCATCTTATTCCACTTGAGCCAAGACCAGAGGGATATGATCCACTTAAGGAAAGAAATCTTGATATTTCTTATGTCAGGGATCTGGGCATGTCAGGTGACGAATGTTGGCAGAGCATTCTTCATAAAGATATAAAAGGACTTGGACGAGCCATGACAAAATCATTCCTTACCTGGAAAAAAATGATGCCCATAACAGTTCCAGACAGCGTGTTACAGGATATTAAAACAAAATATCTTGATAAATATGCCGGGGCAATTACTTCAGGAAGCGGGGGAGGTTACGTCCTTGTAGCTTCTGAGACAGAAATAAAAGGTTCAATCAGTATTAAAGTAAAGATATAGTTATCGAGGCAATTATCTTCATTAAAACGACAAACACTCAGCTTATGAAAAGAAATAATTCCTATCTGCGTTTTATCATGGCTCTTACCTTCGGGATATCTGTTTTTTTGCAGGCTTTCTCACAGGTTGCTTCTGTAGATTCACCAAATGGGAAAAACAAGGCAGAACTATTAAACAGGCAGAATTCGGCTTCAGGTGAATGGTACCTGAAGGTATCTTATGCCGTGTCCGGCAGTTCTGTTGAAGTAATTCCAGAGATTAGCCTGGGCCTTATTCGTAGTGACCAGGATTTTTCAAAGAATCTGAAGTTTATAAAGGCAGGGAAGACTATTCTTATAAATGAGCAATACACGGCCTTACATGGCAAGCGAAGCCAACGTAGCAATTCTGCAAATGAATTAACTGTGTCTTTTGAAAACAATGAAAAGTCAAAACTCAACATTATCATAAGGGCTTATAATGACGGGATTGTCTTTAGGTATGAATTTCCCGGGAATGGTGGTTCGTATACTATGAATGATGAACTCACTTCTTACATGGTCCCATCAAAATCAAAACGGTGGCTTGAAAAATGGAACACTGCAAATGAAGGTCTTTATTCAGCAATGTCGGATGACAATACACAGCAGAGCTGGTGCTATCCTGCCTTGTTCAACACTCCTGATAACTCCTGCTGGTACCTTATTCACGAAGCTGACCTGAACAGGACATATTTTGGTTCAAAGCTTAGCAACACTGATGATAAATCGAAGTACAAAATAACCTTTCCTGATAAGAAAGATGGGAATGGTCTGGGTGAAGTGAATCCAACTTTTACTCTTCCATGGAAATCACCATGGAGAGTGATAATCATGGGGAGCCTTGCTGATATAGTTGAATCAACGCTTGTAGAAGATGTCAGTCCTCCTTCAATTGTAAAGAATACAAACTGGATAAAACCAGGGCTTGTATCATGGAATTATTGGTCAAGCAACCATGGGACAATGGATTATCAGATTGTATGTGCTTTTGCCGACCTGGCTGCTTCTATGGGATGGCGTTATACACTTCTTGATTGGGAATGGGACAGAATGACAAATGGAGGTAACCTGGAGGATGCATTAAAATACATTCAGTCTATTGGTGTTACACCTCTCATGTGGTACAATTCGGGCGGCCCTCATACAGGAGTTACTTCAACACCGCGAGACCGTATGCTTACTCACGAAAACAGGGTCGAGGAGTTTACAAAATTGAAGAAATTGGGAGTTGCCGGGGTCAAGATCGATTTCTTTGAAAGTGAAAAACAGGATATGATAGCATACTACCTTGATATTCTTGAGGATGCTGCTCAATTCGAAATGATGATCTATTTCCATGGCTGTATTGTTCCAAGGGGATGGGAACGCACATACCCCCACCTCATGACACTTGAGGGAGTGCGTGGAGCAGAATGGTACAATAATGGCCCCGAGCTTACAACCACAGCTCCTGAACATAATAACACATTGCCTTATACAAGGAATGTAATAGGTCCAATGGACTATACCCCAGTAACATTTTCAAACTCTCAGAATGTACATATCACTTCGTATGCTCACGAGCTGGCATTAAGTGTTGTTTTTGAATCGGGCCTGCAACACTTTGCAGACAGGCCTGAAGGCTATTACGAATTACCTGATGCTGCAAGATCGTTCCTGAAGGATGTTCCAAACGCATGGGACGATACAAAACTTGTAGAAGGGAATCCTGGAAGAAGTACTGTTATTGCACGCAGGAAAGGAGAAAATTGGTATATTGGTGGAATAAATAATGAAAGATTTGTCAGGGGAAATAAGATTGTTCCACTTAATTTCCTGGAGGAAGGGGTGAAATATAAACTCACGCTAATTTCGGATGGGATACACGATAAAGAATTCAAAACACATTATATGGTCGTCAGAAAGACGGATTCTTTAAGTTTGAAACTGTTAAACCGTGGCGGATTTGTGGCTAAGTTGGTGCCTGTGCTAGATTAGATAAATTCTCAATTGCCGTTGGCTTAAGCCAACGGCAATTGAATTGATATACAGATTATTATGAAAAAAGTACTTCTATTTATCATCAGTATGTTCCTGGCTGTTTCATTGAAATGCCAGCAGTTCCCGTTTCAGAATCCTTCACTGAGTTCTGAAGAGCGGGCAAAGGACCTTATTTCAAGGTTGACACTTGAAGAAAAAGCAATCCTCATGTGCGACCAGTCTGATGCAATCCCACGGCTTGGTATTAAAAAGTTCAACTGGTGGAGTGAGGCATTACATGGACTTGCAAACAATAGTAATGTTACTGTGTTCCCTGAACCAATTGCCATGGCTGCTTCATTTAATGATGAGCTGGTAAATATAATTTTCAATGCAGTTTCTGACGAAACGCGTGCAAAGTATAATGAAGCAATTCAAAAAGGTGAAGAGAACAAACGGTTCCTGAGCCTGTCTGTCTGGACACCAAACATTAATATCTTCCGGGATCCCCGCTGGGGCCGCGGACAGGAAACTTATGGTGAAGATCCTTACCTGACATCAAGAATGGGTGTCTCTGTTGTTAAAGGATTGCAGGGTCCTTCCGATGCAAAATACAGGAAACTGCTTGCATGTGCAAAACATTTTGCAGTTCATTCAGGCCCGGAGTGGAGCAGGCATCAATTGAACCTTAACAATGTCGATCAGCGCGATTTGTGGGAAACATATCTTCCGGCATTTAAATCACTTGTCCAGGAAGCTGATGTTCGCCAGGTAATGTGTGCTTACCAGCGACTTGATGATGAACCATGCTGTGGTAATTCAAGATTACTGCAGAGAATTCTGCGTGAGGATTGGGGTTATAAGTATGTTGTTGTATCAGATTGTGGAGCAGTTACTGATTTTTACACAAGCCATAAAGTTTCTTCAGATCCTGCCCATGCATCGGCTAAGGCTGTTCTCTCAGGAACTGATGTAGAGTGTGTTTGGGAAGGTTATGCATATAGTAAATTACCTGAAGCTGTCAAAAAGGGCCTTATTAAAGAGTCAGACATCGATAATAATCTATTACGCGTTCTTACAGGTCGCTTTGATCTTGGCGAAATGGATAAAGATGAAATAGTGCCTTGGACCAAAATTCCGGCATCAATAATAAATAATGAAGAGCATAGAAACCTTTCACTTGAGATGGCACGTCAGACAATGACACTTCTTCAGAATAAGAACAATATCCTCCCTCTTTCAAAAAACATAAAAAAGATTGCTGTAATTGGTCCAAACGCAGACGATGAAGAGATGCTTTGGGGCAACTATAATGGCACCCCTGTCAGAACAATAACCATCCTCGATGGGATTGTATCAAAAATCCCTGCAAAGAACATCATTTATGACAGAGCCTGCGAGCTTGTTGACAATAATCTTATCGAAAGTTATATTCCAAGATCTTCTTTTGATAATAAGCAGGGTATTAAAGCTACATACTGGAACAATACAACATTCAACGGAAACCCAGTTGTGACAGAACAAATAACAGGTCCATTAAAAATAAATGCTTCTGAAAAAGGATTTTCCCAGGGAGTAAATAAGACTGCATTTTCAGTTAAATATGAAACTGTATTTGAAGCGAATGCCGATGAAGCGCTTGTGATGAGATTTGGTGGCACCGGTCTCTTCGATGTTAAAATTAACGGCCAGTCTGTAAAGAGCTATAGCAATTGGAGAACGGTAATCTCTAAGATTCCTTTTAATGTTGAAAAAGGCAAGAAATATCATATCGAGGTTAGTCTTGTACAGCAGAACTCCTGGGTTGCTGATATCGATTTTAATTTTGGAAAAGAATCAGATTTAAAATATGACGCACTTATACAAAAACTAAAAGGTATTGATATTGTGATTTTTGCAGGTGGTCTTTCAACAAGGATCGAAGGTGAGGAGATGCCTGTGGAACTGCCCGGTTTTAAGGGAGGCGACCGTACAGATATAGAGTTGCCTGCTTCACAACGTAATTGTATCAAAGCTCTTAAAGAAGCAGGGAAGAGAGTGATTTTTATAAACTGTTCAGGCTCGTCGGTAGGAATGGTTCCTGAAACAGGAAACTGCGAAGCCATCCTTCAGGCTTGGTATGCAGGTGAGTCGGGTGGACAGGCTATAGCTGATGTCCTTTTTGGCGATTACAACCCATCAGGAAAGCTTCCAGTAACATTCTATAAAAGCATGCAGCAGATACCAGACTTTGAAGATTACTCGATGAAAGGTCGTACATACCGCTTCATGTCAGATCCTCTTTTTGCTTTCGGTTACGGACTTAGCTATACATCTTTCAGCATTGGCGAAGCAAAGGTTAACAACGAATCATCAAAGGGTGGTAATATAGAATTGAGTATCCCTGTATCTAATACGGGATCAAGAAATGGAATTGAAGTTGTACAGGTTTATTTAAGGAAGTTGAACGATTCAGACGGGCCAATTAAGACACTTAAAGGCTTTAAGCGGGTCAGCATCGCGCCTGGCAAGACTGTTAGTGTATCGATTGACCTTCCGAGATCAGCATTTGAGATATTCGACAGGAACTCAGGGAAGATGACTGTAGTGCCTGGTGAATACGAGATATTCTATGGAAACAGTTCCCAATCAAAGGACCTTAAAACAACAAAAGTTATTATTTCATAAATTGGGCATTATTTGAAATACTCAAAAAAGCTATAAACATGAAGAAATCACTTGTATTATTTTTATTTGCAGGATTGTTTGTTTCAAGCCTGAATCTTTATTCACAGGATAAGAACTTCCACATCTACCTTTGTTTCGGTCAGTCGAATATGGAAGGGAATCCAAGAGCTGAAACCCAGGATTCTATAGTTGACCCAAGGTTTGTAATGATGTCAGCTGTTGACTGCGATAACCTTGGAAGGGAGAAAGGAAAATGGTATACAGCAGTTCCGCCACTTTGCCGTTGCCGTACCGGCCTAACGCCTGCTGATTATTTTGGCAGGACAATGGTTGCTAACCTTCCAAAGAAAGTTAAGGTAGGTGTTATCAATGTTTCTGTTGCGGGTTGCAGCATTGATATGTTCGACAAGGATAAATACATTGCCTATAGTGAAACTGCTGCACCATGGATGAAAAACATAGTCAAGGAATATGGTGGTGATCCTTATGGCCGTCTGGTTGAAATGGCCAAACTTGCCCAGAAAGATGGCGTCATTAAAGGCATTTTATTACACCAGGGTGAGACAAACAATGGAGATAGCACATGGACAAAGAATGTAAAGGTTGTTTATGATAATCTTATGAAAGATCTGAACCTTGATCCTAAAAAGGTTCCTCTACTCGCAGGTGAAGTTGTAAATGCAGACCAGGGTGGAGTATGTGCTGCAATGAATGGGATTATTGCTACTCTTCCAAAGACAATCCCAAATTCTTACGTTATTTCTTCAGCCGGTTGCCCCGATGGACGTGATAATCTTCATTTTTCAGCTGAAGGAACCCGTATTTTTGGAAAACGATATGCAGAACAGATGCTTGCTATAATGAATGTTAAAATGAAGAAATAGCATTTTGTGAATATGGAATCTTAAATCACTCACCTTCGAAATCAACATTCTTTATGATAAAAAAATACCTCTTTCTACTGATCTTGCTTGTGTCGTGGCAAGTTCTTGAAGCCCAGGAAAATAAGATTATCAGTCCGGACGGAAAACTTGTTGTTGTTCTATCTGTAGAGAATGGAAGCCCGGCATACAGTATTCTTTATAATGGAAAAACATTTCTCGAAAAATCCCCGCTTGGGCTTAAAACGAGCATGGGCGATTATTCAAAAGATCTGCAGATGCAAGCAGAGAGAATCGAAAAGAAGATTGACGAAGAGTATTCTCTCGCCAACATTAAGAAAAGCAAAGTTCATGTCCTTGCAAATGAAGTCACTTATTCATTCAGCAAAGCAAATAAAAAAGTTTTTGATATTGTTTTCCACGTCAGCAATAACGATGTTGCTTATCGGTATCTGATTCATCCACAGGGTCAGACATTAAGCGCTGTTATTGAAGAAGAAGCAACAGGTTTCATTTTCCCTTCAGGGACAACAACATTCCTTTGTCCGCAGAGCTTACCAATGGGAGGATTTGCGCGGAGTACACCAAGCTATGAAACAAACTACAAGGCTGATGCCGCAGTAGGTGAGAATGGACAGGGAGAAGGCTATACATTTCCATGTCTTTTCAAGGCAGGAATTAATGGATGGCTGTTGATCTCCGAAACAGGTGTTGGAAGTAATTATTGTGGAAGCAGGTTGATAGGTCATGCCAATGGTTTATACACGATTGGATATCCACAGGCCAAAGAAAATAATGGCAATGGAACAGTATCACCAGGCATCATGCTTCCGGGTGAAACACCTTGGCGAACCATAACACTTGGAGAATCACTTGCTCCAATTGTTGAAACTACTATACAGTTTGATGTCGTAAAACCACTCTATGAAGCATCAATAGCATACACTTACGGTCGAGGTTCATGGAGTTGGATTATAAGGAAAGATCAAAGTACGGTTTATGACGAGCAGAAAGTTTATATTGATTTTAGTTCCTCTATGGGTTATGAATCAGTCCTTGTGGATGCCTTATGGGACACACAGATTGGCAGGGAGAGAATAACTGAACTTTCAAAGTATGCTGCTGCCAAAAATGTTGCACTTTTCCTCTGGTATAACTCAAACGGTTATTGGAATGATGCACCTCAATCACCACGTGGTATAATGGATAATCCTTTGCTTCGCCGAAAAGAGATGAAATGGATGCAAAGCATTGGTATCAGGGGTATCAAAGTTGACTTCTTTGGTGGTGATAAACAGGTTACAATGAAACTCTATGAAGATATACTTATCGATGCCAATGAATTCGGACTGATGGTTATCTTCCATGGTTGCACATTGCCACGTGGTTGGGAAAGGATGTATCCTAACTTTGCCTCGGCCGAAGCTGTAAGGGCAAGTGAAAACCTTACATTTTCTCAGAATGATTCCAATAATGAAGCCTTTAATGCATGCCTTCACCCATTCATCCGGAATACAGTAGGGAGCATGGATTTTGGTGGAAGCGCGCTTAACAGATTCTATAATACGAAAAATGTCGAAGGAAGATCTCCCAAAAGAATTACGTCAGATGTTTTTGAATTGGCGACTGCTGTACTGTTTCAAAGCGGGGTTCAACATTTTGCTCTTGCCCCGAACAACCTGACAGACGCTCCTGATTGGGCTATCAACTTTATGAAGGAAGTGCCTTCAACCTGGGATGAGGTGAGATTTATCGATGGCTATCCTGGAAAATACATCGTCCTTGCAAGAAGGAGCGGATCAAAATGGTATGTTGCTGCTATTAACGCCGCGAACGAAACACTAAAACTGAAAGTTAAGCTTCCAATGTTCAATGCCGGCGATCAGCTTAGGTATTATAGCGATAATGCCTCCCTGCAGGGGAAACTTGAATCAATAAAATTTGGACGGTCACAAGAAATAGAATTATCCATCCCTTGCAACGGGGGATCAATGATTATTAATTAGTCAATTGTTAAATATTTACCAGATGAAACAGGCAATCTTGCTTTTCTGTTTTGTTCTCCTTGCGGGAACAAATATGAAGTCACAATCATTTGAAAAAACTGAAAATGGGATCAGATCGACAATAAATTCAGTTAATGTCGAAATAAGTTTTTATAATCCTTCAATAGTCAGGGTGGTTAAATGGCCAGCAGGTAAATCTCACTCAAAAGAGAGCCTTTCTGTTGTATTAAAGCCTGCTAAAGCTGAATTAAAAACAAGGCAGACAGGTAACATCGTTACTATTGCAAGCGCTAACATGGCTGTCAACTTTAATCTCAGCTCTGGAATTATCTCTTTTTCAAATACAAAAGGAAAATCTTTACTGTTTGAGAATAAAACAGACCAGCTTTTTACTGATTTTAATGATGCAGGAGTAAAAACATACACTGTTGAGCAATCATTTATTCTTGAAAAGGATGAAGCTATTTATGGCCTTGGACAGCAACAGCAGGGAAAGATGATACAACGGAACCTGAAGCTGAACATGATACAGGGAAATACTGATGATTATGTACCATTCTTTCTTTCTGTGAAAGGCTATGGTTTGTTCTGGGATAACTATTCACCAACAGTTTTTGAAGATACACCTGAATCAACATCATTCAAATCAGATGTTGGTGAATGCATTGATTATTATTTTATGACGGGTTCCAACGCCGATGGAGTAATTGCACAGATGCGCGAGCTCACCGGGCAGGTACCGATGTTCCCATTATGGACATTTGGTTTCTGGCAAAGTAAAGAACGTTACAAGAGCCAGGTAGAGCTGATCGATGTAGTTAAGAAATATCGTGAGCTCAACGTTCCACTTGACGGCATTATACAGGACTGGCAATACTGGGGGAACAATTATTTGTGGAATGCAATGGAGTTCCTTAATGCAGAATTCCCGAATCCTCAAAAGATGGTTAACGATGTACATGGCCTTAATGCCCACATGATTATTTCAATCTGGAATTCATTCGGGCCACAGACTAAACAATATAAAGAACTTGATAAGATCGATGCCTTACTTGAGTTTCAGACATGGCCGCAATCAGGTTCAGAAAAATGGCCACCAATAATGGATTATCCTTCGGGTGTTAAACCCTATGATCCTTATAACCCTGAGGCAAGAGATATTTATTGGAAATACCTGAATAAAGGTATCTTTTCACTTGGCATGGACGGATGGTGGATGGATTCATCCGAACCTGACCACCTCGATTTCAAACCTTCCGATCTTGACAACAAAACTTACCTGGGTTCATTCAGGAAAGTCAGAAATGCTTTTCCTTTAATGACTGTCGGAGGTTTGTATGACCATCAACGTTCGGTTTCTTCAGATAAACGCGTGTTTATTCTGACAAGGTCTGCCTTCGCAGGGCAACAACGTTATGGAGCAAATACATGGTCGGGTGATGTGACTGCTTCCTGGGATGCATTAAAGAACCAAATCTCAGCAGGTTTGAATTTCTCGCTCACGGGCATTCCGTACTGGAATAGCGATATAGGGGGATTTTTCTTAAGCAGATTCAGAAAAAAACTCGACGATGCAGGTTACAGGGAATTAAACGCAAGGTGGATGCAGTTTGGCGCTTTCTGCCCCATGATGCGTTCACATGGAGCTGATGCACCAAGGGAGATTTATCAGTTCGGGAATAAAGGCGACAAAGTTTATGACGCAATTGAAAAAGCGATCAGACTTCGTTACAGCTTATTACCATACATCTACTCAGCATCACACGACATTACCGCCAACCAGTCAACTTTGATGAGAGCGTTAGTTATGGATTTCCCCACAGATAAAGAAGCTCTTGATATCAATGATGAATATATGTTCGGAAAATCAATACTTGTCTGTCCTGTAACAACACCAATGTATTCAAAAGATACAAATGAAGACTTCAGCGCAATTAAGTCGAGAGATCTCTATCTGCCATCAGGTACTGACTGGATTGATTTCTGGACAGGTCAGAAAATCAGGGGAGGGCAGAAAATAAGTAAAGAAGTTCCAATTGATATCATTCCATTGTATGTCAGGGCTGGTTCAATATGACCTATTGGACCGGATGTCCAATTTGCAACAGAAAAGAAGTGGGACAACCTTGAGATACGTGTTTATGAAAACGCTAATGGGGAGTTTACCCTGTACGAAGACGAATTCGATAACTATAACTATGAGAAAGGAGCCTTTTCTACAATACGTTTTTCCTGGAACGATTCAAAAAAGACTTTGACAATTGATGATAGGAACGGATCTTTCCCGGGTATGATTGTTGAAAGAGATTTCAGGATCGTTAAAATCAGTGATACAGGAGTCAGTATTGAGAAGACAGTTTCTTACAATGGGAAGAAGGTTCAGGTGAAACTATGATGTAATTTGAAGATTTGAAAATTGATCCGGAAAAGTAATGTTGTAGAAATAATATGGCTGTAATAATATGATACAGAAAATTTTTACCTGTTTGATTTTCGTGTTATTCATTGGGATAAGCGGTTATTCGCAACCAACTGGTAATGCACCGATACCTCCTGAGATTGAAAATCCTGTAATACTTGGCATCAATAAAGAGCCATATCATGCCACTCTGATGCCTTACGCAAATCTTGAAGAAGCCCTGGTTGCCAGGAGGCATTCTTCATCATTCTGCAGGACGTTGAATGGAGCCTGGAAGTTTAACTGGGTTCCAACACCTGAACAACGTCCTGTTGATTTCTATAAAACAGGTTATGATGTCTCTTCATGGAAAGAGATCCCGGTACCATCGAACTGGGAGGTACAGGGTTATGGTACACCTTTTTACAGAAACTTCGGGTATACAATTAAGAAAGACTTTCCTCATGTGATGAGCGAGCCTGATAAGAAGTACACCTCATTTTCAGAGAGAAACCCTGTTGGCAGTTACCGTCGCGAATTTGATGTACCTGCTGAATGGTCAGGTCGTCGCATCTTTATTACATTCGACGGTGTTGACTGTGCCTTCTTTCTATGGATAAACGGAGAAAAGGCAGGTTTTAGCGTAAACAGCAGGAATGCAGCAGATTTTGATATTACAAAGTATCTGAAGACAGGCAGGAACATGATTGCCGTTGAGGTTTACCAGTATAGCTCGGGAACATGGCTTGAAGACCAGGATATGTGGCGATTGCATGGCATATTCCGGAATGTAACTATATGGAGCTCACCGGAGGTTCATATCCGTGATTTCTTTGTAAAGACAGATCTTGATAAAGATTATAAAGATGCAACACTTGATGTTACTGCAAACATCAAAAACTATGGCGATAAAACTTCCAAAGCACAAACCTTCAATGCAACGCTTTACGACAAAGAAGGTAAGGAGATTGCAAAGGGGAGCGCATCCGGAGCTGCGTTGAAAGCGGGACAGGAAGAAACATTAAACGTACAGTTTCCGGTTTCAAATCCACTGAAATGGACTGCTGAAACGCCTGATCTGTATACACTCGTACTCACAAGTACTACAGGTGAGATACTTTCATCGCGTATAGGTTTCAGGGAGGTTGAGATTAGGGGGAGGATCTTTATGGTCAATGGAAAACCAATAAAACTGAAGGGTGTAAACCGTCACGAGCATTGGTCCGAGGTTGGTCATGCAGTTACCGAAGCGATGATGATAAAAGATATTGAAGTGATAAAGCAGGGTAACTGCAATCATGTCAGGACAAGCCACTATTCAGATGATCCCAGGTGGTACGAGCTATGTAACGAATATGGCATCTGGCTTGTCGCCGAAGCAAACATGGAATACCATGGTTATGATAACAGGTTTGATGAGGAACCTTTGATCAAAGCTGCTATTATCGATCGTAACATTGCGAATGTAGAAAACTTTAAAAATCATCCCTCGGTGATAATCTGGTCATTAGGTAATGAAGGTGGAGGAATAGGTTCAAACCTTATCGCTGCATTGAATACAGTGAAGGCTCTTGATCCAACCCGATTTGTTCATTATGAAAGATTTGGTGCCGGACCAAGAAACCCTGCTGACCTTGAAGGTCGCATGTACGGAACAGCCAAAGAATATGCTGACATGGTTAAAAACTGGAATCTTGCAAAACCTCTCTATATATGCGAGTTTGTACATGCAATGTTCAACTCAATGGGGTCGCTTGATGATTATTCAAAACTATTTGATAATACCCCTGAGATACTTGGCGGCGCTATATGGGAATTCCAGGATCAGGCATTGTGGAATAAGCGCGACCCTCAAAGACCAATCCTTGCTTATGGAGGAGGCTTTGGAGAGTTTCCTAACGATCATTATTTTATTCACAAAGGAGTTATCTCTTATGATCGTTCAACCGAAGGACCAAGCGTTAAGCCGCATTATCCTGAGATGAAAAAAGCTTTTCAATGGATCGAAACGGAATTATCTGATCCTGTTTCGGGTTCAATTTCAATTAAAAACAAGTATCAGTTTATTTCTTTAACTGGTTTTGATGCATTATGGAGTCTTACAGAAAATGGTATTGAAATTTCTAAAGGCACAATAACAATGATGCGTCCTGTTGCTCCAGGAAGCACAGGCAGGGCAATGATCCCGTATAAGATTGAACAGCCAAAGGCAGGAGCTGAATATTACCTTAGAATATCATACAAACTAAAGGAGAAAACTATCTGGGCCGATAAAGGATTTGAAGTTGCTTCAACACAGATCAAATTGCCAGTCAATACTCCCCCTGTTTTCGAATCAGATGAGGTAAAGATGCAACTGAAGATGGAACAGGGTACACAGTTTGTTACTGTTACCAGCAAGGATTTCTCAGTAGTATTCGATAAGAACACTGGTTTCATCAGCAAGTTATCGAAAAGCGGTAAAGATCTTTTGGCAGAAGGAGGGGCTCCAAAGCTTCATTTGTGGCGCGCTTCGCACCGGACTGATGATGACTGGGCTTACAGGCAGTGGGAGAAGTTTGGAGTTACAGAGCTTCAATATACTCCTGTTAGCTTTAAAGCAGAGTTAGTTGACCTGTATTCTGTTAAAGTTGTGTCGACAACAAAAGCAATCGGGAAAGAAGGATTTGGAGTTTATCATACAGCAGCTTACCTTGTTACAGGCGATGGCTCCATAAAAGTTGACAATTCCGTGCAATTTGCTGGTCTGAGGATCAATCTTGCCCGCATTGGTGTACGTATGCTTCTCGATAAAGGGCTTAATACAATGGAATATTTCGGGAGAGGACCTTTTGAAAACTATTCAGATCGCAAAACAGCTTCAGACGTTGGCCTATATGAACTTAAGATCTATGAACAATATGAATATGAAAAACCTATGGAACGTGGCAATCATGAGGATGTGAGATGGGCAAAACTAACAGGCGCCGAAATGCCTGGAATGATTGTAAAAGCCAGCGAAAAACTGATGCAGGTTGCAGCTCTTCCTCATACAGATGAACAGATGCATAATGTTGAATATAAGATTGATTTACCGGCAAGTAACTCAACAGTTTTGTGTGTTTCAACAAAAACACTTGGCGTTGGCTCTGCCAGCTGTGGTCCTCGTCCGCTTGAAGAGTACCAGGTATTTGCAGAACCAACTTCGTTTACTTATACTATAAGCTTGTATTAACAAAAACAATGCATAACATGAAACATAAGGTAATGATCTTAAAGTACATCCTCTGTTTATTGATTTTGGCAGGGTGCACAGGACAAAACAAGGAAGAGGCAATAGTTGAAGATAATGGAGGACCTGTAAATATTACAGTCGATCTTTCGCAGAGCGGACCAGTAATAAACAGGAACATCTTTGGACAGTTTGCAGAGCATCTGGGATTTGGTATTTATGGAGGCATCTGGGTAGGTCCTGACTCTAAGATACCAAATACCAGGGGGATAAGAACTGATGTTGTTGAAGCCTTGAAAGTCTTGAAGGTGCCAAATGTACGATGGCCTGGTGGTTGCTATGCAGATAAATATCATTGGCGTGATGGTATTGGAACTCCGGAAGAGAGGAACTCGAGGATCAATGTTAGTTGGGGAGGCGCTCCTGAGCCAAATACGTTCGGCACACATGAGTTTTTTGATTTCATAGAACAAATTGGTTCTGAAGCTTTTATTTCAGCAAATGTTGGTTCGGGAACTGTAAAGGAGTCGGCTGACTGGCTTGAATACCTGACAGCTACGGGGTCAACTCTGGCAAAAGAAAGGGCACGCAATGGACACCCTGAACCATACAAAGTTGCTTACTGGGGAGTAGGTAATGAAGTATGGGGCTGTGGTGGCCCGTTTACCCCTGAAGAATACATTACTGAACTAAAAAAATTCGCAACCTTTTCTACGAACTATAACAAGAATGTAAACATTCAATATGTAGCTGTAGGACCTGATTCATACGATAATTATAGCTTTGGTTATCCCGAGGCAATAATGAAAGCCTGGGCAGCTAAAACATGGACATGGAATATCCAGGGTTTATCATTGCATAATTATACACGTGGTGGATGGCCACCAGTTATACCAGCAACCGGGTTCAATGAATCAGCCTATGCTAAGGTTATCGATGAAACACGCAGAATGGACCAGTTTGTTTCTAATAACCAGATTCTTATGGATAAATATGATCCCGATACAAAAGTCTCTATTCTTGTTGATGAGTGGGGCACCTGGTATGCACCAACTCCCGGAACAAATCCCGACTTCCTGCAACAGCAAAATTCACAGCGCGATGCAATCGTAGCAGCTCTGAATTTCAATATTTTCATCAGGCATGCGGAGAGAGTACATGGCGCAAACATTGCACAAATGATTAATGTATTGCAGGCAATGATCTTTACAGATGAAGAAAAGATGGTACTTACACCAACGTATCATGCTTTCAGAATGTACGTTCCGTTCCAGGACGCAGAGAGATTACCTGTAAATTATAACCAGGGTACTTATAATGTTGACAGTATTAGTCTCCCACGCCTTGATGTTGTTGCGGCTAAAGCAAAAGACGGGAAGATATATGTAGCTATTACTAATATTGACCCAAAGAATGGAGCTTCAATTGATCTTCCTTTTGATGGCTATACAATAGAAAGTGTGAATGGAGAAACTTTGTTTGCATCTGCAATCGATTCACACAACACTTTTGAAGAACCTGATAAAGTTTCTCCAAAACCTATTACCCCTGAAATCTCAGGCAGTAACTTGTCAGTAAAAGTTCAGCCACAATCGCTTACAATTCTTTCAATCGCTGTGAAATGAGAAAATCAATTTTATTCTGCATACTGTTTTTTGTGGGGTCTTTTGCGCTAATTACCAGTGTAGTCTGCCAGAACCAGGAAGCACCCGCACAGAGACCGTTAATTCAAACTAAATTTACGGCAGACCCTGCACCGATGGTTCACAATGACACCGTGTTTTTGTATACAGGACATGACGAAGATGATGCAATGGGTTTTAAGATGCTTAACTGGTTGTTGTATTATTCGACTGATATGGTTAACTGGACAGAGTTCGGTGAAGTGGGATCACTAAAAAAGTTTTCATGGGTTTCACAAACGAATGGCGCCTGGGCTGCCCAATGCATTGAACGCAACGGCAAATTTTACCTCTATTGCCCAATGCCTAATGGCGTTGGTATTGGTGTTATGGTAGCAGATAGCCCATACGGACCTTTTAAGGATCCTATTGGAAAACCGCTGATTAAAAACAGCAGTCAGGATATTGACCCAACAGTCTTGATTGATGATGATGGGCAGGCTTACCTCTACTGGGGAAATCCGAAATTATATTACGTTAAACTAAACGATGATATGATTTCATATTCCGGTGAAATTATTCAGGATCCTACTACTCCAAAGAATTATCAGGAAGGTCCATGGGTTTGGAAAAGAAATGGCCTGTATTACCTTGCATACGCCTCAACATGTTGTCCCGAGGGAATTGGATATGCAATGAGTAAGTCACCGGTGGGTCCATGGGAATATAAAGGAATGATAGTCGATGCATCTGAAAAAACAAGAGGTAATCACCCGGGCATCATTGAATACAAGGAGAATTGGTATTGCTTCGGGCATAGCTACGACTTAATCAAGCAGACAACATCGAAGTTCTATGAGCGACGTTCAGCAGATATGGACGAAATGTTTTATAATTCAGATGGCACTATAAAGAGTCGCAATTATTGGTCCGTTGAAGGCCCGGATCAGGTAGGGAAACTAGACCCTTATAAAAAGGTTGAAGCTGAGACGATGGCTTGGAGTGAAGGAGTTAAAACAATGTTCGAAACAGAATGGGAGGGCGATTTTGAATGGGCCCGGGGGAAAAAAATTGCAGACAGGTTGTTTGTTAATTCGATCCATAATGGTGACTTTATTTTTGTTAAAGGTGTTGCTTTCAAAGAAGGAACAAAATCTATCAATGTAAGCGCTTCTTCGCTTTATGGAGGTAAAATCGAAATTCATGCTGGGTCAATTGATGGCCCTGTCATTGCAGTTGTCGATATAAATACACCACGACAGGCTGGATTATGGAAGACTTATTCTGCTCCGGCAAAGATATCCGGTGGAATGATAGATTTATATTTTGTTTTCAAAGGAGAGAAAGATCTGTTCTATTTTGATTGGTGGCAATTTAAATAACCAAAAGCGTCCGGTATGTTGAACAAAGCATCGAAACATCTATTCTTTATTCTCTTAATGATTCCTGTCATCTGTGAAGGACAGGCAATAAAGAGTTTCACAAGAAAGGCCGACCGGGTAGATGTCGCCACTATTGATGGCAATCTTAGTCTTATTCCATTGACCGATAATGCTGTCAGAATAAGATTCAGCAAAGATAAGGATGCCCCTCTACCAGAGCTTGTAATTACAGAAGAAATTCCTGCTCCTGAGTTCAAGGTATCTGGTTCTCCATCGTTTGTTGAGGTGAAAGTAAAGAATCTTAAAGTCTCACTGGATAAACAGACAGGGGCTCTTTCCTTTTATGACAGGAATGGCGCCACTCTTCTTAAGGAAGAAAAAGGTTCAAGAAAGATGGAACCTTCTAATATTAATGGAGAACCCTGCTACATGGCAGAATTGAAATTTATCTCACCTGATGATGAACATATTTTCGGTCTTGGACAGTTCCAGGATGGCCATTATAATCTGAGGGGAATAACACGACGGCTGACTCAGGTTAATTCGCAGATTGCAATTCCGTTTATCTATTCAAGCAAAGGCTATGGTTTATTATGGCATCAATATGGTCTTACCGATTTCAATCCTGCAGATAATTATATAACACTTGTTCAACAGGAACAGCCCGCAGCAAATAGCCAGATGGCCGATGTTACTACAACAGCCGGAACACAGCGCAGAGCACAGAGCCAGTCATATTATTCGGGAAGCTTTGATGCACCCATGGATGGTGAGTATTCAGTCTTTCTTGACCTGGGTGATATGGGAAACAGGCATTATGTGACTATAGATGGTTTAGCCTGCCTCGATCAAAGCAATATGTGGCTGCCACCGACAGCAGGCGCTCTTGTAAAACTGACCGCAGGTAAACATGAGGTGCAGGTTGTATGTAAGGCAGACAATAAACCAAAACTATCATGGAAGCTTAAGGATGACAAAACAACATTCAGATCACCAAACGCGAAGATACTTGACTATGTTGTTTTCTTGGGAACAGCTGATGAGGTGATCTCTGCATATCGCGATCTTTCAGGAAAAGCCCCCTTATTCCCATTATGGGCTTACGGTTTTTGGCAATGTCGTGAACGTTATACCTCAGGCTCACAGCTTGTCTCAACTGTTAAAGAATTTCGCGAAAGGAAATACCCGATGGATGTAATAGTCCAGGACTGGCAGTACTGGGGAAACAGAGGATGGGGTGTACCGCAGTTCGATGAGACGAATTATGCAAATCCTGCTGGTTTTATAAAAGATATTCATGATTTAAATGCACATTTCAACATTTCAATCTGGTCAAATCCCGACAAAAACTCCGAAATAGGGAAAGAATACGTTGCAAAAAAGAGGTTTATCGGGGAGAGCAAGTGGCTCGACTATTTCAACCCTGAAACAAGGAAAGAATATTGGAATACACTAAAAGTAAACATGTTTGACGAAGGCGTTGATTCGTGGTGGATGGATGCAGTTGAACCTGAAAACGATGCCTTGAAAGGTGAATTAACATTCATGGGACCAGGCGATCTGTACAGGTTAACATATCCGCTTATGGTCAGCCAGGCTGTTTATGAAGGTCAGCGTGAGGCCTCTTCAGATAAACGTGTATGCATACTCACAAGGTCAGCTTTTTCAGGACAGCAAAGATATGGAATAATAAACTGGTCTGGAGATATAGGAGGCACCTGGGATACTTATAGGAGGCAAATAGTAGCTGGTTTGAATTTTACAATCACAGGTCTGCCTTATTGGACCACAGATATTGGTGGTTTTTTCAGATCAGGAAGATCGCAATACACCGACGAGTCATTTCATGAACTGCTATTGCGGTGGCATCAATGGAGCGTTTTTAATCCCATCTTCAGGATGCATGCCTACCAGACTGAGACAGAACCATGGAAGTTTGGGAAAACAGTTGAAGAAAATATGAGGAAGATGACAGATCTCCGATACAGGCTTATACCTTATATATATAGCGAAGCTTACCAGGTTTCAATGAATAACTCCACAATGATGCGCCCGCTTGTTATGGACTTTGTTGATGATCAGTCTGCTCTCGACAAACAATACCAGTTTATGTTTGGTAAAGCTATTCTTGTCGCTCCTGTAACTGAACCGGGAATAAAAGAGAAAAATGTTTATTTACCTGCAGCAACTGAATGGTTTGATTTCTGGACAGGAAAAGTTTTCAAGGGAGGTCAGACTATAAAGGCTGAAGCTCCCCTTGATAAGATACCACTTTTTGTTAAATCGGGATCAATAATACCTATGGGTAAGTTTATACAGTATACAGGTGAAAATGTGCAGGATACCCTTGAGTTAAGGATTTATAAAGGCGCTGATGGGAGTTTTGAATTGTATGAAGATGAAAATGATAATTATAACTACGAAAAAGGCGCTTACAGCACGATATTATTTAGGTGGAACGACTCAAAAAGGTCACTTACAATCGATGAGCGTAAAGGTTCATTCCCGGGAATGCTAATGCAAAGAAAGTTCAAAATAATAGTGGTGAAACAGGATGCAGGCTCAGGCATCGGTATCTCTGACAAATTCGATAAGATTGTAACCTATATAGGGAAAAAGATAGTTGTCAGGCTTT
This sequence comes from Bacteroidales bacterium, assembly GCA_036261255.1. Lineage (GTDB taxonomy): Bacteria > Bacteroidota > Bacteroidia > Bacteroidales > VadinHA17 > LD21. The sequence goes on from DATALD010000039.1 coordinate 57,291, forward strand.
AAATAATATTTTGGTAATTATTATAGATATTCAAATAGTTTAAAATGTTTAATTCTTAATTAATGCTTCTCTTGTTTTAAATCTTAAATTTTACATTTATGATCGGTACTTATTTTAATAAGACTCACTTTATGCGATCCCTTTTCATCCTTGTTATGACTTTAATATTATCGCAAAGCGCTTTTGCCCAGGGATCAGCAAAAAATCCAATTATTTTCGCTGATGTTCCCGATGTGTCAATGATTCGTGTCGGTGATACATATTATATGAGCAGTACAACAATGCACATGAACCCGGGTGTTCCTTTGATGAAGTCAAAAGACCTCGTTAATTGGGAGACAATAGGCTATGCTTATGAAAGGCTTGGTGAAAACGATGAGCTGAATCTTGAGAATGGAAAAAACGCGTATGGTAAAGGAACATGGGCAAGCTGCATTCGTTACAATGATGGTACCTATTATGTTTCGACATTCTCTTCAACAACTAATAAAACATATATTTGGTCAACAAAAGACATAGAAAAGGGTCCATGGAAAGCAATATCTTTCAGCCCGAGCTTTCACGATCATACACTTGTCTTTGATAATGACGGGAGAAATTACCTTATATATGGAAATAAAAAACTTACACTTGTTGAGTTAAAATCAGATCTGTCAGGTGTAAAGGAAGGTGGTGTAAACCAGGTAATTATTGAGAACTCAAGCCTACCCTCAGGTACTGATAGCGGTCTTGGTGAAGGCTCTCAGCTGTTTAAGGTCAATGGTAAGTTTTATCTTTTTAACATAACATGGCCCAGAGGTGGAATGCGTACCGTTGTTGTACACCGTGCAGATAAGATTACAGGTCCATGGGAAGGGAAAAAGGTATTCCAGGATAAAGGAGTGGCCCAGGGAGGTATTGTTGACACTCCTGATGGTAAATGGTATGCATTTCTTTTCAGGGATTATGGTTCAGTAGGGCGGATACCTTACCTCGTACCTGCAAAATGGGAAGATGGCTGGCCTGTAATCGGAGTTGATGGGAAAGTGCCTGATAATCTCGATCTGCCTGAAAGCAAAGGGTTAATACCAGGAATTGTAGCGCCTGATGAGTTTAAACGTGGTAAGAAAGAACCTGCTCTTCCTCTAGTATGGCAATGGAATCATAATCCTGATAATAGCCTTTGGTCTGTTTCACAGAGAAAAGGATTCCTCAGGCTCACCACAGGGCGTATCGATACAAGCTTTGTAATGGCAAAGAATACTTTGACACAGAGAACGATTGGCCCGGTATGTTCTGGTTCAACGTTGATCGATGTCACAAATATGAAAGAAGGAGATTTTGCGGGACTATCGTTACTACAGAGGAAGTTCGGACTTATAGGGGTGAAGTTTGAAAATGGTGTAAAAACAATTGCAATGGTTAATGGATCAACAGCAAAGCCGGCTACTGTTGAAAAAATACCTCTTAATCAGAAAAATGTGTATTTAAGGGCTGATTGCAATTTCGAGAATTTGGCTGATGTTGCAGAGTTTTACTACAGTCTTGATGGGAAAAGCTGGAAAAAAATAGGCAACCAGCTAAAAATGGAATACTCCATGCCACATTTTATGGGTTACCGCTATGGATTATTCAACTATTCAACAAAAACAACCGGAGGTTTTGTTGACTTCGACTGGTTTCATATAAGCAACCAGGTACCTGTTAATAAATAACAACGATTCATAAGTTTTTGTAGAAAATTGAAAAAGGTCTATCTTAACAGATCATAGTTACCGCGAAATATATAAATGTTAGTTGAGACAAATGGCTATTTACCACGATGTTGAAGTAAACCTTAAATAACTATAATAACCAAAAAAGACGAAAATGAGATTTTTTAAACTTCTTTTACTAATTATCAGCAGTGTCTTTATGACCGCCTTTCTGGCCAGTGATGGAGCTGCCAAAAAGCCAATATACCTTAATACGGCTTATTCTTTCCAGGAAAGAGCAGCTGATCTTGTATCAAGAATGACTCCTGAAGAAAAACAGAGCCAGCTTGGAAATACAATGCCCGCCATTCCCCGATTGGGAGTAAACAAGTATGATGTTTGGGGTGAAGCTCTTCATGGAATTATGGGAAGGAACAATAATAGTGGAAAAACCGCTACTTCGTTCCCGAACAGCGTTGCAGTTGGATCAACATGGGATCCTGAACTTGTTAAGAAAGAAACATCGGTAATTGCTGATGAAGCTCGAGGTTTCAATCATGATGTATTATTCACACTTACTTATTGGTCACCTGTTGTTGAACCAACACGCGATCCAAGATGGGGTAGAACAGCTGAAACTTTCGGTGAAGATCCTTTTCTTGTTTCAGAGATAAGCAGTGGTTTTATCCGTGGCTTAATGGGTGATGACCCAAAGTATCTTAAAGCTGTTCCTTGCGGAAAGCATTTTTTTGCAAATAATACCGAGTTCAATAGGCACTCTGGTAGTGCAAATATGGACGATAGAGATATGAGGGAGTTTTATCTTGCACCTTATAGAACACTTATTGAAGAGGATAACCTTCCTGCAATAATGACCGCCTACAGCGCTGTTAATGGCGTTCCGGTTTCAGCAAGTAAATTCCTTGTTGATACAATTGCAAGAAGAACTTACGGTCTATATGGTTATGTAACCGGTGACTGTGGTGCTATTTCTGATATCCGCTCAGGACACAATTATATTAAGACAAATGAAGAAGCAACTGCATTGGGTCTTAAATCAGGTGTTGATACCGACTGTGGTGATATTTACCAGAGAAACGCAATTTCAGCGCTTAAAAAAGGTTTGATAACTGAATCCGATATGGATAAAGCTTTGATAAATATTTTTATGGTGCGTATGAGACTTGGTGAGTTTGATCCTAAGGAAGAAGTTCCATATACTGGCATTAAACCAACAATAATTAACGATCCTTCTCATAATAACCTTGCTCTTGAGATTGCAACAAAAGCACCCGTCCTTCTGAAAAATGATATTGCCTCAAAAACAGGAAAGAAAGCTTTACCTATTGATCTTTCCGGTGTTAAGAAAATTGCTGTCTTGGGTTCACAGGCTGAAAAAGTTGAACTTGGCGATTATTCAGGTGAAATTGAAGCCAAATACAGGATTACCCCACTTACTGGTATACAGAATTTTATTAAAGAAAACGGTTATAACATTGAGATTGTCAACAAATCATCAGGGAATACCGAGAGAAGAACTGATTTCTTTACTTTAAGCGGCTTTACAACAGTTGAGAAGAATGGAACAGCAAAAGATTATGATGCTACAAAATACAGTGCTTCAGCATCTGGTATAATAACTTCATCAAGAGGGAATACGTCATCGATGAGAGGTATTAAAGATGGCGACTGGACTGCATACGACAATATTGATCTTACAAACCTTGATTCAATCAGGTTCAGACTATCTATTTCAGCAGGTGGTTTACTCGAGGCAAGAGTAGGTTCTGCAACAGGTAATATAATTGCATCACAAAAGATTGATGCTCCACAGGCCCAGGCTGGTGCAGCTCCTGGCGGATTCAGATTCGGAGGCAGAGCAACTACTGTTAAAGCAAAAATCAATAACCTTGGGATTACCGGACCACAAACTATTGTTTTCGTTTATCGCGAACCTGAAGCTCCTGCAACAGATAAGGAAACACTTGACCTTGCAGCTTCTGCCGACCTGGCGCTTATCTTCGTTGGAACTGACCAGACAACAGGAAGAGAAGAATCAGACAGGTTCTCTCTTTCACTTCCAGGGAACCAGGAGGCGCTTATAAAAGCTGTTGCTGCTGTTAACCCAAATACTATCGTTGTTATGCAGGGAATGGGTATGGTAGAAGTTGAGAACTTCAAAAATAACCCAAATATTCCCGGCATGATCTGGACCGGTTATAATGGCCAAGCCCAGGGCGCAGCTATTGCAAAAATATTATTTGGTGAAGTTAACCCAGGTGGTAAACTTAGCATTTCATGGTACAAATCAGTAAAGGACCTTCCTGAGTTTAATGACTATACACTTCGTGGCGGTAGCGGAAAAACCGGCCGTACATACTGGTATTTCAATAAGGATGTTTCTTATGAGTTCGGTTATGGATTATCATATACAACATTCGAATACAGTAATTTTGAAATCAGCAAAACTAGCATTACACCAAACGATAAAGTGACAGTTGCTTTTGACATTAAAAATACAGGTGATGCTGATGGTGACGAAATTGCCCAGGTATATGTAAAAACTCCTGATAGCCCCGCATCTCTGCAGAGACCAATCAAGAGACTAAAAGGTTTTAAAAGAGTAACAATACCTGCAGGTCAGACAAAAACTGTTTCTATTGATATTAACTGCGCAGATCTTTGGTTCTGGGATGCTGAAGGCGACAAGATCACTTTCGATAAAGGCAAATATATATTTGAAATAGGCGCCTCATCAAAAGATATTAAGGGACAGGTTACTGCAACAATGTCAGGAGACTTTAATGCAATATTGAAGACTGTTGTCCTCGATTGTAATAATATAGTGTTCCGTCCTGGCAATACTGCCACAACAAGCATGACAGCAAGCTTGTCAAATGACAGCTTTATCGATATCAGCAAAGCCAAAATTGTTTACAAGAGCAACAACCCATCAGTGGCAACGGTTGACAATAATGGAAAAATCACTGCCCTTAAGTCTGGCATTGCATCGATCTTTGCGTATGTTACTTATAATGGTGTAACGGTGTCAAACAGCACTCCTGTTAAAGTAATGCCTGATCTTACGCCGGTTGAAATAGCAATTGATGGAAAGAAGATCAAAGACTTCAGCAATGATGTTAAAGCTTACAGCATCCTTTTGAAAGACAAGGCAAAAATTCCTGTTATCAGTGCAAAAGCTTTGGATAAGAATGTTGAAGTTAAGATATCACAGGCAAAAGCTGTTCCCGGCACCGCAGAGGTGAGCTTCCTCGACAACGGTACATACGAAAAAAATACATTCTATGTTAATTTTGACGTTGCTTCAAAAAGTGATGAGTTCAATGGTGAACCACTCGGCAACCAATGGCAATGGATAAGGGAAAATAAAGCAACTCACAACCTTTCAGCTAAGCCAGGCTCATTAACAATCACTTCAGAAACAGGTGATGTTTCAGAGGGAAGTAACAATGCTAAAAATATTCTTGTTCAAAGCGCTAACAGCGACTGGACAATTGAAACAAGTCTTGTTGCCTCAAGAGCTCCATCGCAGCCTGAAAATGCAGGTTTGATTGCATACCAGGATGATCAGAATTTTGTGAAACTGATGCTCAGAGCAGTTATTAAAACAACAAGAGCAACAGGACCGCAACCTGGCACAGTAGATTTCCTTATTGAAGAAAATGGTATTGCCAAATCAGCTGGCAGTTACAACCTACAAAACGAAATTGTTGGAACGAATGCTTTGGTCCTCAGACTTGAGAAGAAAGGTAATAAATACACTGCTTACTATTCTGCAAATGGCCAGGAATTCAAGATGCTTGGCTCAGATGTAGCCCTTCTTAAGGATATTAAGGCAGGTGTTATTGCATGCGATGGTATTATTACACAGAGTATGACGAGCACATACTACTTTAACTCCGATACAACAAAGCCGAACACTCCTTTCGACGTTTCATTTGATTATTTCCACATCACAAACAACACTGTGAAATAATCC